>JBDLJW010000075.1:0-8098 GCA_039714135.1 Verrucomicrobiota bacterium
TGATGAGTTCACGGTAGATGGATCATATAGACGTGAGCTCCGTCCAAATGCAACCCATGGGCTGGTGGGGGCAAACTATGTGAACCATGAATATGCCGGTTCCCGCGGCGGTTATGATTCAACTACGCTCTACGGAGGGGTTGATCATAATTTTAACCAAAACATGCTTGGAAATGCTCAGCTTGGCTATTCGTTCTCCAGCATAGAAGGCGCTACAAGTGAAGATTCGACGACGCCTTATCTTCAGGCTGGTTTGGACTATAAAATAACGGATCGTACCAGCGTTAATGGAACTCTCGGGTATTCTTTCTATTATGCGGAAAACTCCTATTTCAATGCGCAGGATCGTTTGAATATCGGCCTTGGTGCAAAGCATGATTTGACTGGTAAGATTACGCTCTCTTCTACCTTATCCTACACCTTGTCCATGTTTGATTCCAAGTATGCTTCGGAGAACTTGGCGACGATTCAGGATTATGAAGAAATCTATATCCGCCTGTCCTTGCGCGGCTCGTATCAAATCAACCGAAACAATTTTGTGGACGTTGGCTATGAGATTTCGCACCGGGATGTGGAAAATGAAGCGGCTCGGGAATACACCCGGAACCGGGTTGATATCGGGTGGCGGTTGCGTCTCTAGCAGAGCGCGGATAATTAGAGTTTTGGTTTGAAGACAAGATGGTGAAGGTTTACCTTCACCATCTTGGTTTTTGTATAGGAGTTTTGACGATGGTTAATGAGTCAGCGGAACAGCAATCAGGTAGCCTTCATTTCCTTGATTATTGGCGGGTTATTCGGTCAAGAAAGGAGATTGTCCTTGCTGTTGCCATCCTGGTTGTTTTGACGGGGACAGTATACACATTAATGTTGCCGAATATCTATGCATCGTCTTCCCGGATCTCCGTATCGGAGGATAGTCCGGAAATCGATCCGTTTGCCGGACAGCAGTATTATGGAACTTCCTACAATCCCTACTTTCTCCGGACACAATTCGAGATAATCCAGTCGAAGCCGATTTTGCATGAGGTGGTTAATCGTCTCAATCTACAGGAGGAATGGAAAAGATCCGGGGACAAGCTTTCCCGGGATGTGGCGTATAAGATTCTCAAAAACAGCATTAGTGTTTTCCAGCAACGTGACACCTCGCTCATCGTTATTTCCTCAAAACGCGACAATCCGAACGAGGCCGCCAAGATTGCGAATGAAATTGCGGAAGTCTACCGTGATTCGCGCCTTGATTTGGCACTGAATGATGCTCGCGAGGCGATTGGCAAAATCGACGAGGCCCTGAAGGAACAATTGTTGCGCGTTGATGATGCGGAAGACAAGGTGCAGAAGCTTCGTACGGAGTTTGATATTGCCACCATTGGCGGTGAGGGGAGCTACGATGTGGACGAGGTTCGCCTCCAGCAAATGGAGGGGGATCGCCTGGGTGCTTATCGAGAAATGCTTGATAAGGAAAGTTTACTCAAGAAGCTGGAGGAGTTAAGCGACAAGGATTTGATGGAGCAGGCTTCCTATATTACCTTCGATCAGGTTGTGGTCAGCACGGTTCAGCAAATACAGGACATGGATGTTCAATTAAGCTCCCTGGATGCTGATTTTGGTAAAAACCACCCAGAAGTTAAGCGCTATGATCTTCAGAAGAAAAAGTTGCAGGAAGCACTCAAGGATCGTTTAAAGGCTCTGCGAAACGGCCTTCAGACCGATTACGAGGTTGCCAAGAGCAAGTTTGAGAATCTTGACAGAGCCTTGGCAGGGGTCCGTTCAACCAGTATTGAATCGCAGGGAGAGAAATACCGTCCGTTCAGAATTGCGATGGCTGAGCTTGAAACCGAGCGTTTTATTTACAACCAGCTTATGTCTAAGCAACGTAAGGAAGTTATTACGTTGCAGGTTCCGCGCAATCCGGTTGAAATTATCGATGTTGCCGAGCCAAACAATCGTCCGGTCAGCCCAAACCTTTTCATGAATGTATTGCTCAGCATTTTTGTTGGCTTGGGCGCGGGGGTTGGTTTGGCCTACTTTATTGAATATTTGGACACGTCGATTAAAACAGCAGACGATGTTGAGCGACTGTTGGGCCTTCCTGTCCTCGGATTGATTCCGCAAAAGGTGCGGCCATTGGTGGAAGAGGGACCTGATAGTGAGCATGCGGAAGCCTATCGTGTGCTTCGCACCAACCTAGCCTTTACCGAAGGTGGATCGAATAAGGGGGCATTCTGCGTCTTGAGTAGTGGTGCCGGGGAAGGTAAGTCGACCACGGTCTTCAATCTTGCCTATGTATGTGCACAGCAAGGTGAAAATGTTTTGCTGGTCGATGCCGACCTTCGCCGCCCGGTTCAGCATACAATTCTTGGTGTATCCAATCGTTTTGGTCTGACCAATGTGCTTCTGCGCGATGTGCCGGTGGAAGAGGCTATTAAGGCCACAAGTGTTCCGAATCTTCATTTTCTCCCGAGCGGGCGGCTGCCCCGCACATCGCTTGGGGTTTTGGACCCGAAGCGTATTGGGGAACTTATCGCAAGCTTGAAGACCAAGTATGACGTGGTTCTCATCGACACTCCACCGTTGGTGGGCATAAGTGATTCGTCGATTATTGCAAAAGAAGCCGATGGTGCAATTCTTGTTGTTCAATATCGCAAGTATCCGCGGGACATGCTCATCAAGGCCAAGCAGATGATGGAGACACTGGGAGTTTCTTCGGTTGGTGCTGTTTTGAACAATATCAATGTAATGCGTGATGACTACTATTACTATTATCACTCGTATTACTCCGATTATTACCACAGTTCCCAAAGCGAAGTGGGAACAGGCGATAATGTCTAGTGATTTTATGGAAAGAGGTTGAAGAGATGGTTCGAACGTTGTTTCTCACTTTAATGTTGGTTGTTTCTGTTTTTGTAAATGGCTGTGTAATTCAGCCAGTCCACGTGCCCGCGCAAGATGCTTCCGGTGCGGCGGATGGGAGAGTTCCTGTTTCCTTGTCTTCCGAGGATGGAGCTGGAGCCTATGTCTTGAAAGCCCTTGACCCCATCTATATCCGTTTCAGCGGGATCATGGAACAGCAGCAGTTGGAACTGGTCATTGATGAAAATGGCGAGATCAGCCTGTTGCACATTGAAGAACCGATTAAAGCCGCCGGACTCACAACATCTGCTTTGGAGCAGAAGATTGAGCGGTGTTATGTTGACGGCGGTATTTATAAAAACGTGTCGGTTAATGTAACCATGACTGCGAAGGTTTATTATGTGCAGGGCGAAGTCATGCAACCTGGACAGTTCCAGCTTATGAGTGGAACCACTCTGCTGCAGGCCATTGCCGGAGCTCGCGGCTATACGGCCTTTGCAAACAAGAAAAAGGTAACCATTACCCGGCATGGAAAAATCTACGCATACAATGTCAGGGCATTGGAAAAGGATCCTTCCAAGGATGTAAAAATCGAGGCGGGCGATGTGATTAAGGTTTGGCAGCAGTGGTACTAGTACTGCCTCGCCCATCGTCATCACCATAAATGATGGAGTCTTGTCCAGCGGCAAAGCGTATCGGCATAATCGGAGGCTCATTTGACCCGTTGCATTTGGGACATTTGGTCATTGCCCAGGATGCCGCTGAGCGCTTGGAGTTGTCCGAAGTCGTATTTATTCCCGCCGCCATCCCGCCGCACAAGCAGCATCTCCAACGGGTTGGGGCGGACCACCGCCTGAACATGCTCCGGTTGGCGACCGAGGCCGATCTCCGTTTCTCGGTATCCGATGTTGAGATTCAGCGGGGAGGGGTTTCCTACACACTAAATACCATTCGCGAGCTCAGGGCGGAGTGTCCGGATGTCCAATGGGTGCTTGTTGTAGGCTCGGACACATTGGTGGATCTTCATAATTGGTACAAGATTGACGAGTTGCTCGATCTTTGCGAGGTTGCCACCTTCCTTCGTCCGGGGGAAAACGATTTGGAGAAAATTATCGGGAAGGTGCAGGTGGCGGAACGTCATAGGCAGGGCCTGCTTGACAACATAGTGGAGGCGCATCAGGTCGAAGTTTCATCGACCGAGATTCGCATGCGTGTGGCCGAAGGCCTATCCATTCGCTATTTGGTGCCGCCCGAAGTTGAAATGTACATATTCGAACACGGCCTCTATCAGGGCTAGACAGGAAGACATGGATAAGGATTTGGAAATTATAAAAGAGATTATCGGGTTTCTTGAGGATCGCAAGGCGGAGGATATTGTTACGCTGGATCTTCGTCAGCATGCCAACATTGCCGACTACTTCGTGATCGCAACCGGGGCCAACAAGCCGCACCTAAAAGCACTCTACGATGGCTTGCAGCGCCTTTTCAAGAATGCGGGATTTAAGGGGTACCACAAAACGGGTGTTCCGGACAGCGGTTGGATGATCATGGATTATCACGGCGTAATGGTGCACATCTTCGAGCGCGAGTTGCGCGAGTTCTACGATCTGGAACAGCTCTGGAAGGATGCGCCAAAGGTTGAGCTGGAGGGGGAATAGTCGTGGCGTTCAAGATATACAACACCATGAACCGCTCCAAGGAGGAGCTGGTCCCGCTCGATGGGAAGTGTGTCCGCATGTACACCTGCGGTCCGACGGTCTACAACTATGCCCATATCGGCAATTTTCGCGCCTACATGTTCGAGGATCTTCTGCGCCGCTACATTAAGTTCTGTGGCTTTGAGGTTGTCCAGGTGCAGAATCTGACCGACGTCGACGACAAAACCATCCGCTCTTCCATTGCGCAGGGCCTGCCGCTCAAGGAGTACACGAAGAAGTATATCGATGCCTTCTTCGCCGATCTCGCCAAGCTCGGTATCGAGCCGGCCGAGCACTATCCAGCGGCGACCGACTACATTCCTGAAATGATCGCCCTCATCGAAACCTTGTTCGAAAAGGGCTACGCCTACCAGTCCGACGATGGTTCGGTCTACTACAGCATCGACAAGTTTGCCGAATACGGGAAGCTCGCCCACCTCGACCGCGAGGGCATGCAGGCCGGCGCCCGCGTCGATCAGGACGAATACGACAAGGACAATGCCGCCGATTTCGCCCTTTGGAAGGCCTATGTTCCCGAAGACGGCGATGTCGTCTGGGATTCTCCATGGGGCAGGGGGCGGCCCGGCTGGCATATCGAATGTTCCGCCATGAGCATGAAGCTGCTTGGCGAAAGCTTTGACATCCACACCGGTGGTGTCGACAACATCTTCCCGCACCATGAAGATGAAATTGCCCAGTCCGAGGCGGCCACAGGCAAGCCTTATTCCAGATACTGGATGCACTGCGGCTACCTTGTGGTCGATGGCAAAAAAATGTCCAAGTCGCTCGGTAATTTCCATACGTTGCGTGAAATTCTGGACATGGGCTACTCTGGCCGCGAAGTGCGCTATGAACTGCTCTCTTCGCACTACCGCCAGTCGCTCAACTTTGCTTTCAAGTCGCTCGATGCCAATCGTGCTGCGCTTAAGCGTCTCGACGAGTTCTATACTACCGTCATGGAGGCCGTCGGCTCCGAAGCCGAAGTAGGCGAACTGCCCGGGTGGGCCGCAAACACCCGTGCTCGGTTTGCCGAGGCGATGGATGACGATATGAACATCTCTGGAGCCATGGCGGCTATTTTTGATATGGTTCATGCGGGCAACAAGGCGATGGCGGAGCATCCGGTTTCCGGAAAAGAAGCGCTTGCGGTTGCCAACCTCTGGAAAGAGCTCGATACCGTGCTCGGCCTGCTCGTTCCGCAGGAAGAGGAGGTTTCCGCAGAGGTTGAGCAACTGCTCGAATCCCGTACCGTTGCCCGCGCCGAGAAAAACTGGGCAGAGTCCGACCGCATTCGCGATCGCCTTGCCGAGCTCGGTTGGACTGTGAAAGACACGTCTGAGGGACCCAAACTTAGAAAGCTTTAGCATGTCGGGGAAATTTATTACCTTTGAGGGACCGGAAGGCAGCGGGAAATCGACACAGATCGGGCTGTTGGCCAAAAAGCTGGAAGCTCAAGGTGTCGAGGTGTTTTGCACCCGCGAGCCTGGCGGCACCTCTACTGGTGAGGCCATCCGCAACATTCTCCAGCACGACGCTGCCGGCGAAGCCCTCGGCGAACGCGCCGAGTTATTGCTCTTTACCGCCAGTCGCGCGCAATTGATGGACCAGGTTGTTCTTCCGGCGTTGGGGGACGGGACATGGGTTTTGTGCGACCGGTTTATCGATTCCACTCTGGCCTACCAGGGCTTTGCGCGTGGCATGGACATCGCCACGCTTGATACCATCAATGAGTTCGCCATCCATGGGCGCAAGCCCGACCTGACCATTCTGCTTGATCTGGACGTCGAGCGCGGCTTCCAAAGGCTGGAAGAGCGCTATTCAGATGGGAGGGAATCGCACGACCGTTTCGAGCGCGAAGCGCGTGAGTTTCATCATCGGGTGCGCGATGGCTACCACCAGCTGGTCCAGCGCGAACCGGCGCGCTTCCGCACCATCGATTCCGACCGGCCGATCGCCGACGTTTCTTCCGATATCTGGGACGCAGTGAAGGGGGCCTTGCTGTAGCCATGGACGTTGTCGACCAGCATATCGAGGCATGGGAGGGAATACGGAACAGTTTTGAATCCGGTCGCCTTGCGCATGCCTATGTCCTTGTTGGCTCTCCGCGTGGCAATGCATTGCACTTTGCCGAATCGTTCCTCAAGCTGCTCTTTTGCGAAAGTGCCGAAAAGCCATGCAATGAATGCACCGGATGCCGACAGGTCGAGGCGCACAAGCATGTGGATACGCTTTGGATCGAGCCGCAGAGCAAGGCCCGGCAGATCAAGGCGGAGGAAGTTCGTGGATTGGTCCACCGAATGACCCAGACTTCGTTCGAGGGAGGCTGGAAGGCGGGCATCCTGCTTTCGGCCGACTGCATGAATGTAACCTCTGCCAATGTGTTGCTGAAGACCTTGGAGGAGCCTCCGCCAAAAACCCTGTTGCTATTGGTTACCGCTTCCCCTCAATCGCTGCTGCCCACCATTATTTCCCGATGCCAGAAGATCGTGCTGTCCGAAGGCGGGGCTGGTGGAGCGGATGCGGTTTGGCAGGAGCCGCTGATGGAAATCTTGCGCGATCTTCCCGCGGCTGGCGGGCTGGATGCCGCCCGGCTGGCCAGTCGGCTAAAAGGGCTGTTTGATACTCTGAAGGCGGGGATTTCCGATGCTGTCATGGAGGATCTGGATCAGGGCGATGAGGCGCTCGACGAGTCCAAGCTGAAGGTGGTTGTTGAGGCGAGGACCAGCGCACGTCTCAAGGAAGTTCAGGCCGATGTGTTCCGTGTCATGCTCGATTGGCACCGCGATATACTGTTGTTGGTTTCCAATGCCGACACGGCGCACTTAATGTTCCCTGCCGAGCAGGATGCTTTGGCTATCCAGGCCGCACGGCATACGCAGGCTTCCGCCCTGCAGGCGGTTCAGGTGGTGGAGGGCATGGCGGGTCGGCTTGAACGGAATATTCCTGATCTACAGATCTTCGACGAAGCCTTCCGCAAGCTCGTGATAGGTTCGTAGTTCCGCCTTTAGGTGGCTTTGCGGACTGGCCGCCTGAAGGCGGAACTACGAACTTGCAAGCCTATGCACCAGCGCCCTTAGTGCCAGCGTGTAGCCAAAACCCCGAAAGCCCATGATCTGGCCGATGCAGGCGGGGGCCGTCAGGCTCTTGTGGCGGATTTCCTCGCGGGTATGGGTGTTGCTGAGGTGGACTTCCACTGCCGGGACAATATCGGCCACCGCCTTGAGCGCATCGAACACTCCAAGACTGGTATGGGTAAGAGCGGCCGGATTGATGATGATGCCGTCGTACTGCCCGCGAGTTTCCCCGATCCAGGTGATCAGTTCCGCCTCGGAGTTGGATTGACGGAATTCGATCTCCGCTTCGGGATGAATCGTTTTCATTTCCGCTTCAATGTCGGCCAGCGTTTCGTTGCCGTAGATTTCCGGCTCGCGTGTTCCTAGCAGGTTCAGGTTGGGGCCGTTCAGTACAAGTATCTTCATGTTGTCCTCCAAATCGCGGAACAGGTTAGTTTACTCCCCTTCGGGAAACAAGGATAGATCGGCTTGCACCTC
>JBDLJW010000076.1:0-8080 GCA_039714135.1 Verrucomicrobiota bacterium
GTGGCGATGGCGGGGTTGTCGTGCGACTTGCGCAGGGTCTTGCCTTCGTCCTCCGCATAGATGGCGGCGATGCGCTTCTTGCGGATTTCGTCGGTGGTGATGCGGGGCTGTCCCCCTCCCCCGATGCAGCCGCCGGGGCAGGTCATCACTTCGATAAAGTGGTATTCGGCCTCGCCGGAACGGATCTTCTCAACCAGCTCGCGGGCATTGCCAAGGGTGTGCGCAACGGCAACCTTGGCGGTGACGCCTTCGAGGAAGCTCCATTCAGGAAGTGCGCCCTCGATGGTGATTTCGCCTTCCTTGATGCCTTCCAATCCGACAACGGGCGTGACATGAAGGTTGTCGAATGGCAGTTCCTTACCGGTAATCAGTTCATAGGCCGTGCGCAGCGCGGCTTCCATCACCCCGCCGGTGTTGGCAAAGATGTCGGCGGCGCCGGTACCAAGTCCGAGCGGTGCGTCCATTTCGGAATCCTCCAACGATTGGAAGTCTATGCCGGACTGGGTGATCATTTTACCCAGTTCGCGTGTAGTGAGCACAACATCGACGTCCTGCACACCGCTGGAATTCATTTCGGCCCGGGCCGCCTCGAATTTTTTTGCGGTGCAAGGCATGACGGAAACCATGAACATTTCCTCGGGTTTCTTACCGAGCTTCTGGGCATAATAGGTTTTAACCATCGCGCCCATCATCTGTTGTGGTGATTTGCAGGTGGAGAGGTTGGGCAGCATGTCGGGATAGTAGTATTCCATAAACTGGATCCAGCCGGGCGAGCAGCTGGTAAACATGGGTAGCGCAACCTCTTCGCCATCAACCAATGCCTTCTTCAGCCGGGTGAGCAGTTCCGTCCCCTCCTCCATAATGGTGAGGTCGGCGGAAAAGTTGGTGTCGAAGATGGCATCGAAGCCCATGCGGCGCAACGCGGTGGTCATTTTTCCGGTAACAAGCGTACCGGGTTCCATGTCGAAGCATTCACCGAGTGCCGCGCGGATGGCGGGCGCGGTTTGCACAACGACCACTTTGTCGGGATCGTCGATGGCGGCCCATACCTCGTCGGTCTGGTCGCGTTCGGAAATGGCTCCGACAGGGCATACGGCGGCACACTGGCCGCACTGCACGCAGGTGACGGTGTCGAGCCCCTGCCCGAATGCCGGGCCGATGGTGGTCTTGAAGCCTCGGCTTTGCGGGAAGAGCGCGGAGATGCTTTGCGTTTCGGTGCAGACGGTTACGCAACGGCGGCAGGAAATGCACTTGGCGCTGTCGCGGACAAGCGCAGTTGTGCTGTGGTCCTGATAGCGCGGAGCTTTTTCACCTTCATAGCGTAGTGTGGTAATGCCGAGGTCGCGTGAAATATTCTGAAGCTCGCAATCTTCGTTCCGATCACAGACCTTGCAGTCGCCTTCGTGCTCGGAGAGGAGCAGTTCAACCACCACTTTGCGTGCTTCGCGAACGCGGCGGTTGTTGGTCTGGACCTTCATATCTTCGGAGACGGGCATCACACAGGAGGCCACAAGATCCTTCACACCTTCAATCTCGACAAGGCAAACACGGCATGCGCCGATTTCCTGAATACTTTCGAGATAGCAGAGCGTGGGGATGTTGATACCTGCCAGCTGGCAGGCCTTCAGCACGGTTGTTCCTTCTTCAACCGAGAACGGCTTGTTGTCGATGGTTAGATTAATCATGGTTTCGGTTCCTCGTTATAAATTAAGTTTCTCCGGGAGGGAGCTTGGGGCTGGGAGCGGGGAGGATTCTACTCCAAGCCCCCTGCTCCGCGCTCCCTGCTTCTCTACCAGGTGTGGACTTCTTCGCGGTAGTCGCAGCGCAGGCAGCGCTTGGCTTGCCGCACGGCTGTGGCTTCGTCCCACGGCTGCTCGACCTCGTCAAAGTTGCAACGGCGCCGTTCCACTGGAATAAGCGGCTGCTTTTCGCGTTCGAAGCCGACGGGTTCTGCATCGGGATCGAAGGAAGTATCGTTATTTCTCTCTTCGCGCCAGAAGGCGTTGTCCTTGCCGGTCAGGAACTGGTCGATTCCTGCCGCGGCCTTTTCGCCGTCGGCCACCGCCTCGATGACGGACGATGGGCCGGTTGAAACATCGCCGCCGGCAAAGATCCAATCCTCGGAAGTCTGTTTGCTAAGTGCGTCGGTGGCCACATAGCCGTTACGCTGTACATTCAGCGCAACCTCGCCAGTGATTCCAGGCAGGTCAACGCTTTGGCCGATGGCGGCAATCACCTGATCGCATGGGATGATAAAGTCATCGTCCGCTCCTGCAACGGGGCGCCGGCGGCCTGAACGGTCAAACGCGCCAAGCTCCATGGGCTTGCAGCGGATTCCGGAAACCTTTCCGTCCTCGACTATGATTTCTTCCGGAGAAGTCAGTAGTTTAAGCTTCACGCCTTCGGCTTCGGCCTCTTCGATCTCCTCTTCATAGGCAGGCATCTGCTCGCGGGTGCGGCGATAGAGCACCGTCACCGTTTCGGCATCCAGGCGCGCCGCCGTGCGTGCCGCGTCGATCGCCGCATTGCCGCCGCCAATAATGACGACGTGCCTGCCGACCGGAACGGAGCCGCGGATGTTGTATTCGCGCAGGAAGCTGATGGATTCATAGACCCCCTCCGCATCTTCGCCGGGCAGGCCGAGCGTCAGGCCATCGGGCGCCCCCACCCCGAGGAATACGGCTTCGTAGCCATCCTCTTTAAGGCTTTCGAGGGTGAAGTCCTTGCCCAGCGCCTGATTGCACAGGATATCTACACCAAGACGTTCGATCATTCTGACCTCGCGGGCGAGAATTTCCCTTGGAAGGCGGTAGGACGGAATGGTCTGCGCCATCATGCCGCCGGGTCGTGGTGCGGCATCGAACACCTTGGGCTTGTAGCCGAGGCGGGCGAGGAAGTAGGCACAGGAAAGGCCGGCCGGGCCAGCGCCGATAATCGCGATCTTCTTCGCGGCGTTCTTCTTGTTCTCCTTCACTTCCGGAACCTGGACGATCATTTCCTGCTCAACCATGTAGCGCTTGACGCCGCGGATGGAGAGCGGGCTGTCGAGCGATGAGCGGCGGCAGTGTTCCTCGCAGGCGTGGAAGCAGATGCGCGCGCAGGCGGCGGCGAACGGGTTGCGTTCGCGGTGCAGCTTGAGTGCGTCGGCATAGCGCTTTTCGCCAACGAGCGAGACGAAGCCGGGCACATCGACCGAAGCCGGACATGCACTTTGGCAAGGTGCGCGAACGAGTCCGGCGCATATGCCGGCGCGACATTTTTTCTCGCGGATGTGTTCTTCATATTCTTCACGGAAATGGCGAATGGTGGAGAGCACCGGATTCGCGGCGGTCTTGCCAAGGCCGCACAGGGCGGTCTCCTTGATCTGGTTGCCGAGGGAGATGAGCTTCTCGATGTCGCCTTCCTCCCCTTCCCCGTTGCAGATGCGCTCAAGGATTTCGAGCAGGCGCTTGGTGCCAACGCGGCAGGGTGTGCATTTGCCGCACGATTCCTCCTGCACGAATTCAAGGAAGAAGCGCGCAACGTCGACCATGCAGCTTTCTTCATCCATGACGATGAGACCGCCGGAACCCATAATGGCGCCGAGCTCGTTGAGCGATTCATAGTCGAGCGCAACATTAAGGTGTTCCTTCGGAATGCAGCCGCCGGATGGTCCGCCGAGCTGTGCAGCCTTGAACGGCTTGCCGTCAACGACCCCGCCGCCAATGTCGTAGATGAGTTCGCCCAGCGGGATTCCGATCGGTACTTCGACGAGTCCGGTATTGTTCACCGCGCCTGCGAGCGCGAATACCTTGGTTCCCTTGCTCTTGTCCGTGCCGAGCTCGGCATATTTTTCTGCGCCGTCGAGTACAATGACCGGAATGCTGGCGAAGGTTTCCACGTTGTTCAGCAACGTTGGCTTGCCCCAGAGTCCCTTGACGGCCGGGAACGGCGGACGCGGGCGCGGCTCGCCGCGGTTGCCTTCGATGGAGGTCATCAGCGCGGTCTCTTCGCCGCAGACAAATGCACCGGAGCCCATGCGGATTTCAAGGTCGAAGCAAAAGTCGCTTCCAAGAATATTTTCCCCGAGCAGGCCATATATACGGGCTTGGTCGATGGCCTTTTGCAGGCGCTCGATGGCCACGGGATATTCCGCGCGGCAATAGACATAGCCGCGGTTTGCCCCAATGGCATAGCCGGCAATGGCCATCCCTTCAATGACGCTGTGGGGGTCACCTTCCAACACGCTGCGATCCATGAATGCACCGGGGTCGCCTTCGTCGGCGTTGCAGACCACGCTTTTCCGGTCGGCTTCCGCCGCGCGGGTGAATTTCCATTTAAGTCCCGTTGGGAAGCCTCCCCCACCCCGTCCGCGTAGTCCCGATTCAAGGACGCAGTTGACGACATCATCCTGCCCCATGTTGGAAACGGACTTGGCAAGTGCCTGATAGCCGTTGGTGGCAATATATTCTGTGATTTGCAACGGATCGATATTGCCGCAGTTGCGCAATACGATCTTTTCTTGTTTCTGGAAATATTCGATATCGTCAATGTCGGCCACAGGTTTTCCGCTTTCGGCATCCTTGTGCAGCAAGTGCGATACAACCTGCCCATTTTTGATGTGTTGCTCGACGATGGTTTTTGCATCTTCCGGGGTTATTCCCTGATAAAAGATATTATCGGGCATGACCTTGGCGACTGGGCCGGCGGCGCAGGGCCCCATGCACCCTGTCTCGATTACTTCCGCTTTGTGCGAAAGATCATTGCTTTCGATCGCCTCATGCAGGGCCGAGCAGATTTCCAGTGCGCCGGAAGCAAGGCACCCTCCTCCTACACAGACAAGAATCTGCTGATGGGATGAATCGTGGGGTTTTGTTTGCGAAGAATCTGCACGCAGCCCAAGTTTTTGGACTTCCGCGACTTGAAACTTTTCCAGTTCGGCGGGAGATGTGATTTTTTGAGCCATGGCTACACTTCCTCCAGTTCGGATTTTTTGTAAGGGGCGAGAATTTGTTTGATGCGGGCCGGTTTAACGCGCTGATGGACGTCGTCATTGATCATAATGGCCGGGGCCAGCCCGCAGGCACCAAAGCAACGGGCAATCTCAAGTGAAAAGACTTTATCTTCCGTGGTTTCGCCAACATCAATCGCTAGTTCCTTCTTGAGGGAATCCAGGACCTGTTTCCCGCCGCGAACGTAGCAAGCTGTTCCAAGGCAAACTCTTATGATGTTTTCCCCTCGTGGTTGCGTCGAAAAGAAGGAGTAGAAGCCCACTACGCCGGCCACTTCGCTGTAGGGTTTATCCATTTCCTTCGCAATGTGGCGTAATACATTCTCAGGAAGATAGCCGAAAAGCCCTTGTGCAATTTGAAGAACGGGTATCAGGCCCCCATCCTTATACCTGTATTCTTCCAGGATTTCATCCAGCCGAGAAAACAAGGCTTCTTCATTTACCTCATTTCCACAGGGACAACATTTGGTTGCTGCTTCATCCGCCATCTTACTTCTCCTTCTCTATAAGGTATTCGTGCACAAGGTATAAAATACATAGACATTATACAGAAATAAGACGGTAAATAAATACAACATGTTAAAATGAGCATATTTATATAAAATGCACATAAATGTTATTCAGAAGGTGCGATTTAGATATAAAGTAAATAATAATATTTTATTTTGGTTATGTTTTGAGGCGAGGTGTGAATGATGAGTGGTCCGAGCCCAGATCACGCTATGCAAAATCCGCACCCATGCTGAAAAATAAGTCCCCTACCCAACCGCAGTTAGGGCTCTTTATGTGGAATTATTTAAAACGCTTGAGCATGTTGGGTTTAATTTGTTGTACTTGAGTCAGGGCTTGCGACAGAGAATCCTGCGATACGTACCGCCGCCATCTTGGCGGCCCTGTTTGCACGCGACAAATAAATGCGGAAATGCTCTAAAAAGTTTTGCCTACTTAGCACTGTTGGAGCGCTTGAGCCACATGGTAAGAATAGAGATATCCGCAGGATTGACCCCTGAAATTCTGGAAGCCTGGGCAACGGTTTCCGGTTGAATTTTAGTCATTTTTTCACAAGCCTCGTGTCTTAACCCTTTAATTTCATGGTAATTGAAGCCTCTGGGTATTTCCTGACTCTCATACTTGCGCAATACCTCGATCCGTTCCCTTTCCCGCTTGATATAGCCTGAATACTTTATCTTGGTTTCAACCTGCTGAACCACTTCATCGTTCAGGTCAAGGTTGGCTCCAGGCAAGTCCCCATACTTGTTTTCAGGCCTGCGGAGTAGCTGAGCCAGAGTGGATCCTCCATGAAAGGAGTTTTCAAGGCGGTTGATTTCCCTCTCAATGGAGCTGTCCAGCATGGAAATCTCGTCGATTTCATCGGGGCTGACGATTTGGAGTTGCTTTATTTTGCTCAATAAACGGAAATAGACGTTATCTTGCCTGAGAGTAAGCCGGTGTTCCGACCTGGAAGTAAACATTCGATAAGGCTCATCTGTTCCCTTTGTGACTAAATCATCAATCAAAACCCCGATATAGCCTTCATCTCTTCCGAGGGTAAAGGATTCTCTCCCGAGAGACTTAAGGGCCGCGTTTGCGCCGGCAATGAATCCTTGCCCCGCAGCTTCCTCGTAGCCGGTTGTTCCGTTAATCTGCCCCGCAAAATAGAGATTTTCCACTCGTTTTGTTTCCAATGTATGAAAAAGCTGGGTCGGATTGGCAAAATCATACTCAATGGCATAGCCGGGACGAAGGATTTTGGCATTTTCCAGCCCCTCGATGGAATGAATCATCTCCTCTTGCACGTCCTCTGGCAGGCTGTTTGAGGTTCCGTTGGGATAGATGCGGACATTGTCGCGTCCCTCCGGCTCAATAAAGACATGATGTGCGTCGCGGCCGGAAAATTTGACTATTTTATCTTCAATGGAAGGGCAGTAGCGCACGCCGGTTCCTTCCACCATGCCGCCATACATTGAGCTCTTGGTGAGGTTGTCGGCGATGATTTGGTGGGTTTTGGCGTTGGTATGGGTCAAATAGCAGGGAATTTGGTCTGTTCCGGGGTTCCATGGGTGAAGATCCGCATGTTCCACGTGGAACAAATCATTCAGCATCTTCTTTGAGGGGTTGCCCTGTTCCACGTGGAACATTTTCCATTCCTTGCGTGCCATTCGCGAAAAGAAGGGCGGGGGGTTGTCGCCCGGCTGGATTTCCATCTTGGAATAATCGAGGGAATCCTTGTGGAGGCGGGGTGGGGTGCCGGTCTTTAGGCGCCCCAGCTCAAAGCCAAGATTGGCAAAGGAGGCGGAGAGCTCCTCGGCCGACTCTTCGCCCATGCGCCCTTCATTTACGCTTTTCTGCCCAATTAAAACGCGTCCCCGCAGGAAGGTTCCTGTGCAGATGACAACGGCATTGGCATCAATAGTCCCGCTCGATCGACAGGTGATTCCGCGCAGCTTTCCGCCATCGGTTCTAATGGAAACAACCAGATCTTCCAGGATATCAAGGTTTTCCTGCATGGATAAAACCGTCTGGATTCGAGACGGAAACAAATCCTTATCACATTGGAGCCGATTGGATTGTACGGCTGGACCCTTTCGCGTGTTTAGCATTCTGTATTGAATTCCAGTATAGTCTGCGTTGCGTCCGAGTTCGCCCCCGAGGGCGTCCAGCTCGGAAACAATGTGTGACTTTGCGATGCCTCCAATGGAAGGGTTGCAGGGCAGGCGTCCGACTAAAGACTTGGAAATAGTTACAAGAAGGGTCTTGGCGCCAAGCCGCGCGGAGGCCAGCGCAGCCTCATAGCCGGCATGGCCGCCGCCAACGACAATAACTTTATATGAAGAATTAGGCATAATAATAAACTATTGAAAACATTAAGTGCATGGGCGCACGCGGGGATAGTTGCACCCGTTAAGCGAGTGGTCAATAAGGAGTTGTAAATAAGGTTCGTCTTCGGAGTGTCGGCGTGGATTCGAGTGGAGGATTTGCGATTACATCGAAATTTAGGCTCCTCCGTTGAATAAGTGGGTACTGTCTGATTGTTTTTTAACCGCGGATGGTTCTGATGGGTACGGATGGAAAAAAGCATGTGCTTTACCG
>JBDLJW010000077.1:0-8049 GCA_039714135.1 Verrucomicrobiota bacterium
GCTTTTTTATCATTTTCCGCGCAGGATATCGGCGAAGAAGTCGTGGCCTTTGTCGTCGGTGAGGATGACGGCGGGGAAGTCGACGACTTCGATCTTGCGGACGGCTTCCATGCCGAGCTCTTCGAAGTCGACGATTTCGACGGACTTGATGTTTTTCTCGGCGAGGAGGGCGGCGGGTCCGCCGACGGATCCGAGGTAGAAGCCGCCGTGCTTTTGGCAGGCATCGATGACATCTTGTCCGCGATTCCCTTTGGCGAGCATGATCATGGAGCCGCGGTTGGCCTGGAATTCGTCGACGTAGGGATCCATGCGCTGGGCGGTGGTGGGGCCGAACGAGCCGGAGGGCTTGCCTTCGGGCTTCTTGGCGGGGCCGGCATAGTAGACGGGGTGGTCTTTGAAATACGCGGGCATTTCTTCGCCGTTGTCGAGCATTTCCTTGATGCGGGCGTGGGCGATGTCGCGCGCAACGATGAGGGTGCCGTTGAGCCGCAGTCGGGTGAGGACGGGGTATTGCGAAAGGTCGGCGAGAACGTCGCTCATCGGGCGGTCGAGGTTGATGGCGGGGGCGTCGTCGGCCTCCTTGCCGAGGTTGGCGGGGGCATATTTTGCGGGGTCGTGTTCGAGCTGTTCAAGGAAGACGCCGTCGCGGGTGATCTTTGCCTTGATGTTGCGGTCGGCGCTGCACGATACGCCGAGGCCGACGGGGCAGCTGGCGGCGTGGCGCGACATGCGGACAACGCGGACGTCGTGGCAGAAATATTTACCGCCAAACTGCGCGCCGATTTTGGAGTCCTGCGCCATCTTGAGAATCTTTTCTTCCCATTCGAGGTCGCGGAAGGCGCGGCCGGATTCGTCGCCGGTGGTGGGCAGATCGTCAAGCGCACCAGTGGAGGCGAGCTTGACATATTTCATGGTGGCTTCGGCGGAGGTTCCGCCGATGACGACGGCAAAGTGGTAGGGCGGGCAGGCGGCGGTGCCAATGTTGAAGAGCTCGGCCTTGAGGAATTCGGTCAGGTTGTCTTCGGTGAGCAACGATTTGGTTTTCTGGAAGAGATAGGACTTGTTGGCGGAGCCGCCGCCTTTGGCGATGAAGGTCAGTTCATATTCCATGCCGGTGCCGGAATAGATGTCGATCTGCGCGGGCAGGTTGTTGCCGGTGTTCTTTTCCTGGGTCATGGAGAGCGGGGCAATCTGGGAATAGCGCAGGTTGTATTCCTGGTAGCAGCGATGAATGCCGTTGGAGAAGGCTTCCTTTTCGTCAAAGTCGGTCCAGACCTGCGCGCCTTTGGTTCCGGCGATGATGGCGGTGCCGGTGTCCTGGCAGGTGGGCAGTTCGCCGTAGGCGGCAATGGCGGAGTTTTCGAGAAAGGCCTTGGCGACGAACCTGTCGTTCTCGCTGGCTTCGGGATCGTCGAGGATTTTTGCAACCTGCGCCATATGGCCGGGGCGGAGATAGAAAGAGACGTCGTGGAAGGCTTCGCAGGCGAGCTGTTCGAGTGCTTCCTTTTCCACCACAAGCACGTCTTTGCCGTTGAACTGCTCGACGCGGATGCCGTCGGTGGTGACGAGGCGGTAGGGGGTGGTGTCGCCGCTGTGCTGGATGGTCGGGGTATAGGTATATTCGCTCATGGTTGTCTCCGTGTTTCGAACTGCGTAATGCGTAAGCTAACCATGAGCGAATATACCTATGCGACGGGCTTCATGCAACGCAGCAGGTCGTCGACATCGACGGTGGCGATGCCGGAGTGGATGTCCGACATGGCGTAGGGGATTACCAGCTCGTTGTTGTGGATGAGCGCGCCGCAGGAATAGACGACGTTGGGGACATAGCCCTCGCGCTCCTTTTCGTGCGGCGTCAGGAGCGGCTCTTCCAGATGCGCCACAACCTTGGCCGGGTTTTCGAGGTCGAGCAGCATGGCGCCGATGCAGTATTGGCGCACGGGCCCGACGCCGTGGGTGAGCACAAGCCAGCCGGCGCTGGTTTCCAGCGGCGAGCCGCAGTTGCCGATCTGAATGAATTCCCACGGGCGGCTGGGCTCCTGAATGATTTCCGACTCCTGCCAGAAGTGGAGGTGCTCGGAAAACATGATGTGGTTGTTTTCGCCATCCTGGCGCGAGAGCATGGCATAGCGCCCGCCGATCTTGCGGGGGAAGAGCGCCATGCCCTTGTTTTGGACGGCGCGGCCGTTGAGCGTGATGACATTGAAGGTGATGAAATCCTGGGTTTCGATCAGTTGCGGGAGAATGCTGAATCCGTTGTAGGCGGTGTAGGTGGCATAATAGGTCGCCTTGCCGGAATCCTCCTCGAAGCGCACGAAGCGGGCATCCTCGATGCCGGCGCTTTCGTTTTTCGAGACGGGGAAGATGACGCGCTCGGAAACGGGATGCTCGGGGCGGAAGGTGGTTTCATAGTTGGAGTGGGCCAGCCAGTCGATCAGCGCCACCGCCTCGGACTGCTGCGCACCCGGCATCGGGTGTTCCTGGTGGAATTGTGCCAGCGTTTCCTTCAGGGCGTTGTAGGAGAAAACCTCCGGCATCCGGCAGAGTACCCAGGTTGTGGTTTCGTTGCATGCGCCCATTTCGTTGAGCTTTAGTTCGAACAGGTGGCGGTCATAGCTGATGTCGAGCTGCAGGGTAGGCGTTTCGACATAGTCGCTGACATCGTCGAGCGCGATCCGGTTGCCGCAGTCCAGAACCCCGCTCCGGAAAACGATGGACGAGATATGCCCTTCGCCGGTGGCCCGGAGGCTCAGGATAAAGCGCAGCTCGCACGGCTTCTGCCCGCTTTGGTCCGGGTGGGGGATGATCGAGGGGTTGAACAGCGCGGCCGATTCGATGGAATATTCCTTGGTAAAGTAGGCGCCGATCAGATCCCGCTTGGTCTCGCCGAGCCTGGTGTCGGACGGCAGGTATTCGGCGACCGTTTCGAGGTGCCGCTTGAAAATGCCGGCAATGTCGCGGTGGCGGTCGGCGAAGTCGGCCATTACCTGCCGGAGCAGGGTCTCGGCGGTTTGCTCGGGAAGCGCGACGATGCGCTGGACGATCCGCCTGATACGGTCCGGGTTGCCCGGCAGATGCAGCTGGGCGATGACGCGTTTGGGATCGCCGAGGATTTTTTCGGCCCTGCGTATGACTCTTGGATTCATTCGAACTCTCCTGTATTCAGCATGCTTTACGGCCATTGGTGAGGCAGAGCTGCACCAGTTCATCGATCACCGCCGTACCCACGCACATGACGGTGTCCGCTCCGCCCCAGTAGATCTTAACCGTGCCGTCGTCTTCCGGCACCGTTCCGCAGGTGAAGACCACGTTGGGAACATAGCCAACGATCTCCCAGGGATCCTCCGGCTGCAGGATCCATTGGTCGGCCAGGCCGAGAATCCTGGCCGGGTCGGCAAGGTCGTGCAGTGCCACGCCGAGGCGGTAGACCGCGCCCGCCATGGTTTCGAAAACCCCGTGGTAGACATGCAGCCAGCCCGCATCGGTCTTGAACGGCGGCGCGCCGGGGCCGACCTTCATTTCGTCCCAGTGGTAGGGCTCCGGCTTGATGAGCATTCGGGAGTCGCCCCAGTGCACCAGGTCGGGGGAGTAGGAAATCCAGATCGACCACGGCGTGATTTCGGAATGCGGCCGGTCGAGGCGCACATAGCGCCCGTTGATCTTTTCGGGAAAGATGACGACGTTGCGCAGGTCGGCCTGGGTGATCAGCGCCACCCGCTTAACCCTTTCGAAATCGCGCGTGCGGGCGAGGGCGTTGCGGACGCCGTGGCGCGAATAGGCGCTGTAGGTCAGCAGATATTCGTCCTCGATCGGCGTGATGCGCAGATCCTCGACGCCAAACTCCTCATACTCGGAAAAGACGCCGTCCGCCGCCGGAACGAGGAAGGGCTCGGGGTGGACCTTGAAGGTAAATCCATCCGTGCTTTCGGCCTTGCCGATGATGGAGCGGCCGTTCTGGGTGTGCGAGCGGAAGAGCATGATGTAGCGGTCGCCATGTTTGACAACGCCGGCGTTGTGGACCGTGCCGACGGGATAGGGCACGTCGTCCCGCGTCAGGATCGGGTTCTTTTTGTAACGCTGAACCAAGGGGCGTTCATGTTTGGTTTTCATTTCCAAGGATCCTTTCATATACCTCGATATACTGTTCAACCATCCGGTCGGCGGTGAAGCGTTCCTCCACCGTTCGGCGGCACTGCGCCCGGTCGATTTCCGCAATGCGGGAAACGTGCGCAACCGCATCGGCGCAATCGGCCGCCAAAAATCCGTTTTTGCCGTGTTCAATCAGTTCCGGCATGCTGCCGCGGGCGAAGGCAATGGTCGGGGTGCCGCAGGCCATGGCTTCGACGATGGAGAGGCCGAAGGGCTCGTCGAAGCCGATGGGATGGAGCAGTGCCAAAGCGCCGCCAAGCATCTGATTGCGCTGCTCGGGGCCAACGCTGCCGGTAAAGCTGACGAGGGGATCGTTCTCATGGGGCGCGACGTATTGCCGGTAGTAATCCTCGTCCTGAACAATGCCGGCCATAAGCAGCCGCTTGTTGCAGGCGCGGGCGATTTCGATGGCTTCCCTTGCGCCCTTGTCGGGGTGGATGCGCCCGAAAAAGAGCAAATAGTCGTCCGGCCGGCCTTTGAAATCAAACTGCGAGAGGTCGATGCCGTGGTGGATGGTTTCGATATAGTCGAGCTCCGCCGCCCGGTCGGCGTTGCTGATGGAAACATAGGCAACCCGCTCGTTGTATTTCTGGTAGACCGGCAGAATGCCGGGATTGGAAAACCCGTGGATGGTGGTGACAACCGGGGTGGAAACCAGCCCGGTATAGGAAAGCGGCAGGAAGTCGAAATGGTTGTGGATGAGGTCGAACTCCGCCGCGCGTTCGAACACCTCCGAAATATGCAGGCATTCCCAGACCTTGGGGATCAGGCTGCGGTCCTCTTCGTAGCCCCGCGCGCACACCGCATGCAGCGTTCCGCCGGTTTCAGAATCGCCGGTGGCGAAGAGGGTGACATCGATGCCGCGCTCGACCAGCCCCTCGGTCAGGAGCGATACCACGCTCTCCCACGGTCCGTAGTGGCGCGGGGGCGTACGCCAGGCAATCGGGGCGAGCATTGCAATGCGCATGGAACCCTCCTTCAGGTTGTTGCGCGGTCGTTCTGGATGGTGTTTTCCGCCAGTCGCAGTTCGAGCAGGGTCTGGATAAAGGCGAGGGTGGACTCGGCCCCCTGGTTTTCGTTGGGGCGGTCGGGGTGGAGGCCGTCACGGCATCCGCCGGTGGTGGGATCGTAAAGCGGGAGGTTGAGATCGTTGCGGCCCAGGAACCATTCGAAGGTGCGGTGGGCTTCTTCCATCCAGTGGTTTTCGCCGGTGCAGCGGTAGGCCTCGAGACAGGCGCAGGCCATGGTTTGCGCCTCGACCGGCTGCTGGTCGAAGCGGGCGCGCTCGCCGCCGCGCGGGTAGAAGCCGTTGGAGCCGATCGGCGAGAAATGGCCGTCGGCGCGCTGCAGGTCGATCAGCCAATGGAGCGATTCCAGCCCGACCTCGGTCATGGTGTTGTTGGGAATCCACTGGCCGCACATGAGCATGGCGTGCGGCAGGACGGCGTTGCAGTAGCTCAGAATGTCCTCGTACCAGCGCCAGTCGTCGGAGTGGCAGGTTTGGTAGAGCCCCAGCAGGCGCTCTGCGAGCTGGTCGCGGATCCGGTTCACCAGCCGGTCGCCTTCGAAGCGCCGCAGATATTCGTGGATGCCAAGCAGGGTAAAGGCCCATGCCCGCGGGCTGGTGGTGCGGGAAATGGCGGGAAGGGCCTTTTCGAAGAGTCCGCTGGCGATGCCGCGCAGGGAGGGGATCGTGGAGCGGCCGAGCACGGTTCCCAGTGCCCACAGGGTGCGGCCGTGGCTGTCGTCCGACCCGCTCTCCTCCAGCCAGTTGCGCTGGTAGTCCATAAAGTTCCGGAAGCGCCCGGTTTTCGGGTTGAAGGCGTAGGCGACGAAGGCGAGATAGCGGGAGGCGAGGTTTAGCGACTGGCCGTTGCTCAGCTCCAGCTCCGCCGCGAGCACGCCGGCAATCAGTGCCCGGGCATTGTCGTCGATGCTGTAGCCTTCGCGATAGTTGGGCACAATGAAGGAGGCGTGCTGGATCATGCCGGTGTCGTCGGTCATGCGGAGCAGGTGGTTGAGCTTGAGCGGGGGCAGGTCGGCGGGGCGCTGGTCGAGCGGCTTGACGGCAAAGTTGGACGGCGTGACGTGGTGGCGCTGGGTGCGCGCGTGTTCGAAGCTCTCCATATACCGCTGGGCAACCTTCGGCCAGATTGTTTCCCTTCCGAACATATAGGCCCGCTTGCGCATGGCGTGGCGTTTAGACTCGTGATCCAGCAGGTCGAGGACCTGCCCGGCCAGTGCGTCGGAATCGTTGAAGTCGAACAGTGCGCCGCGGCCCTCCGCCAGCAATTCTACGGCATGCCAGTAGGGGGTCGAAACAACCGCCTTGCCCGCTCCGACGGTGTAGGCCAGCGTGCCGGATGAAATCTGTGCCTCGTTGAGGTAGGGCGTGATGTAGATGTCCGCCGCGCTGATGAACTCAATCAACTGCTCCAGGGTGACGAAGCTGTTGTGGAAAATAACATTTCCGGCCACACCCAGCTTCTGGGCGAGGCGCTGCAGTGAGAGCCGATACGACTCGCCTTCGTGGAGAAGCACCTGGGGATGGGTGGCCCCGACAACCATGTACACGACATCGGGGTGGCGCTCGACAATGGCCGGCAGGGCCGAGATTACCGTCTCGATTCCCTTGTTGGCGGAAAGCAGGCCAAAGCTGAGCAGGACCATTTTTCCCTCCACGCCGAATAAATCCTTGTGGAAGTTGGGGTCGACAAACGGGACATCCGGCACCCCGTGGGGGATGAGATCAATCTTTTCCGGCGGCACTTTATAAATGGTTTCCAGAAATTCCCTGCCGCGTTGGCTTATTGTCACCACCCGGTCCGACAGGGCCGCCACCTCTTCCAGAACCCGGCGTTGCTCTGGTTTTGGCCGTTGCAGGATGGTATGCAGCGTGGTGACGATCGGCATGCGCAGGTCGCGCAGGAGCGCCAGGATATGGCTGCCCGCCGGTCCGCCATAGATGCCGTATTCGTGCTGCATGCACACCACATCCACGCTGTTGATGTTCAGGAAGTCGGCCGCGCGGCGGTAGGATTCGATATCCTTTTCCACCAGCTCGAACCGGACGCGCGGCGGATAGGTGTAGCCGGCTTCGGTGTCGTTGACCGGCAGGGCCATGCAGGCGGTGTTGTCGTAGGTGGTCGCAACCGCCTCGCATAGATCGGTGGTGAAGGTGGCAATGCCGCACCGCCGGGGCAGATAGTTGCCCACGAAGGCGATACGGTTGATGGTTAAATTGGTTGAATCGCTTTTCATCCACTCCCCGCTTTGCGCCGTGAACCTACCATACGGAGCAGGGTCAGGCTACCCCAATTCTGCGGTTTCCGGAGAAGGGGGAGCGGAGTGCTAATATTTTATCAGCGAATGGGTTGGCACGCCGGAGAGTTGGGCGCGGCCGTTGAGAAAGGCCAGCTCGATCAGGAAGTCGACCTCCACGATTTCGACGTCGAAATTGCGGCGGATCAGCTCGATGGTGGCGGCGATGGTTCCGCCGGTTGCGAGCACGTCGTCGATGACAAGGATTCTTTGGCCGGGCGTGAAAGCGTCGCTATGGATCTCGACGGCATCGGTTCCATATTCGAGTTCGTAGGTTTGCCGGTGGACGGTGTGGGGCAGCTTGCCGGGCTTGCGTACAAGGCAGGTGCCGGCCCCGAGTGCATAGGCGAGGGCGGAGGCAAAAATGAAGCCGCGCGCTTCGATTCCCACAACCACGTCGATTCCGTTGTCGAGATGGCGCTCCTTGAAGTGGTCGATGGCTTCGCGGAGCCGGTCGCCGTCGGCCAGCAACGGGGTGATGTCCTTGAATTGGATGCCCGGTTTCGGGAAGTCGGGAATCGTGCGTATGGCGTTTTTCAATTGCTCCATGTCGGGCCTCGAAAGCGGGGTTGAATCGAA
>JBDLJW010000078.1:0-7773 GCA_039714135.1 Verrucomicrobiota bacterium
ATTTTGGCAAATAGAAATGACGCAACCAACACTTCAATATACCCGAATGGGAACGATGATAACGGGCATACGGTTTCTCAGTTCCGTGATTACCCTGCCCCAACGATTACAAAATTTTACGGAACCGGAAGTCAGTCCGTGTTCAGTCGGTGGCACAATGAATATTTGGTCGTCACCCGGAGTTACCCTCCGCAGCTACGCCTACACTATCTCGTAGCTTCGTTTAGTGGAGAGTCCATGGTCCAGTTCATGACATTACCCGACACTGTCAAACAAGATTATGACGCTTTGGTCGAAGCCATGACTGGCTTGTTCAAGGACGACCGTCCCTTTCTCGAACGATTGCAACAGTTTGACGACTTACGACAAAAAGTCGATGAGGCGCCAAGGCGTTACAAGTTCCGTCTCGAAAGTGCGTATCGCGACCTTGGAGTCATCACAGATGCTCACGATTTCCATTTGGCAAGGCAGATGTACTTCACCATGCAACCGAATCTGCGCCAAAAGATGCGTCTGAAAGCCCACAAAATGACGCTTGAAACCATTACGGAAGCCATGGAGGAGGAAGCTGATAAGCAGCGTGTGGGCAAAGTTATTGCCAACGAGAAAGTCAAAGATCCGTCTCAGACCGAGATTGCGAAAAGTCGCAACCGTCCGACCGATTTTTCGCAGACGCAAAATGCGCAAGGTGCGCGAGGGCCTTCGCGAAATCGAAACAACGAATGGCAAAACAACGCGCCTAACAAATATAACACGGGGAATGACTACCCCAGGCCACAAGAGCCACCACCAAGAGTATGCCGCCACTGTCAAACTTGGCATTGGGAAAATTCATGCACCGCCCAGCGTGCTAAGACCCGTTGTCATGGTTGCAGCCGATATGGGCATACTGCCGCCGAATTCGGGTGCAATTCCCAAAATACGCAACCGCAGACCGGCCCTTCGGGCAGAGCAGACATGCGTCAGTCGTTCCAAGATAACGTTCGGTCGGCGCGGCCGCCAACGTTCAATCGGCCTCGAAACGCATCAAACAACCAAGCGCATCTGACCACAACAACATTTTACCCCATGGTCCAGTCTCAGGACGCACGTGTCGAAGTTGCTAAGGCTGTGGGTACCAAGGCATCGACAACAGTCTTAGCAACTGCTCATACCGATCAGTCATCGAAAGGCGACGAGGTGTTGAACGATTCGCATTCACCGTCGGTCATTCTGAAACACCAGCACCTTTATGCACCGACCAAGTTCAAGTTCGAAGGCTTACCATTATTGATCAGTGATGCCCCAGAAGGCTATGGTAGGGCCTGTCTTACCGGGCTTGCGGATACTGGTGCTGACGTCACGTGCGTTTCCGTCGCCGTTCGCGACCGCCTTCTGCAACATTACGAAAGCGAGTACGGATTAGACGCTCTGCAACAGTATTACCGTGCTGACCTATTGAAACATCTCAATACTTCAGCCGGCGTGCACATCGCGCAAGGAGAGATCCTCCTGAAAGGTACACGATACGGCGAACCATTTCAAGTGTGGACGACAGTGATCGAACATTTACCGACAGGCATTTTGGTCGGCAACGATTTATTACGCCGATTCAACATTGTCCTGATAGACGGTCAGCAGGGCGAAAGTCGTCCCCTGCCATCCGTACCCTCGGCTGTCCTGCAAAGTGGCGAAAGTTTTCTCCCAGCAAGCGCTTTGAACGCGCCATACATACCGACTACGGCCGAAGCCGTGAACATTTGTCTGGAGGAAAACTGGTGTTACCTGAATCACCCGGCGTTAGATGGGTTCCTGGTTTCGCCATTCGTCAATGGCCAGCAAGAAGCCCACAAAGCTCGATACATGGACATGCCCATCGATGTTTTGCCCCTGGCGCAAATCCTAACAGTCGCAAGCGACGCGCCGACGCACAAGGCGTTTACTTCGCTGGCCGCCATGCCAGACCGTCCGCATTACGAAGTGAACAAACCGGCCGTCACAGCCGAGCAACGGCGCAAAGCATATGCTTCGCCTGTGACACCCGACGACGTGATCAAAAGCGAGAAGGATTTGATCACTGATCTCAAGTTACAGTATGACGCGGCCGAACTGTCAGACGAACAACGAAGTCGCATGAGTACCATTTTGACCGAATACAAAGAGCGCGTGTTTGCGCACAGCGACGTGGACATTGGCTGTACCCAGCGCCTTGTCCATGATATCAAGTTACTTCCGGGTAGCCGACCCGTCAAACAAAAGGCTCGACCAGTCACTCAAGCACAAGAACAAGCAGTCAAGGAGGAAGTCGCCAAGTACTTGCGATTCGGCGTGATCTCGCCAGCGTGTTCCGAATGGAGCAGTCCAGTCGTTCTGGTCATGAAACGCAGTGGCGAAATTCGCTTTTGCATTGATTTTCGCCTTCTGAACCGGATGTCCCGCGTTGACACGTTTCCCACGCCAAATCAGCAACAGCTGTTAGCACAGTTGCGTGGCGCACGCGTGTTCAGCAGTTTCGACATTGCCTCGGCATACTGGCAAATCCCGATGGCCGAAAGCGCCAAAGACATTACAACGTTCGCTTGCAGCGAGGGGACATTCCGCTGGGAATCCATGCCGTTCGGCCTGTTGAATTCAGGCTCGACATTCAACCGACTCATTGCCGACGTATTCCGAAATTACATTGGCCGTTTCGTGTTGGCCTACATTGACGACATCGTAGTCTTCTCTGCTACGATCGATGAACATATCGAACACTTGCGACTGTTATTCGAAGCAGTTGCACAGGCATACTTGAAGTTCAAGCCCAAAAAGTGCTACTTGTTCCGCAGTTCAGTCGAATATTTGGGGCACACGGTCACCACTGATGGCTTGTGCATCTGTGACCGCAACATCGAAAAGGCGAAAGCATTTCCGCGCCCCACAAACAAACGCGAATTGCAGGCCGCACTTGGTCTATTCAACTTTTTCCGACAGTTCATCTCGCATTATGCGGCAGTTGCGCGCCCATTGACGCAACTCCTAGCGGGCACATACGCCACGTCCGACGATTGGCAAAAGGCATGGACGCCTAATCAGGAAGTCACTTTCCAGTGGCTCAAACATCTGGTTACCACGCCACCAGTTTTGGCGCATCCAGATTTTGACCGCCCATGGTCGCTTTACGTCGACGCTTCGAAAGACGCATTCGGTGCTGTCCTTTGTCAGGTCGGTGATGACACAAAGGAGCACGTGATCGCATATGCTTCAACTCCGACTACAGTCGCACAATCGAAACGCGGTGCCACACGCTTAGAAGCTGAAGCGATACTGTGGGCCGTACGATTTTACAGATTCTACCTGGACGGACATAGGACGGTTGTTTATACCGACTGCCAGCCACTGATACCTATGTTCGAGTCACCCAAATCAAGCCACGAAATATACCGAGAGGCCATTCTCTTGCAGCATTACGACTTGAAGGTCTGCTATCGGCCAGGCGAACAAAATACGGCTGCCGACGCATTGTCGCGCGCTCCATTTTCTTCGGGATATTTCGCCATGTCTCTCATGGCCTGGGTTTACTCGACCCTCGATCGTGCTGATCTCAGCCTTCTCCAGAGATGCGTATTCGGCTGTACCGAAGACGATTTCATTTATGCGCAAACTCTCGATCCCGAAACAAGGGATATGTTGGCATACTTGACCAAAGACAAGGTCCCATCTCAGCCATCTCGACGCTTAGCCATTATGCGGTCACAGTCCCGATTTCTCATTGTCGGTGGAGTACTGTGTCGAAAAGGCCCTAGTGGCATGTCGTTTCCGGTGGTCCCATTGTCCATGCGACGACAAGTTTTGAACAATGCGCATATCAGTCGCGGCCACTACGGCGTCCGACGAATTTACGACTACCTGAAGACGAGAGTGTGGTGGATGGGCATGCATGCCGACTTAGTCGTGTACACAGCGAGTTGCGGACCGTGCGCTCGCTTCAACGACGCATACCGGAAAATCGTCCCACCATTACATCCCATTCATTCGATCCGACCATTCAACCGAGTCGAAATCGACTGCACCCACTTACCGAAGTCGAAAAACGGGTACCAAGTTGCCCTGTGCTTTCTCGACACTTTCACAAAATGGGCCGAAGTCGTCCCATTCAAACGCGAGCCCACAGCTAAGCAAGTTGTAGCGGCTTTGGAAGACGTGATCATTTCTCGCCACGGCATTCCCACTACGATACATTCGGACCGAGCTGCCAACTTGGACAGCAAAGTCATGGCGAATGCCGCCAAGTTGGGCCGTTTCCAGTATTCGACGTCCTACTCATGGACTCCACGTTCCCAAGGGAACGTCGAACGGTTTCAGAAAACGCTGAAACGCATACTACTGAAGTGGGGAAACGACGAGAATTTGAAACGCATCCCATGGGATGAGTTGTTGCCGGCCGCCTTGTTGGCGTATCGGACAACCATTCACCGAAGTACGGCATTTTCGCCTTACCATCTCTTGTTTGGGAGAGATTGTACAGTACCCCTCGGATTCACGACTAATGCTGTCCCAGCGCCGACAACTTTGACGGTGGACAGCATTGACTTCGAAAATTACGCTACTGCGCTGGCAACCCATATGAGCCAGATTTGGGACCAGTCCAGTGAGACACTTCGAAATACTCAAGAGGCAAACGCTCAAGCATTCGAGCGCAAACGGTCATACAAAATGCCGAACATTCGTCTGCATGATACGGTCATGCTTTACCACCCAAGCATTCCCAGGAGTTCTGGTCGCGCGCCGTACACGGGGCCGTACCAAGTGAAGGAATTGCTTTCGACAGGAGCCATACTCATACCTGAACACGAATGTTCAGAGGCTAAAACCGACGAAAATGACGAAACAACCGAAACAGAGGTTTGCGACGTTTGCACCAACCAACAGTACTTGGTTGGCTTGCACCGATTGAAACTTGTGGCCCAGCCAACACGCGCTCGGCCGATCCAAAAAGAAGTCGTTTGCGACATTCCAAACGAGCTACACGCTCTCTCACTTGACACCAGTCACTCGGTTACGAACTGTGTCGCGTTCTCACGATTTTCACCTACCGAAAAATTCGAAAATTTCGAATATATCCGAATAAGGAACGACGATTCCTATTAGAGCTCGTGCTGTGGGTCTTTTTCACCCACTGGGTGTTTTTTCTTCCTCAGCACACGCATATTGAAAGCTCTGTTTCGGATGCAGAAAATACAGCGAGGCGAGAAAATAACAAAAAGCAAGCGACTTATATTTACTCTGATGTGTCTGTACTGGCCTGTTCGTGTCCGTTGTATGTCCGTTCGTCGTCGTCTTCTTCGAGTCTTCGAGTCGTCGCCCGTCCTGTCGCGAATCAAGTCGTCGTCCGTGCTGTTCGACCGGTCGTCCCCATCACTTGGCCGCCCGGGCGTGTAGAAGCAGTCGGAGCTGTAAAGCTCAAACATGATTGAAACTGCGATCATGCGTGACATGCGTTTCATACTTGACGCTCATACTTAGCCGGCTCGGCCATACGCAACGTTAGGTCAGTCATTTCGGAGTTTTGGTCGCTTGAAGAGAACTCTTGCCTCGTGTCTTGTGTCTTTACAGGTCTCAACACCAAATCCTACTACATCGTGGGGGCTGAGCCGGGGACGGATCAAACGTGGCCGTCTTCCGCCAACTTGGCCTCCTCGTCATCGACACTGCGACGAGCAACTTCTCGAGCGGCTTCGCTCCGACGCCTGGTCATCTCAGTCGTCATTCATTCGGGGTGGCGCTCGGCAACGGCCGATCGCTTCCTTCGTGACCATTCGACCGGTGGTCGCTAGCAACCGCTAGCCGCCACATCCCATTTACCATTGTACTGGTGTCCAGCAACCGGCTGGCCACCCTGTTTTCCTTCAGTGGCGCTCGGCAACGGCCGATCGCTTCCTTCGTGGCCATTCGACCGGTGGCGTTCTAGCAACCGCTAGCCGCCACATCTCATTCACCGTTGTACTGGTGTCCAGCATCTGGCTGGCCACCTTGCGTGTCATTTCTGTCCTGCGCGTATTCACCGTCTTGTACACATTTGTGTTCACTTGATATTCAGCGTCGAGTCGCTCACCATCGAGGACGTCCAGAATCGTCTGGTCGTTCATGGCCGACGCTCATTCGAGGGCGCCTACTTCAGTCGGCTGTCCCACTTCACTTCCGCCTATTGCGACTATGGAAGCAGCTGACGCGCAGTCCAAGCGGCCAAACGTGGCGACGACAGCCCAGACGGCTGCCGCCAAACACAAGCACGATCAGAGCCAGACCTTCGACGGTGGCGGCCACCGGCCGAGAGCCACAAACGTCAAGGCGGCTAATGCCAAGTGCAACCAAACCGTGTTCGATGGCGGCGGCGTCAAGTCGCCCGGCCCAAAGAAGAGTACTACCAGTGATCGGGGGGGATGCCTCCCTACCAGCCCCCCTCTTTCAGTGGGTGGAGGAGAATTTCAGAGTTACCCCAGGAGGGTGGGGCGCATAAAAGGGTTGCGAGGGAACAGGACGGGAGATGTTCCAGGAAGTCTGGATCTTGCCGAACTGTGTTCCTCCGGAAAACGGCCAGCTGCCCTATTCGTCAGTAAAGGAAAGATACGCGAAGACCGCTTCCCCGAACCTGCGAGGACCGCTTTCCGCAGGGATCTCGGCGTCGCGGCACCTCTTCAAATTAGCACCCTCCGCAAAACTTCTGAAAATTGGCGTTATCAGCCGCGCAGCGCCCTTGGGCATTTCATGCCCGGCCGGCTGAGAAGGGATGGGATCCCTTCGAGTACCGCAGTCCCCTTGGCCCCTGGCCCATCCAATCCAAAAAAGCCTACAAAGGCGAGTCGTGGCCAGTTAGTTGCCAAAGGTGGTGGGAAAAGGTCCGTGAAAGTTACCGCCAAGCGTGGCGTGCGAGTGCCCATTAAGACGCGGCCAAAGGCCAAGTCTTCTTCCGGTTCGGAGCACTATTCTGACCCGCCGTTGAATAATCGTGATGATTGTAACGAGTCGAACGCAGATGCCTGGTCTGACATCAATTTGCATAGTGATGAAGATAGGCAGTCTGTCCAGAGTCATTCCACATCCGTTCGTTCGGTCCCGTCACCAAGTCGGCCGTTCCGGGGTACGGTACCGTGTCAGCCATCGGGCCGCCCACCAAACGAACCGCTGCCACGTGATCGCCATCCGTCACCAAATTATTCGCCAAGTCCGCCGCCAAGCCGGCATGGTTCCGAAGTATCTCAAAATAGTCGGCGAAGCAGTCATAGCAGCCGCCATAGCCGGCGCAGTGCGACGTCTGAAATTATGGCCAACCAAATGGCGCAGTTCATGCAAAACCAAACTGCCAAAGAGGAAGCTAAGGAAATGCGCCAAGCCGCGCGTGACGAAAAATTACGGGCCGAGTTACGCGCTGAACAGGCCGAGAAAGATGAGCGTTTACGTGCCGAACAGGCTGAAGCGCGCCAAGAAGCTAAGGAAAAAGAGGCGCGCCAAGAGGCCAAAGATGAGCGTTTGCGCGCGGAACAATTGGAAAGGGAAGAGCGTTTGCGCGTGGAACAATTGGAAAGGGAAGAGCGTTTGCGCGCCGAACAAGCTGAAAAAGAAGCGCGTTTGTTCGCCTTCATGCAGTCACAACAAGACGTGCAGCGCCAACAGCGTGAGGTTGACCGTGTGGCGCAGGCAGCGCAACTCGAGGCGCAACAAAATTTGATCGGCCAAATTTTGGCAAATAGAAATGACGCAACCAACACTTCAATATACCCGAATGGGAACGATGATAACGGGCATACGGTTTCT
>JBDLJW010000079.1:0-7751 GCA_039714135.1 Verrucomicrobiota bacterium
CCGACACGCTCGGGGCGGTGGTCGAAGCCTCCGACGGCGTCGCTACCTACGAACAAGCCCGCCTCGTCCGCGCGTTCATGCAACGATCGTAGACGGGACGTTGCGCCCTCTCTCTCATGAGCATCGCGAAATGATAATTTCGAAGGCGCGAAGCATGATTTTCCGCAGGAAAATAGGCCGCAGGCCGGTTCAATAATGACCAAAGGAAGTGGTTCACACGCAAAGCAAGGACCGTGCAGGATTGCTTTGCGACTTTACGCGAGACCTTCTGTTTTAATGATGGTAGGTTGTTGGAAATAGTATGGCACTGCCGAGGAACCCGATGAAAAAGACATTCCAACTGACCCACCCGAAAATCAAATATCCCCGCCTGGTCGAGGGCGTGAAAAACGAGGTACGGAGGTACATCAAGCGCGAACGCCGCAAGGAGCTTCCCGAAGGCGTCGACTTCTGGGATTTCGATTGCAGGTTCGGCGACACCGAGGCCGAGGCAAGGGGGATCCACTTGTCGGAAATCGATGGATGCATCAACGATGCCGAAGCGCGCGGGCTGGTGTCGTTCTATGTGGAGATTTTGGCAAAGGAAGGTATTCGATCCAAAAAGCCAAAGAAAGGCGAGGCGTTGCCCAAGCCCGAACTCCCCAAGATGAAAACGTTTGGAGAGGGCTCCTGAGGGGAACCTGTTTTTGACAGGAGCATTTAATCGTCCAGTCCTTGGCAGGTTGGCTGTGGAACTGTTTAAGGCGCTATAGTTTTTTTATGATCTTCAGCCCTTGTTTGTGGAGGTCTCTGTATCTTGTGTAGAGAACCAGAAACAAGGCGATGGGGATGAATTCGATAATATCGATGTCCCTTGCTTTGAAGTAAACCCGGGCGATAAACAGCAGGACACCCAGCGTAATTAATATTGAAGCGGTTGCTTGCAGGTGTTTGATCATTTTGATGAGCCGCTTGCGGGTTTCTTCGTCGACGTCGGCGTGCTGGAGGTTGAGGGAGGCCGAGAGTATTTCTTTTTCCGTGGAATGTTTTTTCATGTTTTCCTTTTGGTGTTGGTCTCGATTTTTCGCGCCATGGGTTGGGCGGCTATCTGTTCGCTTTGCCGGTTATGGATTCGATGGAGATGCTGAATACGCGCGTTTTGTTTTTAAGCTTTTCAATGTATTCCAGCCCTTCGGGTATGTGGCTTCCGGAATATTTGTGTATGAGCATTTCCAGTGCGTTTTGCTTTTCACTTCCAGAGGCTTCGGCCGCCGTGCCCGAAACAATGCAGCTTTCGTAAAGCGATGTGAACCGCTCGGAAAGCACCCTGGCTCCGGCAACAACGCAGAATGATACGGCGGGGTTGTTTTCAATATTCGCGATTTTTGTTCCCTCAATAGCGCTATGGAAATAGATGCGGCCATTCATTACGCAATAATTCAGGGGGATGCCATATGGTTCGTTGTCTGGGGATACTGTACTGAGAATGCCGTATTCCCCCTCTTCAAGGATCGAGAGGGCCTCGCTGTCTGTTAACATTCGTTCTTTTCGGCGCATTTTGTTTTCTCCGTGCTCTAGCTTTCCGCTGCTTTTGCAATTTCGCGAAGCCGCTCGATAATGGGCAGGTGCTGCGTGCAGGCTTGCTCGCATTGGCCGCATTCGGTGCAGTCGGCGGCCGCGCTGGCCTCCATGTTCCAATGCCATTTAAGGCGGTTGGTAATGTGTTCTGCCTCCGGCCCCTGAAGGATTCTCATGTTATAGGCGTCCATGAGGCGCGGTATTTGCAGCCCTTGCTGGCAGGGGAGGCAGTAGCCGCATCCGGTGCAGAGTCCGTCAAAGCTGTCGGCAATCTGCGTTTTAATGGCTTCGCGCCGTTCCGGCGAGAGCGGGGTGAACTGCTCCGAGGCACATTGGGCCTGATCGATTTCCTCTTCCGAGCTGAACCCAACGAGTGCGGTTGTGATTCCGGGATCCGAGAAGAGAAAGCGAAGTGCGGCCTGAACAACGTCGGAGTCGCCTTCGTTTCGGATAAAGTCGAACCGATCCCTGTGTTGCGGGATAAGCCCGCCGTTGAGCGGGTTCATGGCAACGACACCCATTTCGTGTTTCCGGGCATCGGCGACAATCTGTTCGCGGAATGGGAAGTTCACGGCGTTGTAGCCGAGGGTGACCCCCTCGAAGATGTCTTCGTCGAAAATCGAGGCGGCTTGATTGCGCGTCATGTGCGTGGAGCAAACCACGTGTTCGACCAGGCCTTCGTCGCGCGCCTTCAGGAGGGCGTCGACTGCGCCGCCTTTTTTGCGGTTTTCCCAGTCTTCGTCGGATTTGAGGCACCAGATGTTGAAGAAGTGGATTCGGTCGATACCCAGGCGTTCCAGCGACCGTTCAAGGGAGGTGCGCAGTTCTTCTCCGTCGGAGGAGCCGCATTTGGTGGAGACATAAAAGGATCCCGGCTTCATCTGCCGGAGGGCCATGCCGAAGATCTCCTCGCTTGTATCGTTGCAGTAGAAGGGGGCCGTGTCGAAATAGTTGACGCCCTTGCCCTGGGCATAAAGCAGTAGTTCCGCATTCTTTTCGTTCGGGATGCTGTCGGGAAAGCGCATTCCGCCAAACCCGACCGCCGAGATTTTCTTGCCGGTTTTCCCATATGGTTTGTAGATCATTTTCCATTTCCTTTCCGAGGTATTGCATAAAAGCAGTCGACGGGGGTGTTTGCAAGTTTTCGGGGGCCTCAGGAAGATGCGCTCTTTCGGCTTTTTTGCGTGAATTCGGGTTCGTGCCCCTGTAGATTCCGGCCTCGTTTTAAGGAGATTTGTTATGGCGAAGCAGAAGAGGACGGCGATTACGCCGACACGCGAGGAAAACTATCCGGAGTGGTACCAGCAGGTGGTGCGCGCGGCGGATCTGGCGGAGACGAGCGCGGTGCGCGGTTGCATGGTGATTAAGCCGTGGGGCTATGCGCTGTGGGAAAACATCCGGGCGGGCTTGGATAAAATGTTCAAGGAAACCGGCCATGTGAACGCCTATTTCCCGCTGTTCATCCCGAAAAGCTATCTTGAGAAGGAGGCGGAACACGTCGACGGATTCGCCAAGGAGTGCGCGGTTGTTACGCACCATCGTTTGGAGGAGGGCCCCGACGGCGGGCTGGTTCCGGCAGGCGAGCTGGAGGAGCCGCTGGTGGTGCGCCCGACTTCGGAAACCATTATCGGCGCAACCTACGCCAAGTGGGTGGAAAGCTATCGCGACCTGCCGATCCTCATCAACCAGTGGGCGAACGTGGTGCGCTGGGAAATGCGCACGCGCATGTTCCTTCGCACGGCCGAATTCCTTTGGCAGGAAGGACATACCGTCCACGAAACCGAGGAGGAGGCGTGGGAGGAAACCCGCAAGATGCTCGACGTCTACAAGACCTTTGCGGAGGAATATATGGCCATGCCGGTGCTGGTGGGCGAAAAAACCGCCGGCGAGCGCTTCCCGGGCGCGGTGAGCACGTTGTGCATCGAGGCGATGATGCAGGACCGCAAGGCGCTGCAGGCGGGGACGAGCCACTTTCTGGGCCAGAATTTTGCGAAGGCTTCGAATATCCAGTACAGCAACCGCGACGGGGGGAAGGAGTTTGCCTGGACAACGTCCTGGGGCGTTTCGACCCGCTTGATCGGTGGAATGATTATGACGCACGGCGACGACGACGGAATGGTTATGCCGCCGCGCCTGGCCCCGAGCCATGTGGTGATCCTGCCGATCATCCGCAAGGAGGAGGATCGCGAGGCTATCTTGGCCTACTGCAACGAAATCGCCGCCGAGCTGCGCAAGCAGCGCTTCCACGAGCGCGATGTGGAGGTGGTTGTGGACGACCGCGACATCAACGCCGGCGAAAAGGGCTGGGGCTGGGTCAAGAAGGGCATCCCGGTCCGCGCCGAGATTGGCCCGCGCGACATGGCGAACAATTCCGTCTTCATGGCGCGTCGCGATACAGGCGAGAAGAAGGGCGTCGACAAGGGCGAATTCACGGCGAACATTGTTCAGACCCTGGAGGATATCCAGCAGGGGCTGCTGCAAAAGGCGCTCGACCAGCGGGCGGAGAATACGAAGGAGATCGATGCCTACGATGAGTTCGTGAAGTTCTTTACGCCGGAAAACAAGGAGCGCCCGGAGGCGCACGGCGGATTTGCCATGAGCCACTGGTGCGACGGCGAGGAGTGCGAAAACAAGATCAACGACGAGCTTTCGGTGACGATCCGGACGGTTCCGTTCGACCGGACGGACAGCGGGGCGGGCGAGTGCATCTGCTGCGGCAAGCCGAGCAGTGGCCGGGTGGTTTTTGCGAAGAGTTATTGATGAGTGACGATTGAGGCGTGATGCGTGAACAGGCAATCACGACTCACGTTTCACTCCTCACATCTTTGGAATTGCCCATTCCAATGCGTTGAACTAGATTGTCCAGATTATGCAGTGTGCGAAAAATTTCCTAATGTTGTCGGTTGTAGGCGCTTGTCTTGTTGGAACGGGTTGCCGTTCAACAAAGCCCGAGGCCTATGTGGTTGAAGAGCGGGGGCGCGGTACGCTGAGAGCGGCGTTCGATAAGCGGATGCCGACTTCGGCGGAGCAGTGGAAATATGCCCGCGAAACGCAGAACAAGGGCTGGTTGAAGAAGGCGGATCGCCGGATGCTCTATCTGGTGCGTCGCTGGCCGAACAGCCAGGAGGCGCCCAAGGCCCAGCGTGCGCGGGCGGATATGCTCTATTCCCGCGGCCAGCTGAAGGCGGCGTTTAAGGAATACCAGTATCTGATCGACAACTATTCCAGCCGCATGCACGACTATGATTCGGTGCTGGAAAGCCAGTTCGAGATTGCGGCCGATATCATGGACCATCGGCGCATGCGCTGGGTCTTCGGCGGCTACCGCTCGCCGGAATATGCCGTGCCGTATTTCAAGGATGTGATCCGCAACGGACCGCAGTGGCCGCGTGCTCCCGAGGCGCAGTTCCTGATCGGCGAGTGCTATCAGGAGGCGAACGAGATGGAGATGGCCATTGCGGCCTACGGAGTGCTCGGCTACCGCTATCCCGATAGTAAGTTTGCCGAAAACGCGGCCTGGCAGAAGATTGACTGCCTCGGCCAGCTCCGCCGGGAGTTCCCCAGCAGTGCTGAAATCCTTGAGCGTACGCTGACGGCAACGACGGTTTTCCTGAGTTCCTACCCGAACTCTGCGCGCAAGGGCAGGGTTATCCAGTTGCGCAACAAGCTCTATGAGGTGAAGGCAAAGAGGGTGTTCGACGAAGCCACCTTCTATGCCGAGGTGCCCAAGAAGCCCAAGGCGGCCATTATCAGCTATGAGCGGCTGATCGAGGAATATCCAAAGAGCAAGCTGGTTCCCGATGCCCGGAAGCGTATTGAGGAAATCAAGGGGCTGATGGTCCAGCCCTACAGCGCGCCTCCGAAATCACCTCTGTTATCCACTGAAAAGGTGCCTGAAAATGCCGGGGAATAGATATTTTCAAACAGGAATGCTTTGGGGGCTTCTTTTGTCGGTTGCCGCCGCAGCCGGGAACAACGATCTGCCGAAGGAGATTCCCGACGAGCCGTTCGATATTCAGGCCTCTCGTCTGGAATATACCAACGAAACCATTATTGCCAGCGGCGGGGTGACCGGGCGGTTCGAAAATGTGACGATCCGGGCCGACAAAATCAGCGCCAATCCCGATAGCGGAGACCTGCATATTGATGGCAATATCGTGTTTGAACGCGGCAGCGTGCTTTGGCAGGGAAGCGAGCTGGACTATAACTTTATCAAGCAGGAAGGGCTGTTCGGCCCTTCGTCGCTCGACTTTGACCCGGTGCTCCTGAGCGTCGACCATGTCGAGCGGGTTTCCACGAACGAATATCTGCTGCGCGGGGCCAACTTTACCACCTGTCCGCAGGACTCGCCGCACTTCCATGCGCGGGCGAAAGAGGCGCGGCTGATCGATGAAGAATATCTCGTGGCCAAAGGCGTGGTGTTCTATCTCGGCAAGGTGCCGGTCTTTTATGTGCCGTACTGGCGGCACAAGCTTAACAAGGGCATCTTGTCATTCAAGTTTGGCGCGGGCAGCGAATGGGGCGTGTTTGCCCTGACCAAGGCCACGCTGCCGGTTACGAGGAACATCGACTATATCGCCAACCTCAACCTCTACAGCAAGCGGGGCGTGGGTCTCGGGCAGGGGGTTGAGTGGGACTTTCCCAATGCGGTCGGCGGATTCTCCGCCTTCTATCTGAAGGACGAGGATCCCTACAATAGATATGATCCGACCGATCCCGCCGGTCTCGGGCAGTTGATCGGGGACGATCGTTATCGGTTCAAGCTGGAGCATCTCCAGAACTTTACGGATACCCACTATCTCAACACGCGGTGGAACTATCTCAGCGACCCGGCGATCCTCGAGGAATTCTTCAAGTCGGAATTTCGCCGCTTTGCCCAGCCCGAAAACTATGCATCGTGGGTCTATGGAAACAGCTTTGTCGGTTCCGAAGCCTTTGTCAGCCATCGGGTGAACGACTTCTACAACAACACCGATCGCGCCGAATATTCAGCCGATCTCTACCGCACCCGGCTGGGCAAGACCCCGTTCTATGTTCAGAGTGAAAACGCCGTTGCCTACCTCGAGCGCGTTTCTTCTTCAATCAACCCGACACCGGCAGACTACGACTCCGTACGGATCGACTCCGCAAACACGTTGTATATGCCGCAGCGCTACGGCTTCTTGAATCTTGTTCCGCGTGCCGGCTACCGCGCCACCTACTACTCTGAAAGCGTTGCGGGCGGCGAGGAGCTGCGCCAGATTCCCGGCGCCGGGATGGAGGTTTCCTTCCAGGCCACCAAGATCCTTTCGGAGCGGGAGCGCTGGTACGGCAAAGGATTGCGCCACAAGATCGAGCCTTACGCCGACTATATCTATGAGGATTCCTCGGTCACCACCAACCGCCTGCTCCAGTTCGACGATGTCGACGAGCTCATGGATGAAAACAAGGTGCAGCTTGGCCTGCGCAATGTATTGCAGACCCGCCGCGACGGCCGCCTTGCCCGCTTTATCGACCTCGACCTCTACACCTACTATTTTGTCGACAGAAACGGAGCGCCGGAGGACTTCGAATTTCTCCATATTGATGCACGTATGCCGCTCACGAAGCGGACGATGATCGACTCGGAGGGAACATACGACTGGCATGCCGGGAAAGTCATCGATTTTGATACGCGCATTTCATATGACTGCGACGAGATCGTTTTCTCGCTCGAGCACTTCTATGAAAACGGGGAGCGCTCGCTATGGACCCCGCGCATCGACTTGTTCCCGAAAAGCAACCTTTCGTTCGAGGCCTATGCGCGCTACGACGATGACAGCAACGACCTGCAGGAATTCGCGGTTGCCGCCTATAAGAATTTTTGCTGCATGCGCTATGGTCTGGGCTACCACAACTATGACGACGGCGAACAGCGGATCTTCCTGTCCGTCGGCCTCTCCGCCTTCCCAGAAGCCCGCCTCTCCAGCGGCCTCTAGCGTATTTGTCGCAGGCAAACAAGGCCGCCAAGATGGCGGCGATACGTATTGCAGGGTTGCCTTTCCCGATCCCGTGCTGGCACATCCAATCTTATCTTTTCTATATCGTATATGATATATTTTAGCCTGATTTTGCCCCCAAAACGGTTGTTTTATATAGAATATGATATAATCAGAAAGGCTTAACCTTGGGCAGAAGATCGGTTCCTAATGGCGCAAGGTTAAGCCGTCTCGCAG
>JBDLJW010000080.1:0-7742 GCA_039714135.1 Verrucomicrobiota bacterium
GCTACAACCACGCATCCGTCGGTACAATCAATAAAAGACCTTCCAGAGGAAGAGACCGTGGGGCTGGGCGGTCTGAACCTTGGCGGTTCGCTTGCCATGGTCGAGAATATCGAGCGCGGCTTCGGGTTCGAGCCGCCCCATGCCGACGTGGATCAAAAACCCTGCGAGGCCGCGCACCATTTTATAGAGGAAGCCATTGCCCTGCACCTCCAAGGTGATATCGGCGCCATGCTTGCGGACATAGAGCGAGTGGATCGTCCGGACAGTGTCCTTGATCGGCACCCGGCGGTTGGCGGCGAATGGAGCAAAATCGTGCTCCCCCACCAGCAACGCGGCGGCGGCGCGCATTTTTTCAACATCCAGTGGACGGCCTTCCTGCAAGCGGTAGAGCCGCTTCGTGGGCGGAACAATCAGGCCGTTGTAGATGAAGTAGCGGTATTCCTTGCCTACGGCGCTGAAGCGGGCGTGGAAATCGGACGACACCTTCTCGAAGGTTAGCACCCGAATATCGCGATTGAGCTGGGCATTGAGGCCGCGCATGAAATATTTGGGATCCTTGAGCGGTTCCTTCAGGTCGAAATGCGCCACTTGTGCACGGGCGTGTACCCCGGAATCCGTGCGACCTGATGATTCGACGCGCACGTGTTTCTGGCAGGTCATTTCCGCCAGCAGGCGTTCCAGCTCGCCCTGCACCGTGTGATGGCGCGGTTGAACCTGCCAGCCTGAATAATTCGTGCCGTCGTACGAAACCTTGATTTTATAGCGCGTGGACATAGGCGGGGAATCTAGGGCAACGGATTGATTCAGGCAACGGATTTCACTCCGGGGTTCATGGGCAAGATGCCCATGCTACGTAGAACGGGCATCCTGCCCGTTGTTCCGCGTGTTCGTTTCACGCCCGATCCAGTCGAGGAAATCGGGATTGCCGCCGGTGATCGGCAGGCAGACGACACAGGGGCAGTCGTAGGAGTGGAGCTGCTTGATGCGGTCGATGAGTTCGCCCTTCCGGGCATCCGAGGTTTTTAGAACAAGGCCGACTTCGGCACCCTCGCACACCTTTCCCTCCCACCAGTAGATGGACTGGATTGCACCGAGAATATTGGCGCAGGCAGCAAGGCGTTCTTCAACAACCGAGCGGGCAATCAACTTTGCTTCGGCTTCATCCGCCGCAGTTACATAGATAAAAAACGCATCCATAACAAATCGAACTAGCCATTCCGCCAGCTTCCCTCCACGCCGTCAAACAACCGGTCGGCTTCCGGCACACCCCATTCGCCGGGTGGATAGTTTTGGGGCCTGAGCTTGCTGTGACTATCCAAGGCTGGCTGAACAACGCCCCACTCGGCCTCCACCTCGTCGGAACGGGTGAAGAGTGTGGAGTCGCCATGCAAAGTATCCAGCAATAGACGTTCGTAGGCCTCGGGGAGCGACTTGTTCCATGTCCCGGAATAGGAAAAGTCCATCTTCACATCCTCGACAACGAAACGCATCCCCGGGCGTTTGGTGCCAAGCTTAAGGAAGATTCCCTCGTTGGGTTGAATCTGGAAAATGAGCGTGTTGGGTTTGATGCGGGTTATATCGCAGACATCGTCCTCGCACTCGACCTGCTGAAACAGCTGGAGCGGCGGAACCTTGAACTGCACGGCAATCTCGGTCGTCTTGCGGGCCATGCGCTTTCCTGTACGCAATAGAATCGGGACACCCGCCCAGCGCCAGTTGTCGATCTTCAATCGCAGAGCCGCAAAGGTTTCGGTTTCGGATTGAGGATCGATCCGATCCTCCTCCAGATAGCCTTTGACCGGGGAAGCGTCTTTGCCGATTCCGGCTCCATACTGCCCCCGGCAAACGGCATCGGAAATTTTCTCGCGGACATCAAGTTTGACCGCGTTGAGCAGCTTGACCTTTTCGTTTCGGATTGATTCGGCGGAAAGATCGCCCGGCGCCTCCATTGTAACGAGACAGAGCAGTTGCAGCAGATGGTTTGTAACCATGTCGCGGATCGCGCCATATTCATCGTAGTAACCGCCGCGCCCACTTTCCATCCCGACCGTTTCGGAAGCCGTGATCTGGATGTGGTCGATATAGCTGCGGTTGAACACCGGCTCGAAGATGGCATTGGCAAAACGGAACGAGAGTATGTTCTGCACCGTCTCCTTCCCGAGATAGTGGTCGATGCGGTAGATTTGCGATTCGTCGAGGTGGCGCAGCAGTCCGGCATTCAGCGCCCGGGCGCTTTCAAGATCCTTTCCAAACGGCTTTTCAATCACTACCCGGGTCCAGTGCCTGGAATGCGGCGCGGCAATCAGGCCGGACAGCTTAAGCTGCTCCACCGCCGGCTCGAACAAGGACGGAATAACGGAGAGATAGTATAGTCGGTTTTCCGGATAGGTTTCCACATCCTGAAACTTTTCCTGCAACCCGGCATAGGTTTCCGGATTGGAAATATCGCCCTTATGATAGCGGATATGCTCCACAAAACCTGCCACGGCTTCATCCTCAACGGGAATGCGGGAGAATTCCTTGATCGATTCAGCCATCATTTCGCGGAAGGTTGCATCGTCATAATCGCGTCGGGCAAAACCAACAATGGTGAATGCCGACGGCAGCAAATCCTGTGCATAGGCAATGTAGAGCGCGGGGATCAGCTTGCGCTGCGTCAAATCGCCCGATGCGCCGAAGATCACGATCGTAACCGGATCACCCACCCGACTTTCACCAATGATTCCTGTTGCAGCCATAGATAAGTAGCTCCTTATAATTGGCGGAACCCTACACCTGACCCGCAGTCTTTTCAACGCTTGCGATTGCCCGCTTTTACCGCTACCTTGTTGCCACCTTAATATGAGAATTTTAAACCGCTACTTGTTCAATAATCTACTTAAACCCCTGCTCTATCTGATCATGGCGTTTACCCTGCTGTCTATCATCGGCGATCTGATGGATACGATGGACAAGTTCTATGATGCCAAAACAAGCTTTGCGGACATCGCCTACTATTACGCCGTCCTGCGCCTGCCCTCGATGGTCATCCTGATTATTCCGCTCTGCCTGTTGCTCGCCGTGCTCTACAGCCTCTCAACACTCACCCGCCATAGCGAAATCATCGCCATGCGCGCCAGCGGCATCAGCATCTACCGCATCGTCCGCCCCTACATGCTCATGGGCTTTATCTGCCTCGTCATCACCACTGTCGTGAATGAATATGCAGGCCCAAGATTCGCCTACCGCGCCGACCAGTTTGTCGATACGCAAAAGTACTCCGACGAGGATGTGTATTTCGAGCAGATCGCCTTCAAGAATCCCGAAGCAAGGCACATCTGGTATATTAAGGAGTTCGATACCAGAAGCTACACCATGAAAGGGATCGAGCTTATCCAACAACGCGAAAACGGAACCGATCGCACCAAGTACATGGTCTCCAAAGCACGCTGGATGGATGGCCGCTGGTGGTTTGAAGACGGTTCCGTGCAGGAATACGACGAACTCGGCAACCGCGAAGGGAAAGCAGAAGCATTCAAGATCATGGAAATGCGCAAGTTGCCCGAGGTTCCCGAAGACTTCATGGGGGAAGTCAAGGATCCCGCCTACCAGTCCTCCACGGAATTATGGAAATACATCCAAACACATCAACAAATACTTTCCCCGGCAACCCTCGTTAAATACGAGGTCGACTTCCACCACCGACTGTCCATGCCCGTTGTCTGCATCATCATCACCATGATCGGCATCCCCGTTGGTGCACACACCGGCCGCAAAGGCGCCTTTGCGGGCATCATGCTCGCACTCGGTATGTTTTTCGCCTTCTACGCCACACAGTTTTCCATGGAATACCTTGCCAAGCAGATGATCATTCTTCCATGGCTTGGCCCATGGGGAGCCGTTATTGGCTTCTTCATCATCGGCGGCACCATGATCCACAGAATGCGATAGGGATCGTATTACGGATTCCATTTGCACCCACAAGACAGTCTAGAATTGGAGATTTGCATGAAACAAACCATCCGCATTGGCCTAACCGTCTTTTTATCATTCGCATGCGCCCTGCCCCTTTCCGCAAAAGAGTTTCTGGCTCCAACCAATCTCGTTGGGATGGCGGCTGCGGCAACGGCTGAAAAATATCCGGACTCCGACGACGTCCTGATCGACGACTTCATCCAGGTTGAATATCAACCCGACGGAACCTCGGAAACATGGGATGACACGGCGATTAAGATTCTCACCGAAAGGGGCAAGCGCGACAACCGAAGCCTGACACTGAGCTTCAATACCTCCTACGGGACGAACTACTTCACCAAGGTACAAGTCATCAAGCCCGACGGAGCCGTCAACGAAGTCGATATCGCCGCACAGGGAAAAGTAATGGTCGACCCCGGCCAGATGGGCGCGAACATCTACAATCCCAACTCCAAGATTCTCAAACTATCCGTCCCGGGACTCGAAATCGGCGACACACTGCGCTACATCGCTCACCGCATTAAAACCAAAACAGTCGTACCGGATGCATGGAGCGACTATCAGGTATTGGAACACTCCAGCCCCATCGAGCGCACGACCTACCAAGTGATCGTACCCAAAGCATTGCCGCTTGCAAAAATTGCGCTAAAGGCAGAGATCCCCGACACCGTTGACTTCAAGAAAACCGAATTGGACGAAAGAACCGTCTATACATGGGAGATAAAAGATGTGCCGCGCATGTTCGACGAACCCAACATGCCCGCGCGCTACACGGTCGTCCAACGCCTGCTTGTCAGCACCATGGAAACATGGGAGGAACTTTCAAAGTGGTACTGGGAGCTCTGTCTTCCACGCCTCGAATCCACAACCCCGGAGATGAAGGCCAAAGCACAGGAGCTGGTGGCCGGCTGCTCCAACACGCTTGAAAAAGTCGAAGCCGTCTTCAATTTTGTCTCGCAGGACATTCGCTACATGGGCATCACCACCGAAGAGGAGGCGCCCGGCTATGAACCGCACGACGTAAGCATTACCTTCGAAAACCGCTACGGCGTCTGCCGCGACAAGGCCGCCCTGCTCGCCGCCATGTTGCGACTCGTCGACATCGAAGCGTTCCCAGTCATCATCATGGCCGGACCCAAAAAAGACGAAGAGGTTCCCCAACCGTTTTTCAACCATGCCGTCACCGCTGCGCTTGACGATAACGGCGAATACATTTTGATGGATTCCACCGATGAAAACACCAAGGACATCTTCCCGTCCTACCTCCAGAACATGAGCTACATCGTCGCCCGCCCCGAGGGCGAGACACTGCTCACCTCCCCCATCATTCCCGCAACGGAGAACCTGCTGAAGATTTCCTCCACCGGAACCCTGGATAAAGCCGGAATGCTGGAGGCTGAAAGCACCCTTCTTTTCGAAGGGATCAACGACACCGTCTATCGCGGCTACTTCTCAAAGATCAAACCCGAAGAGCGCAAACGCTTCTTCGAGGGGCATCTCAAGAAATCAATGCCAACCGCCGAACTTCAAACCTTAAAGATCCTGCCGGAAGAGCTGCGCAACACCTCCGAACCACTGACCATCAAACTTGGCTACACCGCCGAGAACCTGCTTGTTGAGGGGACCGAAAATAAAATACTCAACCTCCCAAGACTCGGAAGCTCGCTGGGCTATGCCAACTTTCTAATCGGACAGACCGGGCTGGAAAAACGCAAATATCCCCTCTACACCCGCATGACCGCCGGCATCAGCGAAACCCTCGATCTCGAAATCCCCGAGGATACAGGGACGCTCAACATTCCAAACTATGATCCGGTCGACTCCGACCAGATCGCATGGAGCGTTCAGATTGCGCAGCAAGGTGCAACCCTGACCGCGACCAACACCTTTCTGATGAACGCTGTTGAATTCAGCCCCGAGGAATATCTCGCGCTTAAACAAAACCTTAAAGATATCGAATACAACCTGCGCAAGAAACTCATACTTAACCTCCCTGTTCCCACAACGGATGCGGAATCCGATGTGCGCATTCTGGAAAACACAAAAACCATTGTTCTGAAGGACCCAAACAACTGGAAGGAAACCACTCGCACAAGGGTTGAAATCCTGACCTATGCCGGCACTAAAAAGAACTCTGAAATCAAAATCGGCTACAACCCCGCCTGGCAAAAAATCGAACTGACCAAGGCCACCGTCACCAAGCCCGATGGCACTGTAAAGGAAATCAGCAACGAGGAAATCAACACCATGGATGCCAGCTGGGTTGCCTCCGCCCCGCGCTATCCTGCCGGAAAAATCCTCGTCGCCAACCTGCCCGGTGTCGAGGTCGGCAGTATCCTCGAATACGAGATCGTCTCCACGGTCAGCGGAAAACCCTTCTTTTCCTCCATACAGACCTTCAACGGCCACGATCCGATTGACCGCAAAAGCTTAACACTCACCGCGCCAGAGTCACTGGAGCTGCACCTCCGCAACACCGGAATTACAGAAACAAAAACCGCAAGTGAAGAAAGCGTCACCTACATCTGGCAGGCAGAAAACCAACCGCCTGTCAAAAAGGAGGAAAACCTGCCGGAATGGTGGACCTTCAATCCGGCGGTATTCATCTCCACCGGCGACTGGAAAACCTACGGAAATAAAATCCAAACCCACCTGCTCGCCGCCACGGAATGCCAGCCTGAAACGGAAAAGCTGGCCAAACAGCTGACCGCTGGACTGCACGGCAAAACCGAAAAGATCGTCGCCCTGCGCAACTGGGTGGCAAAGAACATTCGGTCCGCCGGCCCCCGCCTGACCAGCCTCCCGCTCGCCGCCATCACCCCGGCCGACCAGACGTTGCTGGAGCGCTATGGAAACAATACCGATCGCATGGTCGTGCTCCACACCCTGCTCACGGCAACAGGACTCAACCCGGAATTCGTACTATCCGGCAACATTTCACATATTCCGGAAACTGCCGAGTCCCAGCTATTCATCCCCTCGCGAAACGCTTTCAGCTCCGTACTGGTTAAAATGGAGCTTGATGGAAAGACAATCCATCTTGCCGGCGAATCGCAATATGCCGAGCTGGGCACTTCCTCATACAATCGGCGGCCGGCACTGAACCTGACCAGCGGTGAAATCAGTAAAATCACGGTTTCCCCCGACAAGAAAAGCCGGAGCCAAGGCTCGATTGAAATGAGTGTTTCCTCCGACGGCGAGGCCGGCATCACCTTCTCCACCTCCATGCAAGGAACCCGCTTCGAGGAGTTCCACCGCAAGTACGCTGAAATCACACCAGAAAACCGGCGGCGGCACTTTCTTGAAATGGTCGCCGGTGTTTCCCAGTCCGCCCAGGCGGTTTCCGAGCTGGCCACCGACTACACCACCTATCCCGGCAATCTCGAATATTCAGTTGCGGCCAAGCGCTACGCCGTATTGGATGGAGACTACCTCTACTTCACCGTGCCCAACGGACTCGGCGGACTGCTGAAATACCGTTCCAGCGAACGCACTCTGCCGCTTGTATGGAACAACTATATCGACACCATCATCGAGTGCAACATTGTACTGCCCGATGGATACGAGCCCGCCATCCTGCCACGCAATTTTTCATGGCAGGCCCCCAATGGCGCAGGCATGGTCGAGGTGGCGGTGGTCTACAGTCCTCGCGCCAACGCCCTCCGCATCGTGCAGATGGCCGACCTCAAGCCCGCGCTCGTTCCTGCCAGTGAATTCCCGGAAATCATCAAGGCCGGCCGTCGCCTCGCCCATCCCGATATGCACACCATCCTCCTGAGGAAAAAGCA
>JBDLJW010000081.1:0-7663 GCA_039714135.1 Verrucomicrobiota bacterium
CTAGGCAACAGGCATTAGGCACCAGGGGAAACCACTTCACTCATGCCTTGTGCCTAGCCCCTAACCGGCAATTGCTCTAAAAGTTATCCAGCTCCCATGCGGGATCCGCCAGTGTTCCGGTCAACCTCATCTCAAACAGCTTCATCAGGGGATCGGTGATGGCACGTACCACCGTTGAGATTTTCCCCTCGCTCAACATCTGCGCCTGAATGCAGACATCAAACCCGGCGGGCTCGGCATAGCTTCCATGCCCCTTTGCACTAAGAACGTCCCCTTCGAAATAGGCGTCCTCCGTCGAGACGACACCATCTACAATGGAGAAATTGCCCCTTAGGCTCGTGATGGAAAAAACCGTAAAGGAGGGGAAGATCTTACGCATCAATCTGGAGAATCCTTTAAACAGGGGAAGATCGGCCAGCTGCCCATCATCGACCCGCACGGAGCCTGCGCCATTGGCCGTAGCAAAAAAGTTGGTCGAAAAATCCGCCTCGACATGGGCATTCCCTGTCAGCTTCCCAGAAACCGAAATCGGCTTGTCTCCGCAAAGGAAGGCCATGCATGGGCAAAAATCAACGTTGGAGAAAACCACGTCGGTGGTATAGGGAAGCTCTTTCCCAGGAGGATTCCAGGCCAGGGACAAATCCCCTTTGCCTTCGCCGCCGTAGAGGCCGAAGGTGGCGTTCTTCACGGCAATAACCGGCCCGTTGCCCACGACCTCGGCAACGAAGCGGTCGAGTATTGCAACGGGAATATCAACCCGCTCCGCCTCGACCTTCGCCAAAAAGTCCGTCTGCTGCATACTGTCCCAGTCGAACACCCCCTGCGCCGTAATACGGATATCCCCCTCTGCCCTGATGTGGTTTCCGAAAAGATTAAGCCTGGAAAAAATTATATCCTCCAGATCGGCGGGATCCATACTACTAACGGCATCAAAGGCGACGGTCGACTCGCGGAAATCAAGTAGCGCAGAACCTTTAATAAAGGCCGCCCCCTGCATGCCGGCAACAGGGTCAAGATTCAGCTTTCCATGCCGATAGGTCTCGGTGGCATTGATCGAGCTAAACTCCACCCCTTGGAAAACGACATCATCCGCCGTGCCCTGGATATCTATATAAAACGTGCCCCAATCGTCCACATTCGCACCCAACGAAACATGCCCCTGGGGCGGACGGTCCTTAAAGCTGAATCGGCGGATGATGTTAGTGGCAATCCTCACGGGAGAGAGGGCCTGCACGATTAGGTTGGGGTCAAAATTGATATTGGCCTCCACCCCGAATTCGCGGGTGTTTTCATCCCAAAACACCGACCCGTCGGCCGGCCCGCCGTGCATGGCGCTACCCCCCTCTTCGGCACGGTCTTCCTGCCCAAGAGCCAGCCCTTGCAGGTTGCTGAGCTCGAGCCGGTTGTTCTCCCGCTTGACTTGCCCGCGCAACACCTCGACTTCGATGCCTTGGTAGGCCACATCGTGAATGGCAAAATTTCCGGACAGGTGGTTCAGCAGCTCCTTGACGGCGGCGGGACCAAAATTAATTTCCAGACGCGGAAGCTGGCCGATCCGCAATCCGACTTCGGAGAGCTGGTCATGCATCCAACCCGGAAGGAGAAGCAAAGGATGGTTCGAGGTAATCGAATTGTACACCTCCCCTTTCGCCTCTTTGGATTCCAGATCATATTCGCCGCTTAACTGAAGCGATTGCTTGCCCTGAAACAGCCCTGCCCGCTCAAGATGGATTGCAGGATAGGCATAGGAACCCGCGATCTCAGCCTTCGAAAAAACAACCCCGTCAAACCCGACCTGCCCCGCATTGACCGCAAGATCCACCCGGCTCGAAGAATAGTCGGCAATGTCGATGGAAAAACCGATATCCACTGCAGCACCCGCCGGGAGAGAGAGTCTCTTCAACCAGGTTTCAAAGGATCGGAACTGCTCCTCGGTCACGGGCCTGGGGAGGAAGGTTTTCTGTTTGCGGGCTGATTCAATAGCTTCCCGCTCCCCCTTGAGGAGCGTTCCGGCCACATTGAAGCGCGCCCCCAACCACTCCATTTTCCCCTGGGAAACAATAATCCGATCGGGCAGGAACTGCACCGACACCTCTATCTCTTCCACCTGACGGGAAGGGCTCTCTCTTGGAATTGATATCCCCCACTCCACCGAAGGAGTCATGCCGACCCCAACCGCCTTGATATCAACATTCCACGCAACCGGCTCCTCTCCCGGCCCGCTCTTCTGCATGGAAAAATAAACATGCCGAGCCTGGAAAACAGGGTCGAGATCATCGGGATTGGCACTGTAGTAGCGAACATCGTCCGCGCGCCAACCGCCCAGCGTAAGAATGATGCCATCCACTGCAACGGGAATCCCTGCCGCATTGACACGCCGCACGGCCTCCCGCAGCAAAGGATCGGGGACGCCGTATGTCCGAAGAAAGATAAAGGCAACAACCGCCAACACCGCAAGCGTCAACAGAAGGCCAACGAATATCCGCGTAACCCAGTACACCCCTTTCGCCAAGCGTCGACTAAAATGCAGAGGGTTCATAGGGACAATGGGTTTATTCAATATTCGAAGGAACGTTTTCCGGTCCCACCACCAAATTAGTGGAGAGCATCTTTGCCAGGGTTTTATCGAGGAGGAAAACCACATCGCGCCCCTTTACCATGGCATAGAAACCCTGGGCGGCCTCCTCGCCTACCAGTAGGACATGTCCCAGCTGATTGGTTCCGGACAACCCCAGATGCAACACCACAGCCGGGTCCGCCAAGCCATAGATGGACAGATCGCTGGGGTTGTAGGTCACATAATCCGAAGTGGAAACCGTTGCCAGCTCCTCCAGCAACAACTCCAAGGCCTCATCGTCAAGCCGCACCGCGCCGTTGGTCTCTCCCAGAGCAAAACTACCATCCGCCTGCCGCTCGGCAACTTGCCGGGATTGCGCAGCCTTCTCCACCGACACTTTCTGGATTTCATCCTTCTGAAGCGTCCAGATCTGCTGGTCCTTATACTCGAGCGGATCCAGAATCGTTTCAGGAACCAGAGGGAGGTTGACCTGAAAAACCGCTCCCTCACGAACAATGAGAAGCCCGTCTTTTCGGCCCAAACCAGGCAGAACATCGACTTGGTTTGTTTGACCCAGCTTGTCCGAACCGAAAAGCAACGTCCACTCTGCGGCCAACGTTTCATTTGTAACATTGAAGTCCGTAATGACGACGGAATCCCATAACCGAATCAATTCAAAAACAGCCTGACGATCCGCATCCCACATAACCGGCTTGGAAACGGCCCACTGGCCGGACTCATCGGAGACAAGCTCCAGCTGCTCGGAACCCCGAGCCACCGATATGTAGGTAATCTCCCTTGCGGGGAGCGGCAGCATCCGTGCATCACGAAGGGTGTCCCGCTTGATGTCCACCAGATCCAGCACTTTGGCATCGAGCGAAAAAACAGAGGCCTCGTCCGCCCACCGGGCATAGACGAATCCTTTTCGATCAACGATTTCATCGCCGATCACCAACATGCACGAAGTGCCGTCGACGCCCTCCAGCGAAATCTGGCGAGCCTCGCCCTGCAAACCATAGGCAGAAAAATCGGAAACATTTTCAGCGTCAAAGGCATCGATTTGCAACCGGTATAATCTGCCCAGCAAATCCTGCATCGCCCGGGGGTCCGCCGCGGCAACAAAAGGTTGCTGAATCTGCCATCCCGACCTGACATCCTTCAGGATCTGGATAAAGCCCTCGGAACCCCGAATCTCCACACGCCGCACACCTGGAACCTTCCCGGAAAACAGTGTCCGGTCGCGCAACGCATCCGGTTGCGGTGGAATAAGGGAAAGCAATGCTTCCGGAACCGTATGGATATCGCCCTCTCCGGCTTGCTTAATATAAAACATATTGCCCAGCGGAGCCTTGCGCCCGACCAACCAGCGACGGCGGCCCTTGTTATCGATCGCAGTGATCTCGACAGCCGGATCGACCAGACCGTATTCCGCAGCATCCAACCCGCGCATCTCCAGATGCTCGGCCGTAATCGTTGCCCCCTTGCCCAATGCATTCAACTCCGAAAGCATCTTGTGCATCAGGGCCACATCGGCACGCCCCATCCCATGCTCGGCGTTGCCCGTCATCCAAATCCCGTTTTCCTTCACACACTCCACAACCGTATTGGAGCACTGGAACTCAAGCGAAATGAGTGTTTCAGGGTTCAACAAAAACAACCGGGTCCGCCGGATTTCCGACGACGGAACCTTGGCTCGCCACATCTGCTGACCCCAAATAAACACGCCCAGCACCAAAATGCCGGCGAGAAGACCCAAAGTGGAACGACCTTTTGCCATGAAAGCTCCCTACTTCCTTCTCCGAAACCAAACCAACAAGCCTGCCACCCCGGCAAGGGATGGAATAGCTGCGACATTAATCCAAAACATTCTGCCCAATTGCGTGCGGGTGAGGCTCAGCCGGATCTCCTCGATCGGCTTCGGCGCAATGGCCATTAACACCTCGCGGTCAAGCAGCCAGTTGAGTGCACTCATAAACAAATCCTGATCCCCGCCAGCCAGGGCCCCATTCGAAACAAAATCCGAATCCCCAAACACCACCATGCGCGACGGGGTGATCTGCACATCCAGCATCTTCTGGGTTGCACCTCGCTCCACCGCAACAGCCAACGAATGCGCCCCGCGCAAATCAGCCGTGTCCTCATCATATTTGGCCGAGGGGTCGTTCACCTGGGTTTCCGACCAGCTTTTTTCCGATGTCATGGCCAGTTGCACCACAGTGGGACGATCCCCTGCCGCCGACGGGTCGTTCATCATCACGGGTTCAACCGACCGGGGAAGATGGAAACGCGCGCCGGAATTCCCCATGCGCATAGTGATCGGATGTTCGTAGTAGGAGCGAATATAGACATCGCTGCCCTTGAGTGTATTTTCCGGATCGAGCACAAAGTCGTTCCGCAGGGCCACGCCCCAACGCTGCAACATGGCATCAAGCCCAGTCTCCTTCAGGGCATCCAGCAAAACCATCACCCGTCCGCTACGGTTCAAATAGTCCTCAACCATCTCCACCTCGGCGGCACTCAACACCTTGGTTGGCCCCGCAATGATCAGGGTGGAGGCATCTTCCGGAATTTGCTTTTCCGCATTCAGCATGAGCTCCTTAACCTCGAGATTGTCGCGGGCAATCAGGGTTCCAACCGTTGAATAGCCGCCAATCTGGTCGAAGTCGGAAACCTGGCGCTCGCCGTGCCCGACCAGGAAATAAACCACGGGAACCTCGTCCTGCAGCAATCCCTGAATGGCACTGGAAAAAGCCTGCTCCCCCTTGAAGGCGGAAAGAACAGGTTCCTTGCGTCCCTTTTCCATCCGATAGTTGGCCAGATCGACCGCCCGTACCGGCTTGCTCTTTTCTTCGATCTCGAACACAACCACCTGGGCCTCGCTCAACCCATATTTTTCCGCCAGCTTCTCCGTGCGCGCCAGGTCGCGGGCAGGGTCGACCCACTCCACATGGATGTTGCGCGATTGGTATTGATACTCCTCCAGCAGGTTTTCGATATCGGCGTAGAGCGGATGTTCCTCTTGGAAGAGGACGGTTATCTCAACGCGTTGCTCAAGCTCGGAAAGCAAGTTGATGGTTTTTTCGGAAAGCTCGTAGTATTTCCGGTCGCTCCAGTCCCACCGCTCCGCATTGTTCAGTGCAATAAAATTGACCATCTGCACCAGCACAAAGGCAAGCAACACGGCGGCAATCAGATTCAGTTTCGATAGAATTCGTTTCATTCGGCAGTTTCTCCCTGCATGAAAATCGGTTTTTGCATTTGTTAGGTTCGTTTGGATTCGATCACCTTCACCGCAGCAAACAGGAACCATGCCGTGTAGGAGAAGTAGATCGCAATCGTCCGGCTATCCACCATGCCTCTGGAAAAATCCAGCAGGTGGGCATACGGCGAAAGATATTGCCCCACGATCCGGACGGAGGGATTCGGCGCCGTATAGGCCATGAACAACGTGGAAAAAAACAGGATTGCCAGCAGGGCAAAGCCCGATATGGCCGCAACAATCTGGTTCGACGTCAGGCTCGACATAAACAGACCGATGGCAATGTACAATCCGCCAACCAGCATGACCCCCAGAAACCCGGCCTGCAACGCACCAAAATCAGGAAACTGCAACGCCTCCGGCGGACTGAGCTTTTGCTGGATGGCCGTATAAGCCACCACCGGCAGCCACAACACCACATAAAACACCATCGAACCGGCAAACTTGGCCGTCACAAGTTCGGCCGCCGTAACCGGCGTGGTCAACAAAGACTCCAGCGTCCCAAGCTTTCGCTCCTCGGCAAACAACCGCATCGTGATCAGCGGAACAATCACCAGCAGACTAAAGCAGATCAGCCCGCCAAACATCTGCTGCGTCGCCATTGTCAACTTTTCCCCGTCGGCCAGCTGAACAAGCATCCACCAGAAATTAAGTCCGGTCAGGACCCAGAAGAAAAACATGACGATAAAAGCGATCGGCGAAAGAAAGCAGGTGCGGACCTCCTTCTTGAAGAGACTAAAAAACGTACTCACTACGAAACCCCCTTGTTGCGGGTAATCTGAACAAAGGTATCCTCCAGCGAATGCTGCTGCTCGGAAAGCTCGCGGAGAGCCCATCCCTCCGTCACCGCCAGATTGAAGAGATCCTCGCGCATCGCCGGCGAATCCGCCTCGACCTCCAGCCAAAGCCACCCATCCGCCAGCTCGCTGGCATTGCGAACATCCATGCCTCCCATGGCGTTCACCTTTTCAATGGCAGAGACCTTTTCAGCCATGACCTCCAGCTCAACGATCGAACAGGCATGCAGTTTCCGATGGAGGTTTTCCTCGGTATCCGAGGCAACAACCTGCCCATCACTAATAATCAGAATGCGTTCACAGATGGCCTCCACCTCTTGAAGAATATGAGTGGAAAGCAGGATGGTATGGCGCTCGGCCAACTGCTTGATCAATTCACGCACCTGCCGGATCTGAAAGGGATCAAGCCCCACCGTCGGCTCGTCGAGAACAAGCAGGTCCGGATCATGAACCAAGCTGTCGGCCAGGCCCACCCGTTGACGATACCCCTTGGAAAGCTGCCCGATAATACGCTTGCCGACCTCCGTCAGCCCGCACTGCTCCTTCACCTCATTAATCTTCGCCTTGCGCGCCGGCGCCTTCACACCCTTGAGCTCAGCGCGAAACCGCAGATATTCATCCACACGCATTTCCGGATAAAGCGGGCAGCTTTCAGGCAGATAGCCAATACGCCGGCGAACCTCCTGCGGGTGCTTGGCAATATCATAGCCCGCCACCTCGATCGTTCCGGCATTCATCGGGAGATAGCCCGTCAGCATGCGCATCGTAGTCGTCTTGCCCGCTCCATTCGGACCAAGAAAACCCACAATCTCCCCCCGCTTAACTTCGAACGAAATATTGTTCACCGCCAAACGCGCTGGAAACTTCTTCGTTACCCCAGAAACCTTAATCATAAAAACAGTCCGTCCAATTAAAGCGCCGTATTATGCCCGAACCCCCTCCCGAGTCAAGCAACCGGACAGGTCCTGTCGGGCCGGGCAACGAATGCCCCGCAGGCAAACTTGAAAGAGAAACTCCCCCTCACGATCCAGAACATGGCCGTTTTAGTTT
>JBDLJW010000082.1:0-7550 GCA_039714135.1 Verrucomicrobiota bacterium
GAATTGAGGGCATATGGCGGATATTGTAAAAATTTCAGATGCGACGGCATTGGCAATGCATTCGATGATTCATATGGCGATCAATCCGGAGGCGCAGTCGACCACGGCCGATATCGCGAAGGCTTTCAAGGCGTCGAAGCACCATCTGGCCAAGGTTCACCAGCGGCTTTCCAGAGCGGGGCTCATTATTTCGAACCGTGGGCCGACCGGGGGTGTTTTGCTGGCCAGGAATCCTTCTGAGATTACCCTGCTTGAAATCTACGAGGTCATGGAGGGTCCGATGGCGAATCATGCGTGTTTGTTCGGTCAGGATGCCTGCCCGCGCAACGACTGTGTTTTATCGAACCTGCTTCCGGAGTTGGCCCGGCAGGTCTGGGAATATTTTGAACAAACCACGCTGGCGCAACTCGCGGCGGCATCCAGCTGGGAAATGGATTAACAATGAATATTACTCTGAAAGAAGGAATCGACTGGGTTGGTTACGTCGATTGGACCGTACGTGATTTCCACGGCTATAAAACCGAAAGCGGATCAACCTACAACGCTTATCTTATCCGGGATGAGAAGATTGCGGTGATCGATGCCGTCAAGGCGCCCTATGTCGAAAAGTATCTCGACCATATCCGCGCACTCACCGATCTCGATAAAATCGACTATATCGTCTGCAACCATGCCGAGCCCGACCATTCCGGTGGTCTGCCCGGTTTCATGGCGGCCTGTCCGCAGGTCGAGCTGGTCTGCAACGCCAAATGCAAAGCCGTCCTTGAAAAACACTACGACACCGCCGGATGGAAATGGCGCGTGGTTGCCGATGGCGATACGCTGTCCCTTGGCAAGCGTACACTGACCTTTGTCGAGACGCCGATGGTGCACTGGCCTGAATCCATGTTCACCTACGTCCCCGAAGAGAAGTTGCTCTTCTCCATGGACGCCTTTGGCCAGCACTATGCATCTGCCTTCCGGTTCGATGACGAGGAGCCGCTCGACGTTATTCTTCAGGAGGCCAAGGCCTACTACGCCAATATCGTCATGCTTTATGGCCGGCCCATTGCCCAGACGATGGAGCGTGCCGCGACGCTGGATATCGAAATGATCGCCCCGAGTCACGGCGTAATCTGGCGCAGCCACATCAAGGAGGTCTTCAAGGCCTATCAGGACTACGTGGTCTGCAAGCCCCGCCCCAAGGTGCTCGTTGTCTACGCCAGCATGTGGCAGAGCACCGAAAAGATGGCCCATGCGATTCTCGAGGGAGCGCAGGAGTGCAATGTCGAAGCACAGTTGTTCAACATTGATTCCACCCATATGACCCGCATTGCGACCGAGGCGCTTGACTGTGCCGCCATTGCGGTTGGTTCGCCCACGCTCAATAATGGAATCATGCCCAGCATGGCCGCTGTGCTCTGCTACCTGAAAGGACTTCGCCCGACCAGCAAGCAGGGCTTTGCCTTTGGCTCCTATGGCTGGAGCAAGCGCGGCGGTCCCGCGGAAGTCGGCGCGGCTCTTGAGGAGATGAAGATCGAGATCGTGCGCGAACCGCTCCGTGCCCAGTATGTCCCGACGCCGGAAATCCTCGAAGAGTGCCGCGAGGCCGGTCGCCAAGTGGGCAAATACGCCGAGCAGTTTGCCTAAAGTGTCTCTGCCAGCTGCCACATGGCCTGTACGGCAGGACGTTTGAGGTTGCGCTTCCCGGCGCAGAGTCCCACTACATAGGGGGCGAGCCGCGGAGCGTTCGGAACCACGTGAACTTCGTCGCGAAGCGGGCTGCGCTCCAGCGCCAGCTGCGGAACAATGCCAACGCCTGTGCCGAGCCGCACCATTGCAATCAACGCCTCGTTTCCGGAAACCTCGGAGGAGATCCGAGGAATAATGCCGTGCTGTTTCAGCCATAGATCCAGCCGCCGGCGGGCCACGCTCGACTGGGGAACAATCAGCGGCTCCTTCGAAAAATCGATTTGTTTCAGCGGATGGGGCGCAATGAAGACCAGCGGGGTTTCCGTTAGGGGAAGAAATTCCAACTGTGCAGGTTTTTGATCCGGCAGGGCCGCAATCGCGAGGTCGATCTCTCCGCTGAGCACCTGTTCCATTGCGGTCTCGGCCGCGCCGGTGCGCAGTGCAAGCTGCACGGCGGAATGGGCCGACCGATACTTCTCCAGCAGTTTGGGCAGCAGGCTGTAGACGGCGGTAATGGAGGCGTAGATTGAAAGGGTTCCCGAAGCGCCCTGTTCAGGTGCAAGCGATTCCTGAAAGTGCTGCCACTCCAGCACGGTGCTGCGGGCATAGGTCAGCAACCGCGCGCCGCTGCCGGTTAGCGCCACGCTGCGGTTGTCGCGCAGGAAGAGCGGCTGTCCGATCTCCTCTTCCAGTCTTTGAATCGTGCGCGTTAGTGCCGACGGGCTGAGGTTGCATGCGCGGCTTGCCTTTCCAAAATGGAGAAGCTCCGCCGTCTTGATGAAGGTTTCCAATGCATGAATGTTCATAAGGTTCCTTTGCCACGCAAAACCCAGCGTTGCTTAATTTGCAACACAGTATGCTGAATAAATCAATTTACGCAATGCTTGGTTTCGGTTAGGTTTCGCCCCTTTCAACCAACCAAGGAGAGACCAATGGGACAGAATTATTTCAATACGTTGCCAATGCGGCTGAAGCTTGAAGAACTTGGCACTTGCCGTTTCATGGATGCTTCCGAATTCGCGAACGGATGCGAATATGCCAAGGGCAAGAAGATCGTTATCGTCGGTTGCGGGGCGCAAGGGCTTAACCAGGGCCTGAATATGCGCGACAGCGGCCTCGACGTTTCCTACACGCTGCGCGATGCCGCCATCGCCGAAAAACGCCAGTCGTTCCTCAACGCCAGCGAAAACGGTTTTGACGTCGGCACCTATGCGGAAATGCTTCCGACCGCCGACATCGTCATGAACCTCGCGCCCGACAAGCAGCACACCAATGTGGTTGAAACCGTTGTCCCGCTGATGAAGCAGGGCGCCATCTTTTCCTATGCCCACGGCTTCAACATTGTTGAAGAGGGCACCATCATCCGCGACGACCTGACCGTCATCATGGTTGCACCGAAATCCCCCGGCTCCGAAGTCCGCGAAGAGTATAAGCGCGGCTTCGGCGTTCCGACGCTGATCGCTTGCCACCGCGAAAACGATCCGAACGGCGACGGCCTTGAACTGGCCAAGGCGCTGTGCGTTGCGCAGGGCGGCCACCGCGCCGGCGTTCTGGAATCTTCCTTTGTTGCGGAAGTAAAATCCGACCTCATGGGCGAGCAGACCATCCTCTGCGGCATGCTCCAGGCCGGCGCGTTGCTCTGCTTCGACAAGATGACCGGAAACGGCATCGACGCGGGCTATGCTTCCAAGCTGATCCAGTATGGCTGGGAAACCATCACCGAAGGTCTCAAGCAGGGCGGCATCACCAACATGATGGATCGTCTCTCCAACCCCGCCAAGATCAAGGCCTTCGATCTGGCCGACGAGCTTAAGCTCATCATGCGCCCGCTGTTTGAAAAGCACATGGACGACATCATCACCGGCGAATTCTCCCGCACCATGATGGAAGACTGGGGCAACGATGACATCAATCTGCTGACCTGGCGCAAAGAAACCGGCGAATCCGCATTCGAGCAGGCTCCGGCCGGCGATGTTGAAATCAGCGAGCAGGAATACTACGACAACGCCATCCTGATGGTGGCGATGGTCAAAGCCGGTGTCGAGCTGGCGTTCGAAGCAATGGTTGAAGTCGGCATCAAGCCCGAGTCTGCCTACTACGAGTCGCTCCACGAAACGCCGCTCATCGCCAACACGATTGCGCGCAAGAAGCTCTACGAAATGAACCGCATCATTTCCGACACTGCCGAATATGGTTGCTACCTCTTCGCGCACGCCGCCGTGCCGATGCTGGAAGACTTCATGGCCAAGGTTGGAACCGACGTAATCGGTAAAGGCCTCGAGCTGGCCGACAACGCCGTCGACAACAAGACGCTTGTCGAAGTGAACGCGGAAATCCGCTACCACGACGTCGAGATCATCGGCGAAGAGCTTCGCGCCGCCATGAGCGGAATGAAGTCGCTCTAACCAGCGGTCTTGTTTCGAAACAAAAAACGCCTCTCCACTTTTGCGGAGGGGCGTTCTTTGTTTAAGGCCGGCGCGTTTTAGTTTTTCCCGAGGTTTGGAATCGGTGTGTTGGGGAAAGGCGTGGGGCTGGTCAAGGCGTCGGCCGTGCAGGTTCCGTCGCAGCGGCCGCATTGGATGCAGCGGAAGTCGTCGACCTCGACGGAGCGTTTCATCACGTCGGCGGTGATGGCCTGTACGGGGCATGTCTTGGTGCACATTACGCAGGCGAAGCAGCTTTCAGGGTCGATGCTGCGGACGCGCAGCCCGATTCTCGAAAAGAGACCGAGCAGTACGCCGTAGGGGCAGGCGAAGCGGCAGAAAGGGCGTGGTACAAAATAGCCGATCACCAGCACCAGCGCCAGCGTTAGCCATGAGAGCAGGTCGCCAACGAGAATCAGTCCCGGTTCGGAGGCCGTTCCCTTTATCAGGTCGCCGAGCTGCCCGAACCAGGCGTGGCCCGTGAAGAAGACCGGCTTGTAGACATCGAGCTTGCAGGCGAGGAATATGCCGCTGCGCAATGCGCCCCAGATTGTGGCGCCAAGCAGGGCGAATGGAATCAGGCCAAGGGCCTTGTCGAGCTTGGCGGGGATCTGGATGCCGTTCCGGCGGGAGATCAGGTGCTGGATGGCGCCGAGCGGGCAGGCCGAGGTGCAGAAGACGCGCCCGGCAAAGAAGGCGGCCGCCAGGGGGAGCAGAAAGAGGATGGCGACGGTCTTTCCGACCATCTCGGGAGCGGCAAGCCCCATGAAAAAGTTGGTGGTTGCCCCGACGGGGCAGATGCAGCCTCCGCGGAAAAGCCCGAAGTAGAGCAACCCAATCACGCTTAATGCCGTGAAGCGGCATTTGGTCTGGTGCTTCAGCGAAAGCAACCCCGCAATGGTCAGCAGAACAAACAATACGACAACGTCGGCAATCTCCCAGCTGAAGGATTCAAAGGAAAACTCCTGGGGAACATACGCCTCTTTCCAGTCGGCCAACTCCTGCGTCGGAGGTCGATCGCATTGATGTGATTCCTGCGCGAAGAGCGGGGCCGCAGAAAATAGAAGCATGGAAATCAACAGAAGGCGTTTCAAGCGTCTTCCCCCATGCCGTAGTCGTAGTAGGTGCTGTCGAAAAGGTAGTCGCCGAGGTAGTCGTCAACCGGCTCGCGCGGAATGCGTTCGATGGCGTTATGCGGGCACGCAACGGCAATCGCACATTCGTTGCAACCGAGGCAGAGGTCGGGGCGAATGACCAGAAACATGGATTTGGTTCCGTGCTCGTTGCAGCGTTTTACGCATTTGGCACAGCCGACGCAGCCTTTCGGATCGTGTGAATAGAGGAACATGCCGTCCGCTCCGCCACTGAAGTTTTTCCGGACAACGGCATCGAACGGGCAGACGCGTGCACCTTCGCTGTCGATCTTTTCCGAGTCAATGTGGGAGTCGGAAATATGGCCGTAGCAAACCACGCAGTTGGAGCACTTTTTCTGGTCGTTGACGGCTTTCACCGCCGAGGGCTTGCGCACGCATGCGGTGGCGCACAGCCCGCAGGATTTGCATTTTTCAGGATCGATCTGCCACGCGAAGCGGCGACCCTGTGCAACAAAGTCGGCATCTTCCGATGGAGGGGAAAAAACCCGCGCGGCAGCGCCTCCGAGAGCGGCGAGTCCCAGCAGGTTGCCCGCGATCCGGAGATGCTTTCTTCGGGATTGATTCATGGTGCTTCCCTCAGCTCCGGCGGGTTCCATGGCGACGGTTTAACAAACCCTTTGCTTTGCAGGGTTTTCGCGGCGCCTATGCCTGAAACGGACAGCAACGCTTTTTGCACTCTTCGGGCATCCTCCGGGGAAACCTTTTTCATATCCAGCACCACGGAGGTGAGCGGAATTTTTTCGGTGTGTGCCAGAATGCGGAAGTCTTCCGGGCTGGCAAAGTCGGAGGCGCAGTCGGCCGAAAGTGTATAGTCGCTCAAGACGACGGCATCGGCCTCGTTGTCGAGCAGAACCCCGACGTTTTCGCTGCAGCTGGCGTTGTTGTCGATTCTGGCAGGCTTGATTCCTCTTTGCGCCAGCAGTCGCTTGGCCGCCTGATGTTTTTCATAGGCGTCGGATTGGCCGATATAGAGGTGTTTCCCTTCCAGCTCTTCCAGGGTTTGGATTGGAGAATCTACGGGAACCACGAAGATGCCTGACAACCAGCGGTTGTTGTTTGGGTCGAGTACGTCCACAATGCGCTGGAAACTTGCCCCCGCCATTTTCTGGAGCATCAGGGATGTCCATGGTTTACAGATCGCTCCGTCGTATTCCCCGGAAAGAATGGCGTTCTCAAGTTGATAGGACTCGGGGAAATAGACGAACTGAAGTTTGATGCCATACTTCCTTTCGAGTTTATCCACGGTTTGGGGATAGGTGCGTGTTGCTACGTCGTGGACGCAGGAGCAGGCGGTGTCGGTGCAATAGATGTCGTTGACCGCCAGTTTCAGGTGTAGCGGTTTGTTTGAAGCGCAGCCGCAAAGCAACGCCAGTCCGGTCGCAATAATTATATTTCGCATTTGATGAAAATCCTCCCAGTTATTTCTCCAGTGCGCATTTGACGATATAGCCCTTGATGTCTGAGCCAAGATAGATGTTGCCCTGAGGGTCGACTGCCACCGGAATGAAGGTGCAACCCTCAACCAGCTCTTCAACCCCCTCGATCTGCTGGGCATTTTTGCCTTCGGCGTCGTAGATCTTGATCCGGGTTGGATCTTTCTCGACGGTTACGATGCGGCCGTCGGGCAGATAGCCTGCGCTGACCGGATTGCAGCAACCCTGAAAGTCGTTGAGACCCCGCCCCCGTTTTCCAAATCCCGAAATCAGGTTTCCGTCAAGGCCGTAGCGCTGCAGCTTGAATGCCCCAAGGTTGGAGACGGCGATGGTGTTGTCCGGTGCCTCGCAGAAATCAAAGATGCCGCAGCACAGGCGCAGGCCCTTGGTAATACGACCGGATTCCTTCCCGGATGCCGCATCCATGAAAACCACGGCCCGTGCGGAAAGGTCGGCCACGACCAGCTTGTCTCCAACAAACCGGGCGCATTTGGCAGACTTCAGGTTTTCGAACAGCTTCTTCCCTTGTGGTTTTCCTTCAAGATCGAAGGTTCCGCATTCGACGCCGATGGGAATGGATACTTTTTTCATGCGGGCACCCATCTTGACCTTCTTGATTTTGACCAAGGTGGAGAATACATGGATGCCGCCGTCGGCCGACACCGCGATGGCGGTTGTGTTTTTCATGCCTGTTTCGATGGCGGCAGCCAGCGAGCCGTCACCATTGAAGACCGTCATTTTTCCGTTGCTTTCCAAGGCGTAGAGGCGACCCTCCTTGTCAGTGGCAATATGGGAGATGGGCCCCAGTTGGCCTTTGCCGATTTGTCCGCTTATACGGTAGCCCGCCTTTGCCGCGGTCAAGGGTAGCA
>JBDLJW010000083.1:0-7335 GCA_039714135.1 Verrucomicrobiota bacterium
ACGAGGCGGGCCGCCTCTCGTTCCCTATTTGATCTTGCTCCGGACGGGGTTTACCCTGCCCCCTCGGTTACCCTCGGGGCGGTGGGCTCTTACCCCACCTTTTCACCCTTACCCCGACGAATCGGGGCGGTATATTTTCTGCGGCACTTTCCATCCCGTGCGATATCGCACACGGGTTCCCGCGTTAACCACGGAACGTCCTGCCCTGCGGAGTCCGGACTTTCCTCCCTTCGCCGAAACGAAGAGCGACCGATACACCCTGCCTGCTAAAAGTTTTAAGTTGCTAGAGATTAAATCTTAAGATCCAAACCGGCACCTATGGGGCCGGGTTGTACATGATACGCCCGCAGAAGTTGCAGCTTACAATCTTGGTAGGGTTGCGGGCATCGTTGGTTACCTGCGGAGGGAGCTTCATATGGCAACCACCGCAATGGCCGCCGGGCTCTACCATCACTACGGCAAAGTCACGCTTGTTGTTCATAATACGCGTGTACTTCTGCAGAATCGCCTTGTCGCACTGCTCTGCCGCGCGGGCACGATCCGCCTTCATCTTCTCCAAGCGTTGCGTCAGCTCGGCGGCGCGAGCATCGAGCGCCTCCAACTCACCGACAATCCCGGCCATTTCGCCGTTCAACTTTTCCTCGCACTCGGCGACGATGGCCTTCCCTTTTTCAAGGTCTTCCATCAGCACGATTTCCTTGTCTTCAAGATCGCTGATTTCCCGCTCGACCACGCCGATCTCCTTAACAAAAGCGCGATACTGCTCGTTGGTCTTCGCCTCCATCTGCTGTAGCTTATACTTTGTGATCTTCTCCTTAAGGGATTCGACCTCCAGCTCCAGCTCCTTCAGCGAAGCCTCCGTATGCTTCTTGCTATCAAGCGCGATTTCCAGCTTTTGCTTCGACCCGGCGAGTTGCGCCTCGATATCGCCCTTCCGTTGAGGGATATCGCGGATTTCACGCATGACTCTAATGAGTTTTCGATCTTTCTTCTGCAATGCATAAATCGGTTCCAACGGATGCGACACGGGCAACCTCCTCTATTCGATTTCTAAAAAACAAGCTTCGTAAGCTACTCCTTCACTTTGAACAAGTCAAAGCGATGAAACGACTTATTTACTGCCGGGATGCACCAGCTCCAGCCCTTCTTTGCAGAGCGGGCAATCGGCAGGATCGTAGGTGACCGGCTCGATTTCGAGCAGGCTGACCAACGGAGCGTCAAACTGCGCCTTGCCGCCGCTGCGATCGACCAGAATGCCGATTGCGGCAACCACCCCGCCGTTTTCTTTAACGATATCGACGGTCTCCTGGACGCGCCCGCCACGGGTTACCACATCCTCGGCAATCACAAAGCGCTCGCCGTCCTTAATGTCGAAGCGGCGCAGCACAAGTTTGTTATCCTCTTTCTCCACAAAGATAAAGCGGATACCCAGCGAGCGGGCCACTTCGTGACCGATCGTAATACCGCCCATGGCCGGGGCGATCACGGTGTCGATTTCCAGATCCTGAAGCTCGGCCTTCATCTTTTCAACCAGAGCTTCGCACAGCCGCGCCGATGTGCGCGGATGCTGCAGCAGGTGCGCGCACTGGAAAAAGCGATTGCTGTGCAGTCCTGAACGCAGTTCGAAATGGCCATTGAGCAATGCGCCGGTTTCCTCGAATAATCCTAATACTTCTTCCTGTTTCATAGCTTCCTTTTGGATTCGGGATATTCCTATCCCTGCCTTTGTCTGCAAACCTCAGATCCACGCATCTTGTATCCCGTATCTCGTATCAAAGAAAAGCCCGCCGGATGGGCGGGCTTTTCGATCTCAACCTACATGATGTCGCCGAGCTGCTTCATGAAGTTCCAGCGTTTGCCGGCATCTTCCTCTGCCAGCTTGAAGAGCTCCTCGGCCTCGGTCGGGGCGGTCTTCAGGAGCGTCGTATAGCGGCGCTCGTTGCGGATGAATGCCTGGAAGTCGCCGGTCGGATCCTTGGCTTCCCACGTGAAGCGTTTTTCGGCTTCCGGGTTAAAGCGGTAGAGCGGCCAGTAGCCGCACTCAACAGCTTTCTTCGCAATGGTCTGCGTTTCCATCATATTGATGCCGTGCGCAATACACGGAGCATACGCGATAATGATGGACGGGCCGTTGTAGTTGACCGCTTCCTGAATGGCTTTCTGCGTCTGCATGCGGTTTGCACCCATGGAGATCTGGGCAACATAGACGTTGCCGTAGCTCATGCACATGAAGCCGAGGTTCTTCTTGCCGGCACGCATCCCTGCGGTTGCGAATTTGGCCACCGCGCCGATCGGCGTGGACTTGGAAGCCTGGCCGCCGGTGTTGGAGTAGACTTCGGTGTCAACAACGAGGATGTTTACATTCTTGCCGGAAGCAACCACGTGGTCGAGTCCGCCATAACCAATGTCGTAGGCCCAGCCGTCACCGCCGAAGATCCAAACGGCCTTGTCGACGAAGTAGTCCTGCAGTTCAATGACCTTGCGAACAACCGGAGCCGCTTCAGCAGAGGCTTCGGCCAGCGCGGACGGCAGCAGGATCTTGACAGCGTTCTGCGCCGCGAGGGCTTCATCGCCAAGTTCATTGTCGACGCAGATTTCGAGCGCCTTGTTCAGGGCGGCCGTCAGATCGGCGGTGGTGCCCATTTCGAGCAGGGCCGCAACGTTCTGGCGGAGCAACGCACGGTTGTTGTCGACCGCAAGACGGAAACCCATGCCATATTCGGCGTTATCCTCGAAGAGCGAGTTCGCCCAGGACGGCCCGCGGCCATCGTCGGTGACACAGTATGGAACAGTCGGGAAAGTACCCCCATAAATGGAGGAACAACCCGTTGCGTTCGCAACAATCATGTGCTCGCCGCAGACCTGCGTAACCAGCTTGACGTACGGCGTTTCGCCGCAGCCTGCACAGGCACCGGAGAACTCGAACAGCGGCTTCTTGAACTGCATGCCCTTAACGGTGTTCACATTTACACCGTCGAGGACGTTTTCGGGCAGTGCATCGAAGAAGTAGGCGTTTTCAACTTCACCGGCTTCGCGCTCGGCCTCGAGCGAGGTGAACTCAAGCGCCTTGGTCTTGGCCGGGCAGGTTTCAACACAGACACCGCAACCGGTGCAGTCTTCAACGTAGACCTGGAGCTTATAGTCGAGATCCTTTTCGTTCTTGGTCTTGGACTTGATGGTGTTGAAAGATTCCGGAGCATTTTCCAGATCGGACGGATCGATCTGCTTGGCACGAACCACGGCGTGCGGGCAGGCCATGACGCACTGGTTGCACTGGATGCAGTTTTCGTCGAGCCATTTCGGAACACGCGGACCGATGCAGCGCTTTTCAATCTTGGAGGTGCCGGTCGGCAGGGTGCCGTCGAAGGTCATTTTGGAGACCGGAACATCGTCGCCCTTCTGCATCATGGTCGGAAGGATTACCTCCTTCGCGAAGTCGGAAGCATCTGAAGGAATCAGATCCGGCAGAACGTAGGACTCGGTGATTTCGGCAGGAACTTCAACCTTTTCGATGGCCGCAGCGGCGGCATCGATGGCTTTCCAGTTCATTTCCACGATGTCCATGCCCTTGCGCTCGAAGGTCTTCTTGGCGTAGTCCTTGATGAGCTGGATCGCTTCGTCTTCCGGAAGAACGCCGGAGAGCTTGAAGTATACCGTCTGCATGACGGTGTTGATGCGTCCGCCGAGGCCGACGTCCATCGCGATCTTCAGCGCGTTGACGTTGTAGAAGTTGATCTTGCGATCGATGATGATCTGCTGCTCTTCCTTCGTGAGGTGGTTGAACACTTCCGAAGTCGGGATTTCGGAGTTGAGCACGAACGTTCCGCCTTCGGCGATCGCGCCGAGCATGTCGTAGCGGCCGATGTAGGAGACGTTGTGGCAGGCCACATATCCGGCATGCTGAATGAGGTACGGATAGTTGACCGAGCTGTCGCCGAAGCGCAGGTGGGAAACCGTAACACCGCCGGACTTCTTGGAGTCGTAGACGAAATAGGCCTGCGCGGTCATGTCGGTGTTGTCGCCGATAATCTTAATGGTGTTCTTACACGCGCCAACAGTACCATCGGAACCGAAGCCCCAGAATACGGAAGATTTCACATCTTCCGGCTCAATGTTGAACTCATCGCCAACCGGGATGGAGAGGTTGGTAACGTCGTCGTTGATGCCGACGGTGAAGCCGTGCCATGCACCGTTGTCGATGTGGTCGTAGACGGCCTTGACCATGCGCGGCATGAATTCCTTGGAGGAGAGACCGTAGCGGCCGCCGATAATCTTGCAACCCTTGCCTTCAAGCGCGGTAACCACGTCGAGGTAGAGCGGCTCGCCAAGTGCGCCCGGCTCCTTGGTGCGGTCGAGAACGATAATCTTCTTCGCGCTTTCCGGAATGCAGTCAACGAATGCCTTCGCGGAGAACGGACGATAGAGGCGAACCTTGACGAGGCCGAGCTTTTCGCCCTGCTCGTTGAGCTTTTCGATGGTCTGCTCGATGGTGTCGCAGGCGGAGCCCATTGCGATGACAACCTTTTCGGCGTCGGCAGCACCAACGTAGTCGAAGAGTTTGTACTTGCGGCCAAACTTGGCAGCGAACTTGTCCATGTATTCCTGAACGATTTCCGGAATCGCTTCATAGTACTTGTTGCTGGTTTCGCGGCCCTGGAAGTATACGTCCGGGTTCTGCGCGGCAACCTTGAGGGTCGGGTTTTCCGGCTTGAGGGCACGGGCACGGAAACGCTCGATGTATTCCGGCTCAATCATCTCCTTCAGATCTTCGTAGTCGACCATATCGACCTTCTGCAGCTCGTGCGAGGTACGGAAGCCGTCGAAGAAATTCAGGAACGGAACCTGTGCATTCAGCGTAGCCAGATGGGCAATGGTGGCCATGTCCATCGTTTCCTGAATGGAGCTGGCAGCGGTCATTGCCCAACCGGTGTTGCGGACGGACATCACGTCGGAGTGGTCGCCGAAAATGGAGAGCGACTGGGCCGCGAGCGAACGGGCGGAAACGTGGAAAACGGTCGGCAGCATTTCGCCGGCGATCTTATACATATTAGGGATCATCAGCAGAAGCCCCTGCGAAGCGGTAAAGGTAGTCGTCAGTGCGCCTGCGCTCAACGAACCGTGGACCGCACCGGCGGCACCGGCTTCGGACTGCATTTCAACAACGTCTACTTCTTTGCCGAAGAGGTTCTTTTTGCCTTGGCTGGCCCACTCTTCCGAATATTCACCCATGTTGGAAGACGGGGTGATTGGATAGATGGCCGCAATATCGGAAAATGCATATGCAATGTGCGCGGCAGCGGTGTTACCGTCGATGGTTACCATTTTTTTACTCATTGTTCTGTCAGCTCCTTGTTAAGCATCCATGAATTACACTAAATGTACGAGAATCTTGCCTGTTTCGAATTTCCCCAACCGGGTTCTTCTGTAAAAAGGCGCACATACTCCCAGAATCCCCAAAAATGAAAAGTTTTTTTGAGCTGAATTTTACACCATTCGAACCCATCTCGGACATTTGAGCCTTGGGTAAAAAGAAAATTTGAGAAAATCCGACGCCATTTCAAAATTCAACGGAGAATCCAAGATGAAAGGATTGAACTCGCACCGCGAATAAAGGATAAAAGGCGCGGTTTTTCCAAAGGTTGGAAAAGCAATCTGAATTACGGACGACGCCCCATGAGCAACGAAGAGACAAAGACATCCAATTTTATCCACGACATCATCGATGCCGACCTCGCCTCCGGCAAGCGCACCGAAGTCATCACCCGCTTCCCGCCGGAACCCAACGGCTACCTCCACATCGGCCACGCCAAAGCCATCTATCTCGACTTCGGCACCGCCAGGAAATACAACGGCCACTGCCACCTGCGCTTCGACGACACCAACCCCGAGGCCGAGGACGAGGAATATGTCCGCGCCATCCAGGAAGACATCAAATGGCTCGGCTACGAATGGGGTGACCACGTCTACTGGGCATCCAGCTATTTTGACCAGATGTACGACTACGCCGTCCAGCTCATCAAAAAGGGCAAGGCCTACGTCTGCGAGCTGACACAGGAAGAGTTCAAGAACCACCGAGGCATTCCCACCGAACCCGGCACCGAACCCCCCGGCCGCAGCCGCTCCATCGAGGAAAACCTCGATCTCTTTGAAAAGATGAAAAACGGCGGTTTCGAGGATGGCTCCTGCGTGCTCCGCGCCAAGATCGACATGACCTCCCCCAACCTGCACCTGCGCGACCCAGCCCTCTACCGCATCAAGCGTGCCCACCACCACAACACTGGCGACCAGTGGTGCATCTACCCCATGTACGACTTCGCCCACTGCATCGAAGACTCCATCGAAGGCATCACCCACTCCATGTGCACCCTCGAATTCGAAGTGCACCGCCCGCTCTACGACTGGATTCTCGACGAGCTCGAAATCTTCCACCCCCAGCAGATCGAGTTTTCCAAACTCAACCTCACCTACACCGTCATGAGCAAGCGCCGCCTGCTCCAGATGGTCAACGAAAAGCTGGTCGACGGCTGGAACGACCCGCGCATGCCCACCCTCTGCGGCCTGCGCCGCCGCGGCTTCACCGCCGCCGCCATCCGCAAGCTCTGCAGCATTGTCGGAGCCACCAAGGTTGAAAGCATCTCCGAAGTCGAACTGCTCGAAAGCTGCGTGCGCGACGACCTCAACGAAACCTCCCTGCGCGCCATGGCCGTCGTCGACCCCATCAAAGTCGTCATCGAAAACTATCCCGAAGACCTCGCCGAGGAATTCGAACTGCCCAACCATCCGCAAAAGGAAGAGTGCGGCACCCGCAACGTTCCCTTCAGCCGCGAACTATGGGTTGAACGCACCGACTACATGGACGACGCCCCCAACAAATTCAGGGGATTCACCATCGGCCGCGAAGTCCGCCTGCGCGGCGCCTACCTCGCCACGTGCAACTCCGTCGAAAAAGACGCCGACGGAAACGTCGTTCAACTGCGCTGCACCTACGACCCCGAAACCAAGGGCGGAAGCGCCCCCGACGGACGCAAGGTCAGAAGCACCATCCACTGGGTATCCGCAAAGCATGCCGTCGACGCCGAAATCCGCAACTATGACCGCCTCTTCAGCACCGAAAACCCGCTCGGCGACAAGGAAAAGGAATTCCAGGACTTCATCAACCCCGAGTCATTGGAAGTCATCACCGCCAAACTCGAACCCGGCCTCGCCAAGGTTAATCCCGGCGACCGCTACCAGTTCGAGCGCGTCGGCTACTTCTGCGCCGACCTCGACCATACCGAAGAAAAGCCCGTCTTCAACCGCACCCTAACCCTCCGCGCCCCCCGCAAAAAGATGTAG
>JBDLJW010000084.1:0-7263 GCA_039714135.1 Verrucomicrobiota bacterium
GCACAAAACCTCAAATGCCCCTTGCGTTGGCGCGGGGCATTCCTGTATTCCTACCCACCACCTTTTCAGGAAATCGGGCCTGTAGCTCAGTTGGTCAGAGCAGGAGACTCATAATCTCTTTGTCGGGGGTTCAAGTCCCTCCAGGCCCACCACCTCTTTAATCCTCCGAGACCACCTTGACCTTGCCTTTGAAGATGCGGTGGATAAATACCGTGTAGCCCAGCACAATCGGCATTCCGATGAGGGCGATGACCAGCATTGAGGTCAGCGTAAGCTGCGACGATGACGAGTTGTAGATCGTCAGTCCCCATTCCGGATTGTTGGTGCATGGCACCATGTAGGGGAAAAGGGCGAAGGCCGCGGCCAACATTACAAAGGCGATGGTGAAGCTCGATGCAAGGAATGCCGCCACGGTTTTCTCCTTCTTGTTGAACATGGCGGAGGCGAAGGAGGCCAAAAGCGCAAGCAGCACCAGCAGCACCGGGATTGCCGCAATGCCATGGATGTGCCTTTGCAGCCCGAGGCCTGCCGCCATCAGGAACAATACGGAGAAAACAGGGGAAACGATGGTCGCCCATTTGCGGGCGTCGGAAGCGATCTCGCCCTCAAGCTTCATGGAGAGGTAGAGTGCGCCGTGCAGGGCGAACATGGAAAGCCCGACCAGTCCACAGAGCAATGCAAAGGGGTTGAGCAACGCGAAGAAGCCGCCGGTATAGTCGCCAATGGCATTGAGTTCCAGACCTCGAAGGACGTTGCCGATGGCCACGCCGTAGAGGAGGGAAGGCAGAATGCTTCCGAGCGAAAAGGCGATATCCCACGCCTTGGTCCAGCCGGGGCTGTCGACCTTGTTGCGGAACTCGATGGCCACGGCGCGGAAGATGAGGCCGACCAGAACGAGCATCATGGCAAGGTAGAAACCGCTGAAGGCGGTGGCGTAGACTGGCGGGAAGGCGGCGAAGAGCGCACCGCCGCCAGTGAGCAGCCACACCTCGTTGCCGTCCCAAAAGGGTTCGATGGAGCGGATGAAGGCCGAACGCTCGCCTTTCTTCTTTGCAAAGAGATGCCAGAAGCCAACGCCAAGATCGAAGCCGTCAAGGATGGCGTAGCCGATGACGAGAATGCCGACGAGCAGGAACCAGATGATTTGAAGCGCTTGCATTATGCCACCTCCCCTTCAATAGCCTCGATTGCTTCGGGCCCTTTGGCGAATTGCCTTTTTAGCAGATAGATCCAAAGGCCAAACAACAATGAATAGATGAGCGAGAACATGATGATCGATGCGAGCACCTGCCCGGCGGGCACGGATTGCGAAACCGCGTTCAATGTTCGCAACTCGCCCTGCACGACCCACGGCTGACGCCCCACTTCGGCGGCAATCCATCCGAGTTCGTTGGCGATGAAGGGCAGCGGAACCGTGAGCGCCGCCATCCAGTGGAACAGCTTGGCGTCGTAGAGCTTCCCGCGCCACCACAGGAAGAGGCCCAGCAACGAAACGAGTGCGAACCAGCCGCCAAGGTAGAGCATGAAATGGAAGCTGAAGAATGTCATGAGCAGCGGGGGGCGATCTTCCGGAGCAAAATCCTTCAACCCTTGCACCTCCGTGTCGGGCGAACCGTCAACGAGAATGCTGAGGAATCCGGGGACGGCGATGGCCAGATCGGTCCGTTCCTCTTCCACATTGGGCACGCCGAAGAGCAGCAGCGGCGCGTTGGTCTGGGTTTCCCATAGCCCCTCGAAGGCAGCCAGTTTGGCGGGCTGGGTTTCAGCCACCTGAACCGCGTGGGAATGGCCGATCCCCACAACGAGCAGGACCGAAACAAGCGCGGGAACCACCGCGGACTTCAACGAAGCCTTGGCAAATTCCTCGTGCCGCTTTTTCAGAAGCATCCATGCGGAAGTGCCAAGAATGAAGAAGGTTCCGACCACGAGCGCGCCGCCGATGACATGGGTATAGCGCGGCAGGGTGGAAGGATTAAAGACGGCCTCCATGAAGTTTGTCAGCTCGGCGCGCGACACTTCGACGCCGTTGACCACCTCGGTCACGATCTTGTAGCCGGCCGGAGTCTGCTGCCAGGAGTTGGCCACCACGATCCAGAAAGCGGAAAGTGTTGCGCCCAGAGCAACCATCAGGCTCGAAATCCAGTAGACCTTTTCCGACACCCGCCGCTTTCCGTAGAGCAGGATGCCGAGGAAGCTTGATTCAAGGAAGAAGGCAAAGACCCCTTCCGCCGCCAGCGGCGCGCCGAAGATATCTCCCACAAAGCGGGAGTAGGCCGCCCAGTTCGTCCCGAACTGGAACTCCATCGTGATCCCCGTCGCCACGCCGATAGCAAAAGTGATGGCGAACACCTTGGTCCAGAATTCCGCCAGCTGGCGGAAGACGGGGTCGCCGCCTTTCCGGGCACGGGTGTTGTACATAAAGATCATCCAGGCAACGCCGATCGTCATGGGCGGGAAGATGTAGTGGAACCCTATCGTGAGGGCAAACTGTATCCGTGCAAGTAAAACAGCATCCATAATGAAGCTACTCCGTTTGATTATTTAGTGGGAAACGATACATCCCCTAAAGGGGTATTTCAATACCTCTTTACCGTTTCCCCCAACAATTATACCTCCCGAAACAAAGGTCTACAGGGATGAACCGCGCCAATGGAGCTTTTGAGCGAGAACCGAGAAATAGCTGAATCCCGGCAACTGGAGAAACCGTACCGGGTGGGGGCTTCGGGAAATTGTGATTCGACCGCCCTGCTCCATCTTGTATTCATCCTGCCCATCGATAGAGAGAATCAGCTCCTTTGCGGCATTGACGACCTCGATCTCGATCAGGCTGGAATTGGGCACGACCAATGGGCGGGAACTAAGGGTGTGCGGGCAAATCACGTTGATCCCAAAACCGCCAATGCCCGGATGAAGAATCGGCCCGCCCGCCGAAAGCGAGTGCCCGGTGCTACCTGTCGGGGTGGAAACCATCATGCCGTCGCACATGAATGATCCCACCGGCTCGCCATCAATGGAAAGCTTCAAGGTGACAATGCGCGACGAAGCGCCCCAGCCCAAGACAACGTCATTCAAAGCAGACTCCTCGCCCACCACTGTATCGCTGGCGAGGATTCGGCATTCGGCGACGTCGCGTACGGAAATCCTGCATCTTTCGTTCGCCAGAGCATCCAACGCCTGCGCCATCTCTGTATCGCCAACACTGGTAAGAAAGCCCAGGCTCCCCAGATTGACTCCCATGATGGGAACATTGGAGCCGTGCAGTGCACGGGCGGTATAGAGCACGGTGCCGTCGCCACCCATGGCAAGTGCCACATCCACCGTTTCGCCAAACAACCCGGCGGACAGGTGCTCTGCCCCAAGGAGCCCTGCAATCTCCGCATTTTCCGCATAGAGCTCAAAGCCATGCCCTTCCGCCAAACGGCGCAACTCGGCCAATACGCCTTTAGCCCGCGGACGCTTCGTGTTTACAATGACACCGATCTTTTTCATGGCTCGGATTATAGGAACAGCCCGCCGCTTTTCCAAGCATTGGGAGCCCTACTTTTGGGCGGCCTTGAATGCGGCGTAGGGGCTGGCGATGGAGGTTCCCGAATAGAACTGGCCATTGAAGCCGGCTTTGGCCGGTTCGTAGATTTCGACAAAGTCGCCAAAGTTGGAGTTTTCCCATTGGGTTCCATCGGGGTTGAGGCCCCCTACGGCAATGACGGAATCGTAGCCCGCCGGATAGATGAGCTCCCCGGTCGGTTCGTTGCCCGCCGCAGCGTAGAGAGTCATACCGTTTTGCGCGGCAAAATTCATGGCGGCCTCCATGAAGTCGCTATCCACCTCGGACCCCCAGCTCATGTTAATGATCTTTACCCCTGAATTGGCGGCATATTCGAGCGCGCGCATGAGAGTATCGGAACTGGTCATGCCGTTTTCGTCGAACGTGCGAATGGCGAGCACCGGCACACCGGTCTCGGCCGCGGTAGCACCCTCGGGCGTAATAACACCGGCGGCAACCAACGAAGTCAGGGTCCCGTGGCCAAGGGAATCGCTGATTTCCGCCGAAGGATCCACCGCATCATAGGTTCCCCGGATCACCGAAAGGTTGGCATATTGCGGGTCAAGGCCGGAATCGAACACCGCCACGGCGGTTTCGCCGGGCTGAAGATGCAGGTTTGCTCCGGCTCCGCTTCCCGACATCGGAACAGATGTGCTTCCGATCCTTGGAAACGCCAGGTTGGGCTCGGAGGAATCGACGCCGGCGTGCGCATTCGCAACCTCCATCGCCTTTTCGACCAACATGCCGTCGTTGAGCTTGATGCGGTAGATGCCGGGCGGATCAATGACCTCGATAATAGTTCCGCCGATTTTTGAGAGCAAGGCGTTGAGATCGTCGGAGGTCGCCCCCTCTTTAAAACCGACCATGATTTCGCCACGGATATACTTGATGCCATCCTTGCCTTCGACCACATCGAGCACCCTGCTCTTTGAGGAAAGCCGGCGGGCGGACGAAGGATTGCCGTCGGAATAGATACGAATGGATGAAACCTGATACAGCTCGCCAAGCGGCCCTTCTACCTTCTTCCATTCAAGCAGATAGCTGTGCGGCTGGACCAATTGCCCAATCAACCGGTCGATCTTCGTGTTTTCCCAATCGCCGGTGACCCGCCCCATTTGCAGCGACGGGTCGATCAACACCTCCACACCGCGTTGCTCAAAAAGCCGGAGCACCTTGGACAGCGGCACCCCCTCGACCTGTAGCCAGGCGCAATCGCCCTCCATCCGCAACGTTGCCGCAAACACAAGGAAGGGAAGGAATAAGAACCCTATGACAAAGAATCGTTTCATGAACTGGAAAATATCGTGCTTCGGCCAAAAAACAATGCATTAAAACAGAAAGATATGCGCAAATTAGACGGCTCCTTTTTTGACTTATTTCTTTGAGAATCAACAGGTAGTTGGGTAGCTTACCGCGACATTTTAACCAACAACATTAAAATCAAGGGGATACATATGTTGCACGAACCAGCCGCCAAGGCGGAAAAGGACGCATCGTCCGATTGGAAAGCCAAGCTTGGCATCAAGCTGTTCTGGCTTTATTGCATAATCTACATGGGCTTTGTCGGAATCGCGGTATTCGCAACCGAATCCATGAAGAAACCGGTGCTTGCGGGAACCAACCTTGCCATTATCTACGGCATGGCGCTGATCATCTTCGCGATCCTCCTTGGCCTCATCTACAACTATCTTTGCACCAAGAAGGAAGATGAGCTGAATACCAAAGAAGGGGAGTCCAAGTAATGAATTATGTAGCCAACCCCATCGCCATCACCATTTTCCTGGCCTTTGTCGGCTTCGTACTCGGTATCTCGTTCTACTTTGCCCGCAAGGCCAAATCGGCCGAGGGCTACTTCGCCGCCGGCGGCACCATCCACTGGTTCGTCAACGGCATCGCCTTTGCCGGCGACTATCTCTCCGCGGCGTCGTTCCTCGGTATCTGCGGTCTCATCGCCACCATGGGCTATGACGGATTCCTCTACTCGATCGGCTACCTCGCCGGCTGGGTCGTCGCCCTCTTCGTGGTTGCGGAACCGATGAAGCGCCTCGGTAAATATACCTTCACCGACGCGCTCGACTCCAAGTTCAACTCCAAGGGCATCCAGCTCATGGCGGCGATCAGCACGCTGGCGGTTTCGATCTTCTACCTGATCCCGCAGATGGTGGGCGCGGGGGTACTCGTTACGCCCCTGCTCGGCCTGCCCCACTGGATCGGCGTCTGCATGGTGGGAGCCATCGTGATCACGATCGTGGCCACCGCCGGCATGACCTCCACCACCTATGTGCAGTTCCTCAAAGGCGGCCTGTTGATCATCTTCTCTACGGTGCTCTCCATCGCCGTACTGAACAAAGGCCTCTCCACCGAGCCACGTGAAGAAACCTTCTTCCCGCAAACCATTGAAGCCTCCAGTGTTACCGCCGCGGCAACCGTGGAATACCACGACCAAACCTTCGTGAAGGTTGAAGAGGACGGCGTTGCCAACTGGTGGATTGCCCAGGACGACGGAACCCTGCTCGAAGCGCAGTCCAAGACCGAAACCGCCGACGGCGAAACGCTCTACAACGGCGCGCCAAAGGCCGACAACAAGTTTAAGTCTGTTGGCCACATCACCAAGCTGCCCGATGGCCAGACCGAAACCGGCAAGCTGGGCATCTTTAAATATTTCTCGACCATCCAGGAATCAGAAGTCGTTCGCTACCCCAAAGGCAAGATCGCCAAATTCGACGATGGCGACGACCACGTAAAGGTGTTCTGTCCGGAAGTCACTCAGGGCGAAGACCTGATGATCCCGGGGCAGAAGTTCAAGATCAAGACCGGCATCGGCAAGCTTAACTTCTGGTCGCTCATGCTCGCGCTCTTCCTCGGTACGGCCTCCCTGCCGCACGTTCTGATCCGCTACTACACCGTACCGTCGCAACGCGACGCGCGTAAATCGACCATCGTGGCCATTGCCGCCATTGGCTTCTTCTACGTGCTAACGCTCTTCATGGGCCTCGGCGCCATGACCCTCGGTGTGATCGACGTGGAAAGCGGCAACATGTCCGCCCCGCTCGTCGCCAAGGCCTTCAGCCTGGTGCTGTTCTCCATCATCTCGGCCATCGCCTTTGCCACCGTGCTTGGCACCGTTTCCGGTCTGATCGTTGCCACCTCCGGCGCGATTGCCCACGACTTGATGGACAACTTCATGAACATCAAAATGAACGACAAGCAGAAAGTCATGGCCGGTAAGACCGCCGCCTTCGCCGTCGGCATCATTGCCATCGCGCTCGGCATCGCCTTCAAGGGCATGAACGTGGCCTTCCTCGTCGGCTGGGCCTTCGCGGTAGCGGCCTCGGCCAACCTGCCGTCAATCATCATGCTGCTCTTCTGGAAAAAGACCACCGCCAAGGGCATCGCCTGGTCGATCGGCGTCGGCATGATCTCCGCGCTGGCGATCATCCTAACCTCACCGAGTATGTATGGGCAGTATGGCCTTGATCCTGCTACTGCTATCCACAAGCTTGACAATCCGGGCATCATCTCGATTCCGCTCAGCTTCGTCACGCTGGTGATTGTTTCGCTAATGACCCAGAAGGACAACGAAGGACTGAAAGAAGAAGTATAACCCAAATATGAACAGGCTGGGAGCACCCCATGCCTGTTCTTTAATGAAAGGAATACACCATGAAAAAAACAGCCACAATCCTAGCAACTGCAATGGTCGCATCGCTCGCATCAGC
>JBDLJW010000085.1:0-7237 GCA_039714135.1 Verrucomicrobiota bacterium
ACAGTGAACTCCCGAGAGAAATAGGACACTCCCGACTTTGTATTGTGCCGGTAGTAACGAACAACGCCCTCTTCAAGCATCTCACCGTCTTTCGCAAACACTTCGATGTGTAGATGCCCCGGGATGGGACTGCGTCCAGCGTGCCGCTTATTAAGGCGACCCCTGATTTTCAACCGGCCTTTGCTTTCGCCTACATACAGGCTTCCTATCCGTGCTCTGGATGAGTCGATGCGCTCGACAGTCACAGCATTTGTGGAAATCAGGTTCGGAGGAAGGCTTCCGCAACCGACCAACACAATCGTCAGAAGCAGTCCTCTGAAGCAGGACATCGCGGTTTGAGCAGGGAATGTGTATGGGAAGCGTTGTGTCATCGTTGCCGTACTCTTTCTTGCATTAGATACTTCGTAATCCTGCTGATTCAATCGACTCGCTCCCTGCAGCCGCACTATGAATCACTGCTTCCTGCCTTAGGCTCAATCTTCCCGAACCGTAGATACAAGGCAGGCACCACGATCATATTCAGCGCGGTTGAAGTGAACAGCCCGAAGAGGATCACAATGGCCATGGGGGACAGGATCTCACTGCCGGGTTGACCGATGGCGAGCGCCAATGGAATCAGTGCAAGGCCGGCAGCCAAAGCTGTCATCAGGATCGGGATCAGGCGCTCCGTAGCCCCGCGTTTGATCGCCTCGCGAGGATCGCCGACCCCCTCTTGCTTTACCAGGTTGTGGATGTGAGCGATCAGCATGACGCCGTTGCGGGTTGCGATCCCGAACAGGGTGATGAAGCCGATGATGGAGGCTACCGACAGCACGCCACCCGACATGAACACCCCGATGACTCCGCCGATGAGTGCGAGAGGGAGATTGAGCATGATCAGAAAAGCGTCGCGCGCGGAGCGGAAGGCCACGAACAACAGCAGAAAAATTCCCACCGTGACAATGAATCCGAGGATCAGCAGGGTCTGTGAGGCTTGCTCGGCGCTCTCGAACTGACCGCCGAATTCCACGTGGTAACCACTCGGTAGCGAGACCCCCGCCGCGATGCGACGCCGGATGTCATCGACAACCCCCTGAAGATCGCGGCCGGCGACATTGGCCATGACCACGATCTTGCGTTGCACGTTCTCACGGCTGATGGTGTTTGGCCCCCTGTCCTTACGGATGTCAGCCAGGGCATGCAGGGGAAGCTGCGCACCCGTACCCGTGGTAATAAGGGTCGAGCGAATCCTGTTTAGATCTGCCGTGCCATCCGGATCGTAGCGAACAACGAGGTCAAAGCTCGCTTCTCCCTCCAGCACCTTTGACACCTCCAAACCCACAAAGGCAGTTTCGATGGCCTCGCTCAGATCGCGCACTGTCAGGCCGTGGCGCGCGACAATTGCGCGCTTGATCTCAACGGTCAGAAAAGGGATGTCGGCCTGCTGTTCCATGGCCACGTCGACCGCTCCTGGAATCTCCTTGACGAGAGCCTCCATGCGTTGTGCCTGACGGCGCAGTTCGTAGAGGTCAGGGCCGAAGATCTTGATGGCAATATTGGCGCGCGTCCCCGAGAGCATGTGATCGATGCGGTGAGAGATAGGCTGACCGATAACGATATTGGTACCGGGCACACTGGCAAGGTCATCGCGAAGCGCTGCCAGAAGGTCTTCCTTGCTGCGATCCCCCATCTGCAGACGGACCTCGATCTCCGAGGCATGCACGTCCTGGGCGTGGGGGTCCTGCTCTGCACGTCCCGTGCGCCGTGCTGTTGTCACGACCTCCGGGTGCTGCAGCAGGATTTCCTCCACCATGCGACCGAGGCGATCGGACTCTGCAAGGGCTGTTCCGGGGAGGGTAACGGCGCTCACCGTAAGGCTTCCTTCATTGAAGTCGGGTAAAAATGAACGTCCGGCCGACAGCAGGAAAACCAGGGTGACAGCCAGTCCGGCCACTGCGACGAGGGTTACAGTCTTCCAGCGCGTAATGGTTGCATCCAGGATCGGGCGGTAAAGTGTTTTCAGGCCACGCGCGAGCGGTGTTTCCTGTTCCGCACTAACGGCCTTTGAGCGCAGCAGGAGCAGCGAGCTCAACACGGGCGTGACAGTGACTGCTACCAGCAGGGAGGCTGCAAGTGACACTACGTAAGCGAAACCGAGCGGCGCGAGCAGCCGTCCCTCCACACCCGAAAGAAAGAACAGCGGCAAGAACACCAGCATGATGATTAGCGTCGCGAAGACGATAGAACCCTGGATTTCCCGCGTCGCCTTGAAGACGGTCATCAACGCCGATTGCCGCTCCTCCTTGGGGATCTTCTGACGCTCGCGAAGGCGGCGCACGATATTCTCGACAACAATGATGGCATCGTCCACCAGGGCGCCGAGTGCGATGGCCATGCCGCCCAAGGTCATCGTGTTGATGGTTGCGCCCATGGCGCTCATGGCGAGCACGGCCGTGACCAGGGAGAGGGGGATGGCGAGCAGCGTGATCAGGGTTGCACGCAGGCTCATCAGGAAGGCGATGACGATGACGACCACCAGCAGTGCTCCATCGCGTAGCGCCATCACCAGATTGTCGACCGCGAGCGTGATAAAGTTGGCCTGACGGAAGACATGCGTCTCGATCCGCATGCCTTCAGGTAGCGTGGCCTGGATCTCACGCAGCACCTGGTCGATGGCATCGGTTAATGTCAGCGTGTTGGCCATCGGCTGTTTCTGAATACCGATCACCACGGCAGGCTGACCATTGGCCGCTGCCGAGCCGCGCTTGAGAGCGGAACCGACCTTTACATCGGCAATGTGCTTGACCAGCACCGGCTCGCCACCACGCATGGCCACCAGGGTCTCGCCAATCTCCTCGGAAGAATGCACCCGGCCAATGCCGTGAATGAGAAACTCCTGCCCTCCTTCAGCGAAGAATCCTGCCGATGTGTTCTCGTTGGAGGATTCAAGCGCCGTCAGGATCTCGTCCACCGCGATTCCATAGGCCGCCAGGCGCGCGGGTTTGAGCACTACCTGGTATTGCTTGGTATCGCCGCCAGTGGAGATGACTTGGGCGACGCCCGGTATGGCCAGCAGACGTCGGCGCAACACCCAGTCGGCGGCGGTCTTGAGCTCCATCGGGCTGTGTCGATCCGAGCTCAGGGCGATAAACATAATCTCGCCCATGATCGAGGTGACTGGAGCGAGGGCCGGGGCCGGAACCTCGGGCGGAAGTGAACCTCGCGCAAGCTGCAGCTTCTCTGTGACGATCTGGCGGGCCTGGTAGATGTCCGTTCCCCACTCGAACTCGGCGTAGACTACTGCAATACCTACCCCCGTGGAGGAGCGCACACGGCGTACGCCGGAAGCGCCGTTGAGGGCCGTCTCGATGGGAAAGGTAACCAGTGTTTCCACCTCCTGGGGGGCCATACCGTGGGCCTCGACGACCACGCTGACCGTCGGCGCTGTGAGGTCAGGGAATACATCGACCGGCAAGCGTTGCGTCTCGTAGCCGCCCCACAACAGGAGCAGGAGTGCACCGACAACCACGAACAGGCGGTTGTTCAAGGACCATTGGATGATTCGCGTGATCATCTGAACCGTCTCAGTGTGCGTGGCCGTGACCGGCGGCAGCAGGAGATGCACCGGCGAGCCGGACCAGATAGGCACCGCGTGTCACGACCCGCTCTCCCGGTTCAAGACCGCTCAGCACCTGGAGATAATCCCCGTCGCGGATTCCGAGCCGCAGGACACGGCGCTCGAAAGCCTCACCACCGAGCATCACATAGGCGATGTCCTGTCCGGCTTCATCGACAATAGCCGAGGCCGGCACGGCCAGCCCCTCGATACTCTCGCCTGCCCACACGCGAACCTCCGCGAACATCCCGACACGCAACTGACCGTCCGGATTCGGAAACTCGAACACCAGGGGCACGGTGCGGCGCACCGGGTCGACGACCTTGCCGAAGGCAATGACCTGGCCGCCCCGATCCGGATCGATGGCGAAGGTCTTCTCGAAACCCTCAATGCCAAACCAGGCACCCTGTGGCTCGGGCAACTGCCCGAGATCCGCCTCGGCAACATTCGCTTCCAGCCACAAGCGCTCCGTATCGATGATATGAAACATGGGGTCGCCCTCCTCGACGTAGCTGCCGGCCGCGACCAGGATCTCCGCGAGAGTGCCTGCAATGGGTGAGCGGACCTTGATCCCAGTGCTCTCGGCAGCCTCCTCATTACCCAGGGTATGCTGATAGCGCGCGAGCCGCTCGGTTGCCGCCACGAGTTCCGCTTTGGCCACGCGCTCTGCGTTTTCCGCCTCGTTGAGGGCGCGTTGGGATGCGGCTTTTTTCTTGACCAACTCATCCAGGCGCTTGCGCTCACGTTCTGCAAACTCGTGCTCCGATCGTGCACGCTGCACAGCCAGTTCCAATGATGCAATGTCGACCTGCTCCCCCGCGACCCTGGGGAGTATCGTCGCGAGAGAGTGGCCGGCAGATACACGGGAACCGATGCGCGGAAAGGCTTCGGTGGCCAGGAGATGTCCGGCCGTTGGCGCGCCGATAAGGACCTCGCCATCCTTGCGTGCCTTGATGAGGCCCGTGGCTGTGACCGAGGCGCGCAGACTGCGCACTTCAATCTCGGCAGTGGCGAAATCGACCTTCCACTGCTGCTCTTTGAGGAAGCTGATCTCGCCCCCTTCCTCATCCTCTGCGGGCTGCGCGGCCATGGCGCTCTCATGGTCGGCAAAGACCTGGTAGCTGCCGAGCTCGTGGATGGACTTCAATCCATGCGACTCTAACACCAGCGTGACCGAACGCTCGCCGGCCTGGGCCGGGATTGCTACGGGTCGAAAAATGCCGGGTATCGAGGGCTTATCAACACTGAAAGTCTCCTCCGGCAGACCACCGCCGGAGAGCTTGACCGTGACGCGGCCCTCTGCGACCGGCCGAAAATTATCAAGTCGGGTCAAGTGGGCGGCGAAGCCGGACTCTTCGCCGACCACCAGCGGCGGAAACTCCACAAACAGCTCGCTCTGGTCATTGAAATGGGTGACCGCGATGGCGCCTGCTTCGTGTCCGTGATCGTCTCCCCCTTCATGACCAGTGGCCACACCTGCGTGATCTTCGTGTGGCTGATCGTGGTCGTGTTCATGGGGATGATCGCAGCCGTTCAGGGTCATGGACGAAATCAGCAGCAGGGCGAAACCGCTCAGCCCATGGCGCCACGAAATCGTTGCCCGCAGATTTGCGATCATTGAGATTGAGGAGGTGAAACACCGATCTGCAATCGGTTTTTTATTTACAGCAGAAACATTATTGGACATAGTCAGGTCAATCGATAAAGAGGTGGATGACGGATTCGACTGCGTGATGCAGGCCGTCTGCATGGGTAAAACCGAACGCGAAAAGCAGGCCAGCGCCAACAAGGGCCACGGCACGAGGTGCGCCACTCCCGGTTGGGGCTGGATGCAACAATGCATCGACCCGTACATGCACGTCGGAGCCGGTCATGGTCGGCAGCAGGATGTCGGAATTGCGGTCCGTTGCCGCATTGAGGCGAACCACTTTCAGGATCGTCTCCGCAACGCCGAGTCGATCGCCTGTAGTCAGCGCTGCCTGCTCGTCGCAGCTCTGCTCAGACGCCAGGTGAAGGTCGGCCAGGAGGCGTCTGCGCAACGGCGGCAGGTGCAACCAGGACATGAGATCGGCCACGAACATACGCAAGGCGTCGTGACGCCTGCAATGTGCCTGCTCGTGGGCCACGACGGCCATCAGCTCTGTGGGGGACAACTCGCTGCGCAGGCGAGAAGAGAGATAGATTGTCCGCTTCACCAATCCCACTGTGAGTGCAAATGGAGTATGTGAGTCGACGACACTGTAAGGTTGGTGTGCCGGCTCTGCAATCTGCGCGGCTCGCAATGCCCGTACCGCTCTCTGGACACGCCTGAGACGAAATGCGACGGCAGCGAAGAGTATAAGCATGGCAATTCCGGCAACAGAAAGAATCGCTCTCTCTAGACTGGTTCCCGCCAACAAGGGCGTGTGGATCAGGCAGAAGTGGGCATGATGTCCATGGGCCTGGCAATGATCTGAACCGAGCCCCAGGTAATGGATCAGCGATGGGGACAACGTCAGCATCAGCAGCACGAGTGCGACAACAGCCGGTGCACACGCCAGGACGAGTAGCAGCCCTGCCCGAGTGCCTGGATGGCGTCCAAGTATCCAGCGCTGGGTTACTGGGTAAAGCGCTGCAATAATCGCTGCCACGAGGAAGCTGCCCCCCGCAAAGACCAGGATGGCGGATGCAATGGTGCCGATGCCAGGGGTCACGACGTTTCCTTCTCCTCTTTTGCGCGGCGCTCAGCGATGAGCCTCTCCAGCTGCACCAGGTTGTCCTCGTCCACCTTTGCGGCGAGGTCAACAAAGGTCGCGAGCATCGGTTCCGGGCGTCCATCCGAGAGAGTCTTGACCACCTCTCCAATCAACTGCCTCATCAGCTCCTCGCGCTTCACCGCCGGCGTATACAGGAAGGCGTGGCTGACCTTTTCCCGTGCCAGGAAACCCTTGCGGAAGAGCCGCTCCAGGGTCGACTGCACCGTGTTCAAGGAGATGCCCCTACGCTTGCCAATACTTCGGTGCAAGGTCTTGGCATCTAGCCCACTCTTTGCCCACAGCTCTTCGAGCACGGCAAGTTCCAGCGATCCCAGGTAAGGTCTTGCGATGGATGACACGATGAATATCCCCAGACTGATAGAATCTAGGCATTATCCAGAAACAAAAGACCGATAGTCAATCGGTTTTTTTTGAGCACCCATAATTTGACCATGCATTTGCAGATACTTGCAGCCCTCATTTCCGCATGGCTGTTTAGCAACTCGACGGTCGTGGTGAGAGGGTGGTCTAAAGGATTGGGATGGAACCGTCATTCATTCAGAAAGCAGAGCAAGCTATTATGATAGGCCCGCTGATAGTTTATGGTTATTGATAGCTTTAATATATTTGATTTCGTTTTTGTTTTTTCTTTTTCTATCATTGCTCCATCAATCGCAACAACATCAGGAGACTGAAATGTCAGAAGATACAAACAAAATGAACACTACGATGCCTCGCCTTAATATGATGGCGCCCGATTTCGAGAGCAACACCACTCACGGCGTGAAGAGGTTGTCAGACTATCGCGGTAAGTGGCTGGTGCTTTTTTCGCACCCGGCTGACTTCACACCAGTCTGCACCACGGAATTTATTGCATTCGCCCAGCGTCATGCGGAGTTCCAGCAAA
>JBDLJW010000086.1:0-7228 GCA_039714135.1 Verrucomicrobiota bacterium
GCCGGTGCCTTTTTCGCTGTTTTCTTTGCAGCCATTTTCATATCTCCTGATTTTGATACACATCACCCCGATGTGTTGTTGTACAAGTATCTCTCTGTGGTGCGCTTGTAAATAATTCGTTCAATATATTTCAATATATTTTTCACCGGGATGTCAGGACCTTCTTCCGCTACTGTTTTTTTGCGCGCTTAATATTCGCGTCGATTGTCCGGAGGCTGGAGGTGGGTGGCGCAACCATGTTCCCGTTGCGGTCGAATATACGCACGTTCGGGACGCTGGTCACGTTGTAGCGTTCTGCCACGCTCGATCCCCAATTACCGATGTTGACTTTTTGCAACACCACTCCCTTGTGGTTTTTGATGAGCTTGTCGAGTTCCGGGGCCAAGGCGCGGCATGGGCCGCACCAATCCGCATAGAAGTCCACCACGGTCACTTGGCCCCTGCGGACATAGCGGCTGTGGTCGATCGGTCGGTTGTCTTTGCCCCGCATGACATAGCGGCTGGGAGCGTTGATCTTTTTTGCGGGCTTGCGGACTGCCGGAGCCGGGGATGTTTGGCGTCTTTTTCTTTCAGCCGGTTTCATCCAGTCGCCACCATGGAGGACAAGCCCCTTTTTCTTTTGCCTGGCCCAGAACGACTCTTTTTTTTCCTGTTCCTTTTGCCCCTCTTTGAGTTGGGTGGAGAAGTCGGCGGGCAGGTTGACCACGCGGCCATTCAGTATCTCAATCTGGACGCCATCATACATCAGCGTCTTTTTCGACCCTCCGGAAATGATGCCTTTGGGTTCGCCGAGCACGGCAATCAGATCCTGTTCGGTCATTCCGTTTGCAACCGTTGTTTCGGCTTCTGCCGATTTGGTTTTCCCGGCTGGCGTGGAATCGCTTTTTTTCTGCCACCATTTGGCTTGGCTTTGCGTGCAAAACAGGCCGAAGGCAATGAGGATGATTTGCAGTCGTGCTGACATTCTGTTTCTCCTGCTGTATATTTTTCGATTCGCGGAAGTTTTGCGGTCGATTACCAGTCGGCGTGCTCCCCGTGTCCGAAGCGGTAGACCAGGCTCGCGTTCAGGTTTTGGTCGTAGGTTTCCTCGTCGTGGCCGTAGTAGTTGATCCAGTCGGCCTGAAGCGCCCACTTGCGGTGGAGTTGCCAGTGCAGGCCAATCCCCGCGTTCCATTGGAAGCTTTTTGTGTCGCGCTCCTTCTCCCACAGTTGCTCGCCAAAGCCGGCGGTGATGTAGGGGCGTAGCTTTCGCTTGGAGTTGAAGTAGTACTGGGCATCGAGGCTGTAGTTTTCGTAGAAGATGTCCTCGCCGATGGTGGTGTCCTCCACCTTGCCCAGCGAATAGGCAACGCGGGTGGAAAAACGGGGAGTGAAGTAGAGGCCGATGGAAAACTTGGTATAGGAGCCGTCGCCCATTTCCCATTTTTCATCCAAAATGGTATGCCCGGATCCAATGGCAAAGCCGACGATCCCGGTGTCGACCGGATCGTCGCGGTTATCGAAGCGGATGGTTGCCTTGTCCGAGTCTGGCCCACTGGGCCCGGCGGGGCCGCCAATGGGAAAGTTCATGTTGAGATAGACGGTATGGTCGGTAGTTGTTTCCGTCGGTGCGGCGGTATAGGTGAAATAGCCGTAGCCCGACTTGACCCAGTGCCGACCCGCCATCCGGTTTACGCCGCGCCCCAAGGTGTCGATCGGGTCGAGGAAGAACAGGGAAATGCCGCCGAGGGTTTTCGAGCCTAGAACCTTGTTATCCTGCTCCCTTATCCCTATCTCGGTCTGGTAGGCCCATTCCCCGTAGACCCATCCCAGGACCGGAGTGATCGCCAAATCCTGGATCGAAGGTTTTTCGGCGAAGGCCTCCACTCCATATTCCCAGTAGAAGGTGGACATCAGGTAGGAATAGACAAAGGAATCCCACTGCCGATAACCGGATTTTCGCGCCACTTGGTAGTAGACTCCGCCAGAGTAGGTGTGGCCGATATAGTTGTAGGCCCAGTTGTCGCGGTCCCAGACGGGGCCACTCTTCACATTATCCACCCATTTTGCAAAAATATCGGATTCCGGCTCCCAACCTGTGGCCGACTCCGGTAGTGCGGCCAATACACCAACCACTCCAAGACCATAGAAAAACACCGACTTGGTCTGCGACCAGAGCCGTGCGCCGTCCTCGCCGTTCTGGGGTTTGAACAGGGCAACGCTGTAGGGGCTTTCGTAGGTGGATGGATCGATTTGCAGTGCTTTCCAATATGAATTTGTTGGCCGCAAAGGATCCGCATAGGAGTTGGTCTGGGCAGACGCAGCTGTTGTCAGAGTGCAGGCAACAACAATCCGCAGGGTCGTGTGGAAGAGACTGGGCATTTTAACTTTGTTCACAGGAAAAAACCTCGATTTTTCTAAGAGGGCTGAAGAATAGCGATTCTTTCGCCCTTTGCAATCTGCATAACTCATTGATCTTTGCAATTAATTCGATACTCTTTGCGCTATGTTTAAACGTGGATTTTTCCGCATACTGCTACTTGGTCTGTTCGTGATGGGCATGGGTTCTTTTGCCTGTGCCGGGCAACGCGCCGTTCCCGTCTACGTTGCAAACCAAAACCCTTTCGTGCAGATTTTCGGTTTGCCCAAGGCCGAACCGGGAACCATCACGCCAAAGGGAAGGTTTGATGCCGGTTTTCTTTATTTTGTTTCCAATAATGCCATCGAAAGCGATGCACCCAATGGCGAATCCATTGTTTGGGATGGCGAAACGACACAATATACTCTCAAGATCCGCTACGGGCTTTTCGAGTCGCTGGAGCTGGGTGTCGATGTTCCATTGGTTGAGCATGGCGGCGGTTATCTGGATTCTGTCATTCGCAACTATCATAAAATGGTGGGCTTCCCCAATAATCGGCAGGAGCTGTTCGAAAAAAACCAGATTCTCTATCAAGTCGATGAAAATGGAACCACCATTTATTCAATGAAGGAAAAGCACTCCGGGCTGGGGGATGTGCGCCTTACAGCTGCAGTTCCTTTGGTTGGGAAAGAGCTCCGTTCGGAGCGGCATCTTGCGCTCAGATCGTTGCTCAAACTGCCCACGGGCAATTCCGATTATCTGTTGGGAAGCGGTGGCATGGATATGTCGGTGGGGTTGGCCTATAGCGACTATCAAACGCTAAATCGCTGGAATATGGTATTCGCTTCCCATCTTGGCATGATCTACATGGGAGAAGGCGAGGTGTTGCAGGGCAAGCAACGAAACTTTGCCGGTTATGGCGGTGCATCCCTTGATTGGCTTGTTTGGGATTTTCTCGGACTCAAGCTGCAGTTGGATATGCATTCGGCATTCTACCACAGCGAACTCAAGCAGCTGGGTTCCTCCATGCAGTTGCTTTCGGGCGGTACTCTGTATCTTCCGAGCAGGGTATCGGTTGATTTCGGCATATCGGAGCAATTGGTAACAGATGCCACCCCCGACGTGGGGTTCTACCTTCTCATACGGCACCTTTTTTAGGTGCGTCACTGCCCCGGCTATGGGTCGTCGGTCGAGATGCTGGACAGGATCTTGTGGCCAGTTGCCGAGAGGCGCCCCGTTTGGGTATATTCTTCGATCACCTCAAATGCAGTTTGCGCCTCTTCCAGTCTTTGCTGGAGGGGATCAGGATCGACTTTTTCAAGATCTTCCTTATTCATGATTTCCACGAGATGCCAGTCTCCAAGGGTGTTTTGTCCAATGTGGTTTATCAATCGGCCAAGTGTTTGGATGGCAAAGCGTGATTCATCGTTAGGCAATCGGGCGAGCAGCTCGTCGCAAAAATAGGCGTAGCAGATCGGCGGCCGGCCATATTCAAGAGAGCAGCCATGGAGATCAAGCCACCCATAGCGATCATCCATGTTGTCGGGGGAAAGTTCCTGATGATCTAGCAGTAGGGAGAGAAAGGCGCTTTCATTCACCTCCTCGCAGATATCTGCGCGGCAACAGCAGGCCGTGCACATCCCGCAGGTTTCGCCGATCAGTTGTGCCATGAGCTGCTGAACCGAAGCTTCCAGTTCTGCATACGGTTCCAGGATTTCGTCAATTAGTCGCATAGGTCGGGGAAGTTATACGGTCTTGCATCTCGAGGCAACCTTGGTTTTGACAAGTTCTGTTATCGCGTGTTGGCGATCAATTGTTGCGTTGCAGTTTTCAATATATTTCTCTTGTTGCGCCCCCTGAAAATCGGCATAACCACACTGATTTGATGAGTCAAACTAAGCTGTCGGGCTGTGGGGAAATGCCCATTTGGCAATACAGCTTAAGCAAAAGCGAAACAACCCAACGGAGTGATTATGAAGCAATTTAACAAAGTCGCCGCCGCCTTTCAGTGTCCGGGAAAATATGTGGGAGAAGAGCCGTATGGTTCGGGGCATATCAATGACACCTTCAAGGTGGTCTATGAGGAAGATGGCCGGGAGGTGCATTATATTCACCAGCGGGTAAACCATAACATTTTCAAGGATGTTCCTGCGTTGATGGATAACATTGGCCGTGTGACCCGCCACCAGCGCGCCAAGTTCGAGGCCGCGGGGGCAAGCGAACTAGACCGCAGGGTATTGACATTGATCCCGACAATCGATGGGAAAGACTATTATCAGGATGACGAGGGGGACTATTGGCGCACCTATGTCTTCGTCGAGGGGGCGGTGGGGATTGATGTAGTGGAAAACACGGGGCAGGCTTTCGAGGCGTCCAAGGCTTTTGGCGAGTTTCAGTGCCAGCTGAGCGATCTTCCCGGCCGTTTGCACGACACCATTCCGAATTTCCACCACACGCGCTCGCGCTACGACACCTTGTTGGAAGCCATCGAAGCCGATGCCTTCAACCGTGCGGCGGATGTGAAGGCCGAGATTGAGTTTGCAACGGCGCGCGAGGGAATCGTGGATACCGTGCTCGACCTGCTGGCATCCGGCGAACTGCCGGAGCGCGTAACGCATAACGATACCAAGCTCAACAATGTCTTGATCGATACAATAACAGGGAAGGGGATGTGCGTGATCGACCTCGATACCGTGATGCCCGGAACGGTACTCTACGACTTTGGCGACATGGTGCGCACCACGACCACGACCGCCGCCGAGGACGAGCCGGATACGTCCAAGATCCGGATGGACATCGACTATTTCGAGGCACTGGTGAATGGATATCTCGAAACGGCATCGGGCTTCCTCGTCCCGAAGGAAAAGGAGTTGCTTCCCTTCGCCGGGAAACTCATCACCTTTAATATCGGCTTGCGTTTCCTGACCGACTATCTTCAAGGGGATACTTATTTCAAGACGCATCGGGAGGGGCAGAACATCGACCGTTGCCGCAAGCAGTTCAAGATGATCCAGTCGATGGAAGAGCAGATGGAAGCCATGCATAAAATCGTGGAGGGAAAATAATGAGGGTTTTGGTTACAGGCGGTGCCGGATTTATCGGCAGCCACATTGTTGAACATTTTCAGGGCAAGGCGGAGGTGCGCGTACTCGACAATCTGCGCTCTGGCTATCTTAAGAACCTCGAAGGACTGGAGCATGAGTTCATCGAAGGCTCCATCACCGACCGCGAGGCCGTGCGGAAAGCTGTTGCAGGCGTGGATTATATTTTCCATATGGCAGCAATGATCAGTGTGCCTGAATCAATGGAAAAACCGATTGAGTGCGTTGATATCAACACCACCGGAACGCTGGTGGTTCTCGAAGAGGCGGCCAAGGCCGGGGTGAAGAAAATGTGTTTCTCCAGCTCCGCCGCAAACTATGGCGACAACCCGGTTGTTCCCAAAGTCGAGACCATGCTGCCAGAGCCAAAAAGTCCATATGCCATTACCAAGCTCGATGGGGAATACTATTGCGAAATGTTCTCTCGCGAAGGAAAACTGAAAACCGGCGTCATGCGCTACTTCAACGTCTTCGGTCCGCGTCAGGACCCGAAGAGTGCCTATGCCGCCGCAGTGCCGATCTTTATCGACAAGGCGGTTAAGAACGAAACCATTACTATTTTTGGCGATGGCGAGCAGACCCGCGACTTTATCTACGTCAAAGATATTGTTGCCGCCAATGTCTTCCTCGCGATGAACGATACCGAACCCGGGTATTTCAATGTGGCCTATGGGGGACGCCAAACCATCAATGATCTGGCAAAGAAGATCGTTGAATTGACGGGGTCATCCTCGAAGATCGAATATGCCGAAGAGCGGGCAGGGGATGTGAAGCATTCCATGGCGTCTGTAGATAAGATCAAGGCTGCCGGCTTCCAGCCGACCTCCAGCTTTGACGAAGGACTCGAAGAAACCATTAAATTTTTCTCCAAATAAGGAATGACGTTATGAAACCTACTCTCGTAATTATGGCCGCCGGAATGGGGAGCCGCTATGGCGGACTTAAGCAGATCGACCCGATTGGGCCGTCCGGTGAAATCGTTCTGGACTACTCTGTCTATGACGCGATCCGCGCCGGTTTCGGCAAGGTCGTCTTCATTATTCGCCCTGATATTGAAGCCGACTTCAAAGAAGCGATCGGCAACAAGCTCGAAGGGCAGGTTGATGTAGAATACGTTTTCCAAACCTTGGATAATATCCCTGAAGGTTTTTCTGTTCCCGAAGGACGCACCAAGCCGTGGGGAACCGGACAGGCTGTTCTTATGGCCAAGTCGGTGGTCAAAGAGCCCTTCGCCGTCATCAATGCGGATGATTTCTATGGGCGTGAATCTCTCGACGTCATTGGGAAAAAGCTGGCGGCCACCGATGTAGACAGCACCGATTTTTCAATGGTCGGATTCTACATTAAAAACACCCTTTCCACATTTGGCGGTGTGGCTCGCGGGTATTGCGATGTGCAGGGCGAAAAACTTACTACGGTCGTAGAGCGGTTCAACATTGAGCGCAAAGAAGACGGTGTTATTCGCTATCAGACCGATGCCGGGCTCGAAGACATGGGCGATGAAGACATGGTTTCCATGAATGCCTGGGGATTCACGCCCAAGCTGTTTGATTTCCTTGAAAGCGGTTTTGTTGACTTCCTTCAGCGCGAGGGCGGAGAGCTCAAAAGCGAATACCTGCTTCCCGAAGTGATCGACAAAATGATCAAAGACGGTGATTCGGCTGTTGATGTGCTTCCATCCAATGAAAAATGGATGGGTGTCACCTATTCGGAAGACAAGCCGCAGGTTATGGCCGGAATTCGTGCCCTTGTTGATGCCGGAATCTATCCTGACAACCTGTGGGGTTGA
>JBDLJW010000087.1:0-7050 GCA_039714135.1 Verrucomicrobiota bacterium
GAATTCAGGCCAGCGCGTCCATGCAACGAGGCCGGTCGCGGCCAGCACCAGCCAAGTGCCGGAGAGCGACAGGCAGGAAAGAACGAAGCCGACAAGACAAAGCACCCCCGCCAGAGAATAGATTCCAAGCGAAGCGATCGACTGCCAGTCGAATTCCATAATCAACTAACCTTGTCCAGCGATCCATTGTGCGAGCAGGCGCGCGCCGAAAAGGGTTGCTCCGGGGGCCTGATGGGGCTTGGCCGATTCGTACCATGCGGTTCCGGCAATATCGAGGTGTGCCCAAGGAACATCTTTCGGGACGAATTCCTGAAGAAAGGCGGCGGCGGTTGCTGTACCGGCTCCTCCGGATTTGCAGAGATTGGAGAGATCGGCGAAGTCGGACTTCATGTCGTCGGAATAGTCCTTGTACAACGGCAGTTGCCAGAGCCGTTCGCCGGCAGTTGCACCGGAATCGATCAGTTTGTCGATCAGTTTTTGGTCGTTTCCCAGTACGGCGGCGGCAGAGTGGCCCAGTGCAACGATGCATGCACCGGTGAGGGTGGCGAGGTCGACGATGGCGGCAGGTTTCATGCCGGCAGCGAGGCCAAGGGCATCGGCCAGCACGAGGCGGCCCTCGGCGTCGGTGTTGAGCACTTCGATGGTTTTCCCGTTATGGGCCTTGATAATGTCGCCGGGGCGGGTGGCGGTGGAGCCGGGCATGTTTTCTGCGGCGCCAAGGATTCCGACCACGGGGGTTTTGACGTTCATGCGGGCGACCATCTGCATGGCGGCAAGTACGGCCATGCCGCCGCATTTGTCATAGCGCATCCAGCCCATTCCCTTGCCGGGCTTGAGCGAGATTCCGCCGGAGTCGAAGGTGACGGTTTTTCCGACAAGTACGACGGGCTTGGCCTTTTTGTCGGTTCCGGCGTGTTTGAGGATGATCATTTTTGCATCCTGTGCGCTACCCTGGGCGACGGAGAGGATGGCCCCGCAACCCTTTTTTTCGAGCTCGGTTTTTCCGAGAACCTGACAGGATAATCCGTTTTTCTTGGCCATGGATTTTGCCCAGTCGGCAATTTTTGCCGGAGGGGCTTCGTTGCCGGGGAGGTTGGCGAGGTCGGCAGTGGAAAGCAACGATGCGCCTTGGGCCTCGACGGCTTTGATGGCAGTGCGATCCTTTAGGGTGCCGGCAAAGACGAGGGAGGGGGCGACCTTCTTTTTAGTGTCGGATTTGAAGGTGGAGAACTCATAGGTCCCCCAGGCGGCGCCGCGCCCGGCGAGGAGCTGGTAGTCGGCCTCGGGCAAGCCCTTGAGCTTGATGGTGGAAGCCATTGCAAACGATTTGATCCCGGCGGAGCGTCCGGCTCGGATGGCTGCTGCCGCGGCTTGTTCGAGCAGTCCATTGTGGAAGTCCTTGGTTTCGCCTATCCCGGCAACGATAAGGTGCCCGGCAGCAATTTTCCCCTCAAGCGGAAAGATGGCGACCTGTCCGGCTTGTCCTTTAAAGGCCGAGGTCTTTATGTATCCGGAAGCCTGCTTCTTGAGCGTGGTGTTTCCCGGGGGGAGCAGTATTTCCGACCCGGAGCAAAAGGCGATGATTGCATCTTTTTTCTGTTCGGCGAGCGGGATGGAAGACGTGGAGGTTTTCATGCTATTCCAGTCCTTCGGGAAGTTTGGCCTTGGGGTTGGCGGGGCGGTTGTTGACGGCGAATCCGGCAAGGGCGATGCCTTCTTCGATGTTCATTGCGCGGATGGTACTGCTTTTGTAGTTTACCGTGAGGATCCGTTTTTCAATATCGAAAGAGCTATCCACGATTCCCGGTATGGCTTTGAGTTTAGACTGAATATAAGCTGCCGAGGCCGGGGTTTTCATGTTCGGAACACGATATTCGGACGATACAACTTCCTTGCGGAAGCACCAAAACATGAAGGTGGGCTTCGCATCTTTTTCGGTTTTGTCGGTGCATCCGCCCAGCAGAAGGGCGGATACGCTGAATGCCAGCAATAGTATTTTTTTCATCGTTTGAAACCTTTGGATGTATATGTTCAAGAATGCGCGACTATAGTTCATGCATCAGTTGATATCGATAAATTTCACGCCACTTTGGAGGAACTCGGAATCCTTCCTGCATTAGCAGGCGGTGTTTTTCCAGTGTACCTGTGATTTCCGGAAATATTTCGCCAAACAGGTAGGTGAATTCGGCATAGACCTTTTCGGCGTCCTCAAAGTTTCCTTGCAACTGGTGGGCCAGCCCAAGCGCAATCATGGGGCCGGGGCTGTCGGGATATTCCTTGCGGAGATCGGTAAGCAGGAGCGCCGCTTCCTTGTACTGGTTTTCGACGATAAGCAGGATATTTGCCGTCAGCATTTTGGCCTTTGCCGATTGATCCGGATAATACTTGATGATTATCAAGCCTGTCTCGATGGTTCCCTGGGCGTCTTTTCTGGTGTAGGCACTGTTCATTTTTGTTTCGAGAGAGATCAGTGGAGGCGGTTTGCGGAGTTGCCCGTATATAGTACGAATGGTAATGATGCCCAGCAGAACGGCGGCAATAATGGCGGCATCCAACCAGTCGGCTTTGGCTTTTTTTAGTATTTTGGCGAACAGCGAGGAAATAGGCCCCTTTGCTTTCCGGGGATGGTGGTTTGTTCCCTGTAGGTTTATGATAAAGGCTGCCGTGATGGGATCGATTTGCAATGTGCCTTGTTCCTCGATCGACAAGGAGTGCCATTCGATAAGGCCTTGGAGGGAAAGCTTTGTAAAGCCGCTGGTTAGTGTTCCGTGGGGGTCGGCCGTCTTGAGTGTTTCCAGGGCAAGTTGCTGCTGGAGAAGAGGGAATGATTGGTTGTTGATTGCTGACTTTCGCCATGAAAGCAAGCTGATATCGCCAGGCAACCTTTCAGACTCTTTGATCCGGTCGACCATTAGATCCCGCTGTCGAGCAGGCAGTTTGTCCCAGAGCAGGGGAATAAGCAGGAGAAACCCTTCTACCTGCAAGATTTTCCCGCGGGTGATGGCATTGCAGAACGTTCTATTCTCCTCGTTCCAGAACTGGGTTTGCAGGTTGTGTTCCAATGCATCTCGCTCTTCCTCAAAAAAGGCGGGGAGATCCGCATGAAGCGGCGAAGCCTGTCTGAGATGGTTCAATGCCTCGATTTCGGTCAGCAGCAAAGCGGCGAGATCGGCTGTGGCGAGGTCGCTTTCGTAGGTCTCCGGAACAAACGGCTCCTTGCTGTTTTGCCAGCAGTGCAGGTTTCGATGTTTGGGGTCAAAGTGGTGCAGCAACCATTGCAGATGCCGGCGTAGAGGTTGGATGATGTCGTTCAGAAATTGTGGGTCCTTGCGAACCAGCCAAACCTTTTCGGCAGTCTTGGCCATGAGTGGCTTCGGGGCTTCCAGTATGGAAAACGTCTCTTTTGGCGAGTAGGCTACGGGAATGGCTCCGGAGCTGGTCTGCAGATTCAAGGTGGTGCGTACGAGATTCTCCGCAGTTTCAGTGTCGATGTGCCGCCAGGCGAGTGCAAGAGTATGGAGTTCATTGGCATCGGAATGAGGGGTGTCCGCTGCGGGCGATTGACTCCAAATGCCGGGGATGGTGCCTTCCGGGGGGCGTAGGGCCCTCATCATGCATTCGGTGCTGATGACGGTAAGTGCATCATGATGCTTCAGTTGTTCAATAAGATTTATGGCTTCGGATCGGTATTCAAGCTCATTTGACAAGCTTGTTTCAAAATCCTTTGCCAGATAGCTTTCTGCCAAACGGGCGGCATCGGAAAAGATGTGTGCCTTGGTCACAAGGCAGAAGGTTTCGCCGCGGACGGCGAGCAGGGCGGGGATTTCATCGCTTTCCAACCATTGGAATCCGTCGATTTCGGCGGGCGGAATATCGGAGAGGAGGACGGGGGCGGGGATGTTGGAAAAACGGCCCCATAGTACGCCGGGTTCCGGAACAATGACTTCGGCGGAATGGGTGGACTTCTTCTTTTCGAAATATCCGCAAAATCCATTGAACAGCATATTGATGCGGCTGTTTTGCGGGATGGGAATCTGAAGCGACCATTCATGCTCTTCGAGGTTGGGGCAGATGCGTCCAGCGGTTTTTAGAGAATGAAAGAAATACCCTGCATTTTTTTCGCGGAAGGTTGTTCCGCATCCCCGCGGTTCGAAGGTCCATTCGGAAAGCCATGGGTGGGCCGGGTATGATTGGAAAATGAAATTCATTCGGAAATAGTGTTTTTTTGGCAGGAAATCTGCAAGCGAAATAAGTGTGTGATGCAGATGGTTCCTTCGTTGGCCAAGCCACGGGGCAGATCGTTTAGTTGTTTTATTCGACTTTGAAAAATAGGGAGAGAATTCAATAAATTATCAATTTGCATTGACGGGTAGGGGACAGTTGCTATTAATTTCCCGGTTTTCCGCTTATAATGGGTGGATTGTGTGTTTTTGTAAATAAGGAGCCCCATGGGTACTGCGAAGAAAAAGACCACCTCGAAGAAAAAAGTGTCCGGCAAGAAGGCGCCGGCGAAGAAGGTCTCGGCAAAAAAAGCATCTGCGAAGAAGGCTGCAGTTAAGGATGCGGCCCCCATTAAAATAGCTAAAAAGGCTGCTGCTCCCGGAAAAAAGATAGTGAAGAAGCCGGCCAAGAAGGTTGCAAAAAAATCCGCGGCAAAAAAAGCATCTGCAAAGAAGGCTCCGGCCAAGAAGACGCCAGCCAAGAAAACAACGGCCAAGGCTGCTGTCGGGAAAGGTGATGCGAAGATTTCCCCGGCGGTGGAAGAAGAGTTGAATGCTGTTTCCTTGATGGATCGCGAAGAGCGTAACGATCGGATTAAGGAGTTGATGGCTCTGGCTTCCGATCACGGATTCCTTACCTACGAGGATATCAACGAGGCATTCCCGGAAGACATGGTCGTGGTGGAGGACATCGATAAAGTCGTTGCGCTTCTCCAGAGTATGGAGATCGATATCATCCGCCAGGATGATGTGGAGGAATATCAGGCCCGCATGGAAAAAGAGCAGGCCGACAAGCAAAGTGCCCGTAGCGACGTGCTCGACGATCCCGTCCGGATGTATCTCAAGCAGATGGGGCAGGTTCCGTTGCTTACCCGCGAACAGGAAGTCGAAATTTCCAAGCGCATCGAGGAGGCCGAGATTGCCACAACGGGCATGTTCAACCGCCTCGGTTGCGCTACTGATGCCTACCTGGGGGTGATTGAGCGTCTGGAGCTCGGTAAGGAGCGCTTCGACCGTATTATTTCCGACAAGCACGTCGAATGTCGCGAAGACTATTTCAATGATTTGCCAAAGGTCCTCAAGGGCATAGAGCGCAATGGTAAGCTGAAGCTGCAATATTTTCAGGATCGGCAGAAGGCCAAAAAGGGCAGTGCCGAAGAGAAGAAGGCTGAAAAAATGTTTGAAAAGGCGCAAGGACGTCTTTCCGACTATTACAAACAGTTGCACTTCAAGCAAAAGGCGATTGAGGACATCATTCCCTCCGTCGACAAGCAGCACAGCAAGATGAAGCACCTGCTCGGAGAGGTGGATCGTCTCAAGAAGAGCCGGGCCAAGAGCGCCGCCACTGACCTTCGCAATGTCCGCAAGGAGATCCGCGAGCTGGAATCCTACCTCCAGATCGACCATCGCGAGTTCATGCAGCAGCATAAGGAGTTGCGCATCTGGTTGCGCAAGGGACTCAAGGCCAAGACCGAAATGATCGAGGCCAACCTGCGCCTCGTGATCAGTATCGCCAAGAAATACACCAACCGCGGGCTCTCCTTCCTCGACCTCATCCAGGAAGGAAACATGGGGTTGATGAAGGCCGTGGAAAAATTCGAGTATCGCCGCGGCTACAAGTTCAGTACCTATGCCACATGGTGGATTCGTCAGGCGATCACCCGTTCAATTGCCGATCAGGCGCGCACGATTCGTATTCCGGTGCACATGATCGAGACCATCAACAAGTTGATGCGCATCCAGAAGCAGTTGCTTCAGGAATTCGGCCGCGAAGCCACGCCGGACGAGCTCTCCGAGGAGATGGGGCTGGCCGTTGAGCGCGTTCGCGCCATCCTCAAGATTGCTCAGCAGCCGATTTCGCTGCAGAGTCCGATCGGCGACAGCGACGACACGCACTTTGGCGACTTTATCGAGGACAAAGCTGCCGAGAAGCCGGATGAAATGACCGCCTTTAGTCTGCTTAAGGAAAAGATCGGCGACGTGCTTGAAACCCTCACTTCCCGCGAGCAGGAGGTGCTCACGTTGCGCTTCGGGCTGGTCGATGGCTATCCGCGCACGCTGGAGGAAGTTGGCCGCAAGTTCAACGTAACCCGCGAACGTATTCGTCAGATCGAAGCGAAAGCGCTGCGTAAAATGCGCCATCCGACCCGTATCCGCAAGCTGGAGGGATTCCTCGACGGCGAATAAACATGGCGCTTTCCTGGAAAATCAAAACCATTATCAAGCGCGACGGACAACTGGTTCCCTACGACCGGAACCGGATTGCCAACGCCATCTTCAAAGCCGCCGCATCGATCGGCGGCTTTGGCTTTGAAGAGGCGGAACGCCTTTCCTTGATAGTGGAACAACGTGCGGCGGAAAGCTATGCCGAGCAGATTCCTACCGTCGAGGATCTTCAGGATATCGTCGAATCCGTCCTGATGGAGAGCGGGCACATTCAAACCGCCCGTGCCTACATCATCTATCGCCACAAGCGCACCGAGATACGCGAGGTACAGCGCGGCGCGGTTGAAGCTACCGATAATATTCCATACAAGCATATCTACGAAGTGTTGCGCTGGAATATCGAACATGGTTGCGAGTCCATTGAAGGAATCAACCGGATCATCGAGCGCGGGGAATATTCCGGATTGGTGGCGGCGTGCGAGGAACGCTATGCCAACGAATGCCGCGCGGCGGGTCGTATGGTACTGGAGCATGGCGACGATGTGCGGCTGATCATTGTGGCAGGTCCTTCCTCCTCCGGGAAAACCACCACCACGATCAAGATGGAGGAGCAGCTTTCCGCGCAGGGGAAAAAGCTAAAGGCTCTCAATGTCGACAACTATTT
>JBDLJW010000088.1:0-6904 GCA_039714135.1 Verrucomicrobiota bacterium
GCGGCACCTCTTTGCATGGCCAATTGCGGGTCGTTGCTTGCCTGCGGGTTGAGCTGGGCAATTTCTTCGTCGGAGAATAGGTTGCCGAGACCTTCGATTATGGCCGGACGCACATACTCGAAGATGGGAGAAAGTGGCCCGCTGATAATCAGCCTGTCGCATTCCATTACTTGGATGGGCCAGCAGAGGTTTTGTGCAAGTGTGCGTGCGGCATCGTTTGCCACCTTCAAGGCTTCGGCGTCTCCTGTCGTGATGGCGAGCAGGAGGTCGTTTAGGCTGGTTATGTCGTCTCGGTCGAGTTTTTCGATCATGGCCTGTCCACCGACATAGGCCTCGAGACACCCTTTTCGACCGCAATGGCATATGTTGCCGTTTTTCACAATCCGCACATGCCCAAGTTCTGATAGTGCCAAATCCCCATTGTCGTGGGAAATGATCCGTTCCCCGACACCTGCAACAACACCGATTCCGAGGTCCCAGAATAAAACCATGGAACGTGTGTCGGGGGAGAAGGGCTCTATTTCTCCATGGTAGAAGGCCTTTCCGAGGCAGCCGCATTGGCAGGGCAGGTCGTGCCGTTCACTCGTCAGTGCCTTGAAGTCGACGCCTTCGAGAACCGGAAAGTTGACTGCTTGAAGCACCTTGCTATGGGTCGGATCGAGAATGCCGGGGAGTCCCAGAAAAACCTGCCGGATGGAGATTGAAGATTCCTTGGCCAGTTGTTTCGCTTTGCCGATGAAGCGGTCGATAAGTTTTTCCAGCTCCTCTGCATTGTCCAGTCCGCTCAGGTCTTCGCGCTCGGACAGCAGAAGCGTGCCTTTAAAGTCGGTTAGGGTTGCGAGGAAAAAGGGAACGTCGAATACGATTTCGATGCAGGCGTTTTTTTTCTGTTCGATTTCCCACTGAATGGTGGAACGTCCCCGTCCAGTTACTTCCGCGGCACGATGGATTAATCCCATGTGTTCGAGCTTCTGGAAGTGCAGGTTGCAGGTGCCGGGCGATAAGCCGAGTTCTTCGGCGGCTTGCCGTTGACTCACCATTCCCAGCCGGTCAATCAATTGAAGAAGTCCCCGCGAGCTGGCTAGATCTTCGACGCTTAAACGGTTGGCGATGTATGACGGGAGTTCTTTTTTCATAAAACAGCGCGAGCAGTGGCTCTTTATCTCTTTCACCTGTTGCTCATTGTTTAGGGGACTTTTTATGAGAAGTCAAACAAAGTGGAAGGCGAGCCTAGTTGCCGGTTTCGTCGTGCGGCTGGGTCAGGTCGTTGATGATGCGGGCGGCCATGGCGAAGCCGAAGCTGCCAGTGACGAAGGAAGCGGCTCCGTAGGCGTGGTTGCTGGCGTCGGGAAGCGGGTTGTTGCTGTTGACCCCGGGATGTGGCGGGCGGATTTCCTCTGCGGAGAAAACGCAGGGGATATGAAACTTTTTCCTATGCTGGCCGTGCATGCCAAGGTTGCGGCGCAGCGGCTTGCGAACATGGGCGAGTAGGGGGTCGTTGTAGGAGTCGCGCAGGTCGGTGGTGCGGATTTGTGCAGGGTCAACTCGTCCGCCGGCTCCGCCGGAAACAATGATCGGAACCCCCACCTGCTTGCACTGGGTGATCAGGTGGATTTTCGCATTTTTCCGGTCGATGGCGTCGACGACATAGGAGAGGTCGGTGGTGATGAGTTCGTCGGCATTTTTATCGGAGTAGAATTCGCGGATGGCGTTGATTTTGCACTCTGGATTGATGTGGTGAATGCGCTCTGCCAGAATCTCAACCTTGGGGCGTCCGGCGGTACTGGTCATCGCATGGACTTGCCGGTTGATGTTGGAGAAGCAGATGTCGTCCCAATCGACGAGAGTGAGTCGTCCGATGCCGCTGCGCGCAATCGCCTCTGCGACCCAGGAGCCGACTCCTCCGACACCGACGACCATGACATGGGCTTGGCGCAACAGGTCGATGGCCGCTTTTCCGTACAACCGGAAAAGCCCTCCAAAGCGGTGCTCAAATCCACCTGTTTCTATTTGATCGGAATCTATCATGGGTCGAGGAGCGCGAACTATAGTTCGGCTTTCGGGGATTGCAAGGGTTGAGTTTTGGGTTTCTTCTGCTTGAGTTACGGTATAGAGTTCCGCCCATTATGAAATCGATAAACCAGCGGAAACTGGACCATGTCAACATTGTGTCGGAAGGCGGAGAGGTTGATCGCCGGAAAACTTATTTTGATCGCATTCACCTGACTCACCGGGCATTGCCGGAGTTGAATTTGTCGGAGGTTGATCCTTCCACGAAATTCATGGGGAAGGATTTTTCTTTCCCGCTTCTCATTTCTTCAATGACGGGCGGGGCGGACGATGAATTTGTGAAGATCAACCAGAATCTCGCCAAGGCCGCCGAGGCGGAGGGGGTTGGCCTGGCTGTCGGTTCGCAACGGATTTTTCTTTCGGATGAGGCGGCCAGGGCCAGTTTCGAGTTGCGGCAACATGCTCCTACGGCCCTGTTGCTTGGAAACCTGGGTGCGGTTCAGCTGAACTATGACATGGGCTTTGCCGACTGCGAGGCGGTTATGAAGGTCCTCGATGCCGACGGACTCTGCCTCCATCTGAACCCATTGCAGGAGGCGGTCCAGCCCGAAGGCGACACCGATTTTTCCAGCCTCCGCAACAAGATTGCCGTGATTGTCCAGACGTTGAAGAAGCCGGTCGTCATAAAAGAGGTTGGAGCGGGAATTTCACCGGAAGATGTTGAACATTTATTAGCGGCAGGCATCAAATACGTCGATGTGTCCGGTTGTGGCGGAACATCCTGGAGTATGGTGGAAAGCAAGCGCGACGATGCCCCGGAGCTGGGCGAACTATTTAGCGACTGGGGAATACCCACACCATTTGCCCTGCGGCAGATGAAACCCTATCGCCATGAAGTGCAGCTGATTGCTTCCGGCGGAATCCGTAACGGGGTCGATATGGCCAAGAGCATGATTCTAGGTGCATCGCTTTGTGGCATTGCACGTCCATTCCTGAATCCGGCACGCGAGTCGGTTGATGCGGTACGTGAGGTGATCCGGCGACTGAAGCGGGAGTTCACCATTGCAATGTTCCTTATGGGAGCGGCGGAAGTTGATGATATTAAGGGGAACGAGGGGCTCATTCTTGATGAATATTGGCATTGATCGGATAAGTTTTTATACCTCGAACTATTTCGTGGATCTCAAAACCCTGGCCGGGGCGCGTTCGGTCGATGCCGATAAATACTACATTGGTATCGGGCAGGAAAAAATGGGCATACCGCCCCCGGATGAGGATGTGGTAACGCTTGCGGCCAGCGCAGCCTATCCCTTGATGCAGGCGGGCGATCTGGAAGATGTCGAGTTGTTGCTCTTTGCCACCGAAAGCGGAATAGACCAGTCGAAGGCGGCGGGCATTTATGTGCACGGGCTACTGGAAATGAACAGCCGCTGCCGTTGCGTCGAGCTGAAGCAGGCCTGCTATTCCGCCACGGCCGGCATCCAGTTGGCGATCGGCTTTGTTGCCCGCAATCCGACTCGGAAGGCACTGGTGATTGCTTCCGATGTGGCGCGTTATGAACTAGGAAGTCCCGGCGAAGCGACGCAGGGTTGCGGCGCGGTTGCCATTCTTGTTTCGGCTGATCCCAGACTGCTGTCCATCGATCCCGAGAGTGGCTACTACACCGAGGATGTGATGGACTTTTGGCGGCCAAACTATCGCTCCGAAGCGCTGGTTGACGGAAAATATTCCACCATGGTCTACATCCATGCGCTGGCTGAATCCTGGAAGCAGTATGCAAAGGAGTCGGGTCGCTCGCTCTCTGACTTCGATCGGTTTTGCTATCATATCCCGTTCACCAAAATGGCCGAGAAGGCGCACATGAAGTTGTGCCGAAAGTCGAAAGTCGACATCGATAAGGAAAAACTGCACGCGTTGCTGGATGATTCGCTTCGCTATAGCAGGATCACAGGGAATTGCTATTCCGGGTCGATGTATCTGGGATTGGCTTCATTGCTGGATACGGCGGAAGAGGATCTGACTGGTAAGCGAATCGGGCTTTACAGCTATGGGTCCGGATGTGTCGGCGAGTTTTTTAGTGGAGTGGTTCAGCCAGGATATCGCGAATTCCTCCTTGCGGATACGCACCGGAATTTACTGGAGAATCGAACCGAACTGACGTATCAACAATACGAAGACATATTCAATTATGGCGTGCCGACTGATGGCGGGGAATATGTGTTCCCCCAATACAAGACCGGGCCGTTCCGGTTCCTAGGCATCAGCCAGCACAAGCGTGAATATGAATCGTTGGTGGATTAACGAATGAAAGCAGTGGCACCAGGTAAATTGATTCTCAGCGGAGAACATTCCGTCGTTTATGGCAAGCCCGCGCTCGCCATGGCGATCGACCGTAGTGCCGTGTTCGAGCTGACGCCGCAATCGAGCGATGAAATCTCATTCGATCTCGCTGGCGGACAGGATGCCGATTCCTTTACCCTCATGGCGTTGCATGATCTGAAACGGCGCGTTGAAAAGAAATACCGTGAGTTTTTGCGTGGCGAAATAGGAATCGGCTACGTGCTCGCCGCTCCGGCCGACCTGCTTCGCTTCGCTTTTATCAACACGCTTGACGGATTGCACCGGACCCTCGATTCCGGGCTGGTGCTCAAGTTGCGTTCCAGTATTCCGGTCGGCTGTGGCATGGGGTCGTCCGCCGCCACGGTGTTGAGCGAAATCCGCGCCATCGGCCACTATCTGCGCGTCGACTTCAAACCCGAGTGGTACTACGAATACAGCCTTGAAGCCGAAAAGATGCAGCATGGCAAGCCGAGCGGGGTGGATTCCTATATTTCGCTCCACGGCGGGTGCGCCTGCTTCCGGCAGGGCGAAGCCCGTTCGGTTTCGCTGCCCCGCATGAAAATGTACATGGTTCAGACCGGCATTCCCGAATCGACCACCGGCGAGTGCGTCATGGAAGTCGAACGTAATTTCCGCAACAGCGAAATCTGGAGCGAGTTCGAGGATGTCACCAACGCCTTTGAAACAGCGCTTCTGAACAACGATGAACAGAAGCTCCATTGGCTTGTTCGGGAAAACAACCGTCTGCTCTCCGCCATCGGCGTGGTTCCCGAAAAAGTCCAGCGCTTCACGGCCGACATCGAGGCATGGGGCGGTTCCGCCAAGGTTTGCGGCGCAGGTTCCGTCTCTGGTGACAACGGCGGCATCGTGCTCGTTTTTTCGAACATCCAGCCGACAGAGCTTTGTGAGAAATACGGTTATCCTGTCTCGCCCGTCCGGGGTGATCCCCTTGGCACCCGCATCGTATAGAAGACCTATGGCGGACGTGTTTACCATTACGACTTCCGCACCCGGCAGCCTGATGCTGCTCGGCGAACATGCAGTGCTCCACGGCCACCACGCACTTGTCTGCGCAATCAACCGTCGGATTACCGTCCGGCTCTCTCCCTCCTCCGATGGCATGGTGAAAATTGTTTCCGACCTCGGGAACTATCAATCGCCGCTCAAGGAATTGAACGATCATCCCTCGCTTCGTTTTGTGATTCAGTCCATCCGGAAACAGGCCGAGCACATTCCTTCCGGGTTTGAACTGACAATCGTTTCCGGGTTTTCATCAAAGATTGGTTTTGGTTCATCCGCAGCGGTAACGGTCGCAACCCATGCCGCACTCATGCAGTGGATCATGGGGGAAGCCCCAAAACCCGAAGCATTGTTTCTCAACGCGCTTGAAACCGTGCATGAGGTGCAGGGTAGGGGGTCCGGGGCCGATCTTGCGGCCAGTGTGTTTGGCGGTGTTGTGGGATACTCCACTGTTCCGGATTTTAAGCCGGTGGAAATTTCGATTCCGCTCACCGCGGTCTATTGTGGCTATAAAACCCCGACACCGGAAGTCATACAGAAGGTGGAGCAATTACGTGCCGCTGACCCTGCAGCATATGAGCGCATCTATTCCGAAATCGACAAAAGTGTCGAGGCGGCGGTTTCCTGCCTCCGGAACCACGACTTTCCCGCCTTCGGCAAGATCCTTAACCGCAACCAGCAACTCATGGCCGAGATGGGCGTGAATACACCGGAGTTGCAGGAGATTGTCGATGCCCTCCAAAACGACCCCGACGTTTTCGGTGCAAAGATTTCCGGTTCCGGGCTTGGCGATTGCGCTGTTGGAATCGGCTATGCGGACTTGAAGAACCTGGAGTATCCAGTCTACCATCTAGAGATAACTCCGGCAGGATGTGAATACCATGAGTAGACAAAAGCTGAAAAACCAACTCTATGAAGTAATCTTCGAAACCGATACTCCGGCGGGCAAGCTATTCGATGTTTTGCTGTTTATTGCGATCATGGTCAGCGTTGGGCTGACGATGCTCAACAGTGTCCATTCCATCCGCGATTCATATGGAGCGCTGTTGCTGCCTTTAAACGCCGCATTCACTGTATTGTTCACTGTTGAATATATCCTGCGCCTCTATTGCGCCCGGCATCCGGTCCGCTATGCCCGCAGCTTTTTTGGCACAGTCGATCTATTGGCGGTGCTTCCGTTTTACATTGGTCTTTTCATTCCCGGCACCCGGTTCCTCGATGTCATCAAAGTGCTTCGCATGCTGCGTATTTTTCGTGTGCTCAGGATGGCCCAGTATGTTGGAGAGGCCGATCTGTTGATGAATGCGCTGGTGGCCAGCCGCCGCAAGATTGGTATTTTCATTGTGGCGGTCATGACGATTGTCGTCATCGTTGGTTCGCTGATGTATGTCATTGAGGGCGAGGCCAACGGTTTTACCAGCATCCCCCGGTCCGTCTACTGGGCCATCGTCACACTGACCACCGTCGGCTATGGCGACATCTCGCCCCAGACCCCGGTTGGGCAGGCGCTGGCAGCTGTCATCATGATCATTGG
>JBDLJW010000089.1:0-6876 GCA_039714135.1 Verrucomicrobiota bacterium
TCCTGGCATTTTTCAATCGCCTGATCGTAGTTGTTATGCTGCATCAGGGCATCGGCGGATCGCACAAACCGGTCGGCTTCCTTCCATAGTTCTATGCGCGTCACAAATTGTTCGCGTAATTTCTCGTCCTGAATATCAAACTCTTCGCCCAGCGTAATTTCCTGAAGAACCGGCGATTTTTCAGGAGCTTCAACATGATCAAGCCAAATACTCTCCTCATAGAGCTTGATCCCCTTCCACAAAAAGAAAAATGCAACCGAAAGCAATACAAGTATAATGGCTGATTTCAAGATCGCCAACAGGGCCAGTCTTTCCCGCGGATCGATTTTCTGAACCTTGTACCCCTCGACAGCCTGATGGCGCGCTGTTCTACGCACACGATTGGCCGCAGAACCCCGTCCATCGGCATCAAGTGGTTTTTCCGACGGGCTGGCGGAATAGAAATCCGCGCTGGACGAGGCATGGTCGAATCCGCCCACATGGCGTTCCTGCCGGGGCTTTCTCTCTCTTTTCTTCATAAATACAAGCCTATCGGGTTATGGCGTTCTATCCGAATCATTCCACCAACAAAAGGTTGCAGTATTATTCGCAGGAGGGTTAAGTGTCAAGTGTTGCCCCGTTTGGCGAGGGGCTAAATCAACAGGTATAAAACGTGACGATATTCATTACGCTATTTGTCTTTGCACTGGTGCTCACCGGCATTCCCCTGGGCATACTGGGCCTGATCAACAAAATGCGAAAACAGCAAACCGGCTGTTCGGGCAACCACGACTGTGTCGTCTACAAAGGCGAAAAAGTCCAATGCCCTTCCTGCGAACTGCGCGAATACAACGCAACCATGGCCTCTTCTTCGGCAAACTCCGGACAGGCCACCCAAAAGAAATAGACCTATTCCCCCTGGCATTTCTCGCACGTACCGAACACTACGATGCGGTGCGTACGCTCCAGAAAATTATGCTGCCGGCTGGCGGAAGCGATAAGCTTGGCAAGATTCTCGTCCGAAAACTCGATAAACTCGCCGCACTGATCACAAATCATGTGTTCGTGGTTCGGGTGGTTGAAAGTATGTTCATAGTGGGCATGCACATCGGTATCGCGAATAACCCGCACAAACCCGGCCTCCTCCATCAGCGCCAGCGTACGGTAGACCGTGCCGCGGCTTACATGGTTCGGACCGCTTGACAACTCGGCGGCAAGGTCGTCTGCACAAAAATGGTCGTGGCGGGAAAAAACCTGCGTAAGCACGATCTTGCGGGCCTGAGTCACGCGTGCCTGCTTTTTCTTGAGAAAATCAACAAACAGCGGCCAAGCCTCGTCCACCGACTCCCGAACCTCTTCCGGCAACTCCCGACCTTCCTCCATTTCACCCATGCCTACACCGCGCCCTTCTTGGAATTGAATCTACGTATAAATAATACATGCCACAATATTATGAATGCAATCAAGGATTTTGCTGTTATATTCCCGCCTTTGTGCATAACCAATAACCAAGGAGAATGATCATGGCACATGTAATTTCAAGTGAATGTATTTCCTGCGGCGCATGCGAACCCACCTGCCCGGTGGAAGCAATCAGCCAGGGCGACGACAAGTTCGTCATCAATGCCAACACCTGCACCGATTGCGGCGCATGCGTTGACTCCTGCCCGGTTGACGCCATCTCCGCTGGCTAAACTGCAGGAATGCAAAAGATAAAAGCGGCCAGATGGCCGCTTTTTTTGTTTACGGATCGCATGGGCAGAATGCCCATGCCACGTAAAACGGGCATCCAGCCCGTTAATACCGATAATGCTCCGGCTTGAACGGACCGCTCCGGGGAATACCCAGATATTTCGCCTGCCTCACGCTCAGGCTATCGAGCTTGACGCCAATCTTTTCGAGATGGAGCCGGGCAACCTCCTCATCAAGAACCTTCGGCAACGTGTAGACGCCGATCGGATACTTTCCGGGATTGCAGTAGAGTTCCATCTGCGCCAGCACCTGGTTCGTGAAGCTGTTGGACATCACGAAGCTCGGGTGGCCGGTGGCACAGCCGAGGTTCACAAGGCGGCCTTCAGCCAGCATGATGATGCTGTGCCCTTTAGGCATGGTGATCTTATCAACCTGCGGCTTAATGTTCGTCCACTTGTATTTCTTCATCTTCTCGACCTGAATCTCGGAATCGAAGTGACCGATGTTGCAGACGATCGCCATATCCTTCATCTTCTTCATATGGCGCTCGGTGATGACGTCGCAACAGCCGGTAGTGGTTACAAAAACATCGCCGATCTCGCAGGCGTCGTCCATGTTCATCACCTCATAGCCTTCCATCGCGGCCTGAAGCGCGCAGATCGGGTCGATTTCGGTGATGACCACGCGGGCACCCTGCCCCACGAGCGACTGGGCGCTGCCTTTGCCGACATCGCCGTAGCCTGCAACCACGGCAATCTTACCGGAGAGCATCACATCGGTCGCGCGCATGATGGCGTCGACGAGCGAGTGGCGGCAGCCGTAGAGGTTGTCGAACTTGGACTTGGTTACGGAGTCGTTTACGTTGAATGCAGGGAAAAGCAACTCGCCCTTGGCATGCAACTGATAGAGGCGATGAACCCCCGTAGTGGTTTCCTCGGAAACGCCAAGAATGTCCTTGGCAATGCGCGAGAAGCGGCTTGGATCCTTCTTAAGCGCCTTTTTGAGCTGGGCATAGAGAACAGCTTCCTCCTCGCTATCCGGGGCCTTGTCGAGAATCGACGGATCCTGCTCGGCCTTGTAGCCCAGCTGAACGAACAGGGTGGCGTCGCCACCGTCATCGAGAATCACGTTCGGTCCCTTGCCATTGCCCCAATCGAGAATGCGGTCGGTATATTCCCAGTATTCTTTCAGGGTTTCACCCTTTTTGGCAAAAACCGGCGTACCGGTCTTGGCAATGGCCGCAGCGGCATGATCCTGCGTGGAGAAGATATTGCAGCTTGCCCAGCGAACCTTGGCCCCTAGCTCCTGCAATGTTTCGATCAGCATGGCCGTCTGAATCGTCATGTGCAACGATCCGGTGATACGCGCGCCTTTCAACGGCTTATCCTTGCCATGTTTTTCGCGCAGAGCCATCAGTCCCGGCATTTCATATTCTGCCAGATCCATCTCCTTGCGACCAAACGCGGCCAACGCAATGTCGACAATTTCATAATCCTTTATTTTTTTCTTCGTTGCTTTCTTTTTTCCAGCCATTGGAAAACCTCCGGTTCAGTATTAGGTTTTAAGTTTCTTTTTTCCGACAACAATAAGTACCGACAAATCAGGAGTTGATCCGGGCAGCGAGTCGCTCACCTGCGGTTCGATTCCCGCCCCCTTCAACCATTCGCGCATTTCAAGCGGGTCGAACCCAAGCCACTGGTCGGCCCACTCCTCCCGAGTCCATTCGTGTTCATGGCGCACAAGATCGAGAATAACCAGTTGCCCACCGGGCTTCAGCCCCGCCGCCGCCTGCCGAACCACATCTCGCGGGTTCGAGGCATGGTGCAGGGCCTGGCTCAAAAAGACCGCATCAAACTCCTCGTTGGACAAATCCAGCTCTTCGAGGATGCCCACCCGCAGCTCCAACCTGTCCGCAAGGTTGCTCTCCCCGGCTTTTTCAGAGACCAGCTTGAGCATCCTTTCCGATTGATCAATAGCGACCACCTTTTCCGCAAAGCGGGCAAGCAACAGCGCAAGCGCGCCCTCCCCGCAACCGAGGTCGGCAACTGTTTGTCCAGCAAAACCGGCGGCAAGCCCGGCGGCCAATACCTGCCAACCCCCGCCCGGCTCGGTAAGCGACCCATAGCGCCCGGCAATCTCGTCGAAAAACTCGCGGCTCTTCTTGCGGCGAAGATCCAGTACGCGATCAACCGCCGCCGCATCGCGATGGGCGACGGGAATATCTTTGAGTCGTTCGTTCAAAATCTGTGCAAAGGCATCATCACGGAAAAGCGGCCCGCGGTTGTAGTAGACCGATGTGCCGTCGCGGCGCGACTCCACCAGCCCCGCCTCACGCATCGGCTTGAGATGACGGCTCACGGTCGACTGCGGCATTTCCAGCGCCTGGACCAGTTCCGCAACAGAAAGCTCTGCCTGATCAACCGAGCGTAAAATCCGCAACCGGCCCTCGTCCGCCAAAGCTTTGAAAACATCAAGTATCTCACTCATAATCCATATATCCGAATTTTCGGATAAAAGGATATTTCACCCTCCCTGTCAACGTCCTTGAACGAAATTCAACGATTTGCGCTTGTTTTTGGCCCCGCCAGCCCCGACGGTGTCGAACTTTAAACCATCAGGAAAATCATGAATGGAAATTCCATATTACTGGGTCGCGCCTTTGGCATCCCGATTCGAGCCCATTTTTTGCTACTGATCGCGCTACCCTATATCATGACGTTTTTTTCGATGCCCAGCATCCCGATGCGCTTGCTCGGAGCAATCGGTCTTTTTGCCAGTGTTGCACTGCACGAATTGGGTCACTCCATCGTTGCACAGACAAAAGGCAGCCATATTCAAGAAATCGTACTGTATCCCTTCGGCGGCGCTGCAAAAATTTCGAACATCCCAAAGCGGCCATTTGATGAGATTCTAGTTGCTTTGGCTGGACCCACCGTATCTTTCTTACTAGGAGTTGCGGGAATAGGAATAGGCCTTCAAATACTGGCAACGAACCAAGACGCAACACACTATCCACTGGTATTTGAACTGGGAGTCATCAACATTGCCCTGTTTATCTTCAACCTTTTCCCGGTCTTCCCAATGGATGGAGGGCGCGTATTGCGAGCATTACTGTCGAAGAAAAAAGGGCGTCTTGCCGCCACTCGCATCGCTGCCACGATTGGAAAATATTTTTGTGCTTTCTTCGTGATCTACGGCCTAATAAAGATGCGGTTCTTCCTGGCTTTCATCGGCGGCTATATCTATTTCGCCGGACAGCAGGAATACCGAATGGTAATGATAGAACATCAAGCCGATCGCTTCAGCGGACACAGTGAAGGACATATCGATGTGGAAGTAAGCCCACCGCCCTATGCAACCGGGGGCAACAGCACCGAATCGCTCATGGAAAAACTGCGGAAGCTATTCCACCGCTGACTCTGTCTGCGACTGATGAGAGGTCGGCAGATTCATTTCATCCAATCTGGATTGCCCGCGGGCAACATGCTCCAGATACCAGAATTGCCAGATCGCAAGCAGAGATAGAATCACCACAATCGCAATCAACACCGTCAACCAGAACTCCTTTTCATTGTCCGACTTGCGCATCAAATGAAGCAAACGGCGGACACCAGAGTTCTTGCTCCGCCGACGGCGATTTCCTGTTTCATCAAAGGCGGAATTGCTCGACGAACGCCGGCGGCGCGGCTTGGTTGGCGCAACAGGTGCCTGTTTCTTGCTCTTGTAAATATCGGTATCTGACATACTTGATCCGTTTGCTAAAGTCTGAAAGGTAGCGGAAACCATTTACCGCGTCCAACCCTATTCCCCATCCAATCGTGCCACGGTCCGCTCGATCACTCCGCGGTTTTCAACCACCACCCCGGCGGCGCAACGGCCGAGCGACTCCCGTGCAGCTTCATCAGCAACCAAGTTCCCAACCGCAACTTCCAAGGCTTGCACATCGGCCACCTGCAAAAGCGCCCCAGCCTGAAGAAAAACCGGCATAACCGACGGGAAGTTTTCCATATTGGGCCCGACCACCACGGCCTTGCCATACATGGCCGGTTCAATCGGGTTTTGCCCGCCATGCTCCAACAGGCTCTTGCCGACAAAGATAATATCGGCTACGGAGTAGAAATTGCGCAACTCACCGGTTGTATCGATAAACAAGACATCCGGCCCTTCGGTTCCCTCGAAAGCATCCGCTTGACTGCGGCGAACAAAAGAGAGTTCCTGATCCTCCAGACACTGAACCACCTCTTCCGCACGTTCGACATGACGGGGAACGAGCACAAGAAACAGCTTTTCATTGTCGGCCCTGAGCTTCTTGTATAGCTCACACAACAATGCCTCCTCGCCCGGCCACGTGGAACCCCCAAGCAGGACAACAGCATCGTCCGGAACATGAAACCGGCGCATGACCTCCTGCGCAACCTGCTCCCCTGCGAGATCGCGCTCGGCAACATCGAACTTCACCGTGCCCATGACGTGCACGTTTTCGCGCGGAGCACCGATGCCCCTCAGCCGCTCGGCATCCACTTCGCCCTGCACACAAATCGGATCGATGCGCCGCAGCACATCCGCCGTAAGCGACCTGAGCTTAAGATAACCCTTATACGACCGTTCAGACAAACGGCCATTGATCAACGACACAGGGATTCCATTTTTATCGGCCAATCGAATTAAATTTGGCCAGAACTCGCCCTCCACCAATACAATTCGCAACGGGTTAATGATTCGCAATACCTTCTTAATGATTACGGGAAGATCAACGGGAAAATAGAACAGCACATCGCGCGGATCGATCTCCTTTCGGGCAATGGCATGACCGGTCGAGGTCGTTGTGCTCAATGCAAAACAGATATCGGGATGCGTTTCGCGATAGGCCTTTATAAAACGTAGGGCCACATAGATTTCGCCAACACTTACAGCATGCACCCACACTCGGCGATGTTCCCGCAACAGCGCCTTGGTATTCGTTCCAAAATGCCCAACACGTTGCTCGAAATGCTGGCCATATCCCCCGCGTTTCAGCATGCGCGAGATAAACTTCGGCAGCATGAACAGGAAAACCACCGGAAAGAGCAAATTATAGATGATCCAAAGCATTCGGAAACATTACGCAAAAACCCGGAGGCAACCAACCCAGAAAAGTGAAAAGGGGTAGCGCAGGGGGCGAAACCCGCCATGGCGACCTCAAAAAACCTCTTATAGTCAGATTAG
>JBDLJW010000090.1:0-6603 GCA_039714135.1 Verrucomicrobiota bacterium
TCGGTGCCATCCATCAGAGCCTGAAATCTTTTTTTGGCAATCTCCCGCCTTATAATTCGCAGTGCAGCCATCAGACGGGACTACATACCGGTTTCCGACGGCGGGCTGAAATAGTATTGCTCGCTGGTCTCCCGGCGCAAGGCATCGACATAGCCAGAGATGATTTCGAGCGCAACATCGCCGCGCTCGGGCGGCAGGGTGGCGAGCCACGCATTGATGTCGATATGCCGACGGGCGGTCTCGCCACCGTTTTCTGCCGTGTAGCGGATAATGAAAGGATATTCCTCGGGAAACTCCTGCTGGAGTTCGCGCATCATGCGATAGGAAAGGCCGTAGGGCTCGCGGCGCGTCCGTTCGAAGTGGCGCTTCCAGTCGCCCCACTCGCGCCCCGCAGTCTCGCAGATCTGCTCGGAAAAGACCGTAGCAAAGCCTTCCATGTACCAATCGAAGACATGGGGAAGCAGCAGATGGGCGCATTCATGGCCCAGCAGGGCATAATAGTTCCGATGGTCCGGATCGACCGCCAGATAGATGGCGAATACGCCGTTGGTGGAATCCACGCATTCGGTAAGCGAAAAGTTTTCGCCGAGCCGATAGCGATAGGCTTCGGGCACCTTCTTCGAGCGGCGGAGCAACACCTTGTTCACCGCAATATCGGGCTCGCCGAACTCCGCAATGGCCTGCCCCAGGGCCTGGGCCACAAAGGCATCGGATGCGGGATCGTTGATCGGCTGGTAGAACTCGTGCCACGGCCCCGGCGGCTTGCCGTCGGAAAGCTGCATGCAGCCCGAAGCGCACAGCCACAGAAAAACAAAGGAAACAAGCAGGATAATTTTGTGGCAGAATAATTTCCTATGCATATCTCCGGGAAAAATCATTCTGCCACCAAATTATTTTGCCGTCCTATTCCCCGTCCAGCGCGGGCTCGACGGCCGCCTTGGCGGGGTCGCCGACAATTTCCTGCACCTTGATGGTAATGTTGCGAATCTCCTCCAGACCGAGCGACTCGCGAACACTCTCGCGGATGCGTTGCTGCAGAACATGGGAGAGCTCGGGAATCTTGTTCCCGGAAACCACCTTCACGCTGAGCACGATATCAACGGCACCCTTCTTCTGGAGCAACCGGCTTTCAATGCTCTTGACCGCGGAAAACTCCTTGCCGACGCGCTCGATGAAATCCTGGATCGCCTTGGTGCTGATGCCCACGCTTCCATCGTCCGAATGGAAGTCGATAAAGGAGCCCTTCTTCCGGCCGCAGCCGCCAACCCAGCGGAGAAGGACGGAAAGAATGAGGACCGCGCCCAAAGCCGCGCCAATCCAAGGCATGACCAACAGCCTGGCCATGAATTCCCCAACCTCGCGGTTGAACATGTTGCCATAGATCAGCAAGCTCCCGACCAACAGGAGCAACAGGGTCATGGCAAAATTACCAAGGTTGCCGGAGCGCCGTTCCATGACTACTCTCCTTCGATTTTTTCGCCGGAATTGCGAATGCCCTGAACAACGACGTTCACAGCAAAGACCTGCTGGCCCGTCATCTCCTCGACCGCGTCCTTGACGGCGGACTGGAGCTGTACACAGATATCGGGAATCCGAACACCGAATTCAAGCACCACGGTAAGGTCGATCGAAAGATGCTCTTCGCTCTCCTTCTCGACACGGATGCCCTTGTCCTTGGATTTCTTTCCAATGATACCCGCCAGATCGTCCGCAAGGGAGCCCTGAAGCTCAACCACGCCGGGAACCTTCTTGGCGGTCTCGTGCGCGATGATGGCGATTACGTTGTTGTTGATGCTGATCTGGCCGTAGCCCGATTCCGAGGCTTCCGCCACTGCAAACTCCTGTGTATCCACTACTGCACCTGCCTGTTCTTTCATTGTTCCACTCCTTGTCGATATCCTATGTATTCAGGAAATTCTCGTGCATGAACTTCTCAAGGAAAGCCGTGTTGTACCGGCCTTCGATGAACCGACCATCGACCAGCAACGCCTCGCCCAGCGGCACCGAAGTGTGCGGGCCGTTGATGGTGAACTCGTCCAGCGCACGGCGCAAACGGGCGATCGCTTCGGCGCGATCCTTCCCTTTCGCAATGATCTTGCCGATCATGCTGTCGTAGTAGGGCGAGATCGTATAGCCGGAATAGACATGCGAATCGATCCGGATGCCGGGGCCTCCCGGGAAATGAACGGCTTCCACCGGACCGGGGGCCGGCGTGAAGTTGTTGAACGGATCCTCGGCATTCACGCGGTATTCAATGGCGTGACCCTGGATTTTCACATCATCCTGCGTGAACGAAAGCTCTTCGCCGGCGGCCACGCAGATCTGCTCCTTCATCAGGTCGACTCCGGTCACCTCTTCGGAAACCGTGTGCTCCACCTGAATACGGGTGTTCATTTCCATGAAATAGAACTGCTTCGCCGTCTCGTCGTAGAGGAACTCAAGCGTACCGGCGCTGTCGTAGCTGACGGCCTTGGCGGCCTTTACGGCGGCATCGCCGAGCGCCTTGCGCTCGTCGTCGGTCAGCGTCGGGCACGGAGCCTCCTCCACCAGCTTCTGGTGGCGGCGCTGGATCGAGCAGTCGCGCTCGCCCAGGTGGCAGACGTTGCCATGCTTGTCGCCGATAATCTGCACTTCGACGTGCCGGGCGGACTCGATATATTTTTCCATGAACAGATCGGGGTTGCCGAACGAGGCCTCCCCTTCCGCGGAAGCGGCCATGAAGCCCTGCACCAGCGAAACATCGTTGCGCGCCACGCGCATCCCCTTGCCACCGCCGCCGGCAACCGCCTTGAGCAGTACGGGATAACCCATCTTATGCGCAAGCTGCAGCGCCTCGTCGGAATCCTTCAGGATGCCGTCGGAGCCCGGGGTAATCGGTACGCCGGCCGCCTTCATTGTATCGCGGGCGATCGCCTTGTCGCCCATGTTGCGGATGCAATCGGGCGCCGGGCCGATGAAGGTGATATTGCAGTTCTTGCAGATCTCGGCAAAGTGCGCGTTTTCAGCAAGGAAGCCGTAACCGGGGTGGATGGCATCCACATCCGCAACCTCCGCCGCGCTGATAATGTTCGTGATCTTCAGATAGCTGTCGGTCGCCGCGGCCGGGCCGATGCAGATGGCTTCGTCGGCCATCTGGACATGCAGCGAGTCCGCGTCGGCCTCGGAATAGACCGCAACAGAGCGGACACCCAGCTCTTTGCAGGCGCGAATGATGCGCAGGGCGATTTCGCCGCGATTGGCAATCAATACCTTTTCAAACATGGGCGGCTCCCTTTACTTCGGTTCAACGAGGAAGAGCGTCTGCCCATACTGTACCGGCGAGGCATCGTCGACCAGGATCTTCTTGATGACGCCTTTAACCTCGGCCTTGATTTCGTTCATGACCTTCATGGCCTCGACAATGCAGACCACCGAGTCCTCGGAAATCTCGTCGCCCACCTTCGCGAAATTATCAGCATCGGGAGCAGGCTTGCGGTAAAATGTGCCGACGATCGGAGAGGGAATCTCGATCAACCCGTCGTCTTCATCCGCCGCCGGAGCCGCTGCTGCCGGAGCCGCTGCTGGTGCCGCCGCAACAGGCGCCGCTACTGCCGGGGCCGCCGCAACAACCACCTGCGGCTCACCGCCGCGCTTCATTGCCAATTCAAAATCGTCGTCTTTCATCGAGAACTCGCTGAGATCGTTGTTCTTCATCAGTTCCACGATGCGTTTGATATCCTTGATTTCCATAATCACCCTCTCCTTGTTCAACAAATTGTGATATTGTTCAGAGGACTAAACAATATTTCCCCCCCCTTGCCCAGCCCTAATCCGCACCGATCCGTTGCCCCTGTAAATCCGTTGCCTGTACCGGGCATCCGTTTTCCGGCGGCGCAAACCTAGCTGGCGCTAACAACGCGGATCGCATCGAGGCGCAGACGGGCGGCCTCCAGTTTTTCGTCGAGTTCGGCGATGGCATCGCGCGCGTGGGCGAGCTCTTCTTCTCGTATGTTGTCGTTGACCTGCCTGAGATATTCGAGCCGCTTGTAGTCCGCCCCCAGCGCTTCCGCCATACGGCGGCGGGCATCGGCAATGGCGGATTGGGCCGCCTGCTCCGCGAGCGTGCGCGTGGCTTCAATCATCGCGGGGATCAGCTGCTGCCGGATCGACTCATGCTCAAGCAGCCGCCAGGGCTCGGCGTCCTTCAGATGCTCCGCCACGGCTCCGTCAACGGCGTCGCCCGCATGGTCGACCACAATACTGACCGGGGTCGGCGGAAGGAAACGGTCGGCGTTAAGCCCCGGCGGCGCCACCGTTTCCAGCACATAGATGGCCTGGAGTTTCAGCGGTATTTCCTGATCCGGATCCACGGCGAGGGCGCAGCTTCCCCGCTCGGAGCCGAGAATCACCTCGCCGGCGCCCGTTACCATCGGGTGGTCCCAGCTCATCAGCGTGGTGTCGGGGCGGATCAGCGCTTCGTCCCGGTTGAAGGTAATCCGGATGCCTTCGGCGGACAGCGGAAACAAATCGTCGAACAGTTGATCGGGTCGGATGTGGTAGGTGGTTGCGTCAAGCGCCTCGGCGCGCACACCGTAATGGTCGAACATCCGAAGCAGATAGGTTTTAAGGTCCGCCGACTGCTCGCAGTCGCTGATTTGCCGGGCGACCGCATTGCCGATGTCGGGGCGGAACGAGGAGAGCTCCAGCAGACGGTCGCGCCCGGCGGCAATCTGCACGCGGAGCTGTTCGTAGAAGGCGCGGGTCTCGGCAATGACCGAATCGTTGACCTCGTGCAGGCGCGCGTCGAAACGCTCCAACAGCTCAAAGCCTCCAACGACCGGCGCGGCGAAGGCGTTCAGCCCTTCGTGCAGCCATCGTACAACGTGCTCCTCCGGCGTCCCCTCCAGATAGGGCACATGAATGTGGACATCGCCGCGCTGCCCGATCCGGTCGAGCCGGCCGATGCGCTGCTCCAGCAGCTCGGGGTCGCGCGGCGGATCGATAAGGACCAGATGCGAGGCCATCTGGAAGTTGCGCCCCTCCCCTCCCATTTCCGAAACCACCATAACGCGGGCACCCTCCGGCTCGGCGAACCAGGCCGCCTGCCGGTCGCACTGCACCAACGGCATCTGTTCGTGGAAATGAGCCACATCCACCCCCGAACAACCCTTGATGGCTTCGACGATTGCGGCAACTTCGGACCGTGTCCGGCCAATCACCAGAACCTTCTCCCCGGGATTATCGCGCAGAAAGGCGAGCAACCAGTTGATGCGCGGGTCGTCCGGCCCAAACAACGCGGCTCCCTCCGGAAGGCACAGCGGCACGAGGTCGGGGTGGCGCCTGGGGAAACCGCTCACACATTTCCGTGTGTTGCGGAAAACGACGCGCCCCGGCCCATGACGATCCAGCGCCTCGGCCAGCTCCTGCTCGCCCATCGACTCCAACCGACCGCCGATATCCGCGGCAACCTCGGCATAGCGATCATGCTCGGTCCGGTAGGCGTCGAAATCATAGTATCGCTGCGGATCAAGCAACCGTAGTCGCGCAAAGTGGCTTTCGAGCCCCATCTGCTCGGGGCTGGCCGTGAGCAGCAGGAGGCGGGGGGTGTTTTCGGCAAGGCGCTCAACCACGTCGTACTCCGGGCTGGTCTGCTCCGGCGACCAGTGGAGATGGTGGGCTTCGTCGACAATAAGAAGATCCCAATCGCTGGCGACGGCCTGGGCGGCGCGCTGCGGGTTTTCCGTAAGAAACTCGATGCTGGTCAGCACCAGCTGGTCGTCAAGAAACGGATTGGTTTCCGGATCGCCCGCCTCGATACCTAGGCAGCGCTCCTCGTCGAAGATGCTGAACGAAAGATTAAAGCGGCGCAGCAGTTCGACAAACCACTGGTGAACCAGCGCGTGCGGAACCAGAATCAATACACGCCGAACCAACCCGCAGACCATCAGGCGATGGAGAACAAGACACGCCTCGATGGTTTTCCCAAGCCCCACCTCATCGGCAAGCAGCACGCGCGGCAGGTGGCGCTCGCTTACCTCCTGCGCAATGTAGAGCTGGTGCGGCAGCAGATCAACGCGACCGCCCAGCAGGCCGCGCACCGGCAGGCGGCCATAGCGATGGCGGGCGTCCAGGGCGGCAACGCGCAGATCGAACAGCGCATTGGCATCCACATGGCCGCCCAGCAGACGGGTTTCCGGCCGGTCAAAGCTCGATGTATCGCAGAGGTCGGTTTCCCCGAGCCGCGTGCCATCGGTCGCCACATAGGTGAGCGTCCCCGCAGCGCTATCCTCTATGACCGCCTCAACGGTCAGCCGGGCACCCTCGCGAGACGCAATCTCGTCGCCCGCCGCGAAGCGCGCGCGTTTTAGAGGCGCATTGCCAATCGCATAGTGCCGCATTTCGTTGGCCGCAGGATAGAGCAACTGCACGGTTCGGGGCGCAACATCGACCACCAGCCCCAACCCGAGTTCGGGTTCGGTCTCGCTGATCCAGCGTTGTCCGGGAAAGTAGGTTTGCATGGCGGCGGAGACTACGGCATTCCTGCAATTGCGCACAACACAAAGACGGTGCGGATGTTTTTAGACGGGATCACAGGATAAACGGGATGGTTTGGGACAGGCGAAA
>JBDLJW010000091.1:0-6554 GCA_039714135.1 Verrucomicrobiota bacterium
GGTGGAAAGCGGCAGAGAGGGTGCAATAAAAAGGAAGGTATCTTTGTCTTTATTAACTGCACCTATTTTTGGGAGCATTGCGCCTGTTCAATATGAGTTTAGAAACCACATCAAAAAAGGGCATGACCCTGATCGAAGTGCTCATTGCCTTGATCATCCTAAGCATCGGCGTGTCGTCGATGATGCTGGCGATGTCGCGCTGCCTTGCGGTGGTGCGTACTGCCCGCAACCGCGAAACGGCACGCGGGCTGATTCAACGTGTTGATATTGAAAACCCCATCGAGGATGCGGATCTGGGGGAGCTTTCGGAGTCGGGTGATTTCGAGGATGTCGAGGGCTACACCTGGTCGCGCGAAATCATCATGATCGACGAAGAGGAGCGCCCGGGCCTTTTTCTGGCAACCACGCGCATCCAGTGGTCGGAGCAGGGCCGCGATGCCTTTGAGGAAATCACGGCCTACAAATATGCTCCAGATGCGGAAAGCGTAACGAGGAAGTTTTAAAGCTTGAAACCAGAACCCCACAACCTGAATACGGCACGCCTCCCCTCTCCCGCTCCGGAGCGGCATCGCCGCACCGGCTTCACCCTGCTGGAGCTGATGGTGGCAATGATCATTCTGGTTATCGCCATGTCGATTGCGTTCCAGGCCTTCACTGGAACCATCCGCGGCTGGAAACGCGGCACCGAGGTGATCGAAGGCATCAAGCATGGCGACTTTGCCATGGGCCAACTGCTTTCCGCCCTGAACTCCGCCATCTTTTTCAACAACCCTCGCAAGACCTACACCTTTAAAATCGACAAAGGCAACGTCTCCGGATTACCGGCCGATCTGGTGAGCTTTGTAACCGCCAGCAGCGCGTTCATGCCGCACGGTTCGCCCTTTGCCAAGGGCGGCCCGCACCGGATCGAACTGTTCATCGAAGATGACGACCATGGCAACCCCGCCCTTTTCGCCATTGCAATGCCGGCCATTGCAGACGAAGAGGAGTATAAGAACGAATACGCGACCGAACCCATTCTCGTATCCCGCGCCATCCAAGGGCTTGAAGTCCTTGTCTGGGACAAGGAAGCCGAGGACTGGACCGAGGCATGGGAAAAGGAAAATGCCATTCCAGAGCGCATTCTCGTAACGATTTTCGTGGCTTCGGAGGAGGAGAATGAAGAACCCATTGAATTCTCGCGGGTCGTTGAAATCCCTGCAGCCAAATCCAAGCTGACCGGTCCCAGCACGAAAAAGAAATAATCCACCATGAAACACTCCCGCAAAGACAAACGACCCAAGGAAGGCGCGGCACTGATCGTGGCGCTGTGGGTATTGATCATCTTGTCGCTGATCGTGGGTTCGTTTGCCTTTGAGGTTCAGCTGGAGGCCATGCTGGTCTCCCACAAGCGGAAACGCTTCCACGCCGAAACGCTGGCCCGCTCCGGAGTCGAATATGCCCGCGCCATTCTCGATAAACAGGGGGAAGCCAAGGAGCTGGAAATCGAGGAGATGGGAGAAGAGGATAAAGACGGATTCATGATGGCCGCACTCCACATCAAGCGCGGCATCCCCCACACCTCCGAAATCGAACTAGGCAAAGGCAGTTTCAGCGTTACACTCGAGTCGGCTGAAGGAGGACTGAACGCCAACACCCTCAACCGGGACGACTGGACTGAGATTCTCGAAATGGCCAATATGCCCTCTACCGAATGGGATGCCATGATCGACTGCCTTGAAGACTGGATCGACGAAGGCGACACCCACAAGCTCAACGGCGCGGAATCGGACGACCCATTCTATCAGGAGCGCGGCTATCCCGTAAAAAACGGCCCGCTCGACAGCGTCGAGGAACTGCTGCTGGTCAAGAACTGGGGCGAAGACATTCTTTACGGCACGGACGGGGATGATGACATTGATGCGATTTTCGGGATCGCCGATCTGCTGACCATCTGGGGCGATGGACGGCTCAACATGAACACGGCCAATATTGATGCCATGCGCGCGGCAGGATTAAGCGACGAGGAAATCCTGGACATTATCGAGGCTCGCAAGGGCCCTGATGGCATGGAGGGAACAACAGATGATGGATTGCCCAGTGATTACCTCGGCGGAGATAGCCGATTTAAATTGCAAAGTGAATTTGTGAAGGTAACGTCTGTAGGCGATATGTTCGGCAATCAATATAAAATCGAGTGCATTATTCTGAATCAGGGAAGGAACCCCACCGTGGTTTTCTGGGAAGAGGGACCTGTTAAAAAATGAAGATGCGCGAAAAAACCATAACCGCAGTCTGCCGCACGCTGGACGGCATCGAGTGGACCAGCTGGAAAGTCAAACCCGACGAAACCGAACGAGTCCAGCAAGATGTCGCGACCGCGGACTTTTCCGGCGACACCACCGAGGAGATCATCTCCTCCATTGAACTTCCGGAGAATGTCACGGACCATCTGACGGGCGACATCACCGTATCGCTGCGCACGTCCGAACTGCTCATGCGGATCATGGAACTCCCCGCCGTGGAAGAATCCGAAATCACCGACATGGTCGGCTTCCAGATCGACAAAATTTCCCCATTCCCTCAGGAACAGCTGGCCATCTCGCACGAGGTGCTTCAACAAAACGAAGAAACATCGCTCGTACTGATGGTTGCGGCAAAGCGCAGCTGCATCGATGCCATCGGCGACACCTTTGAAGAAAAGGGAATCCGCGTCCACAGCATTGATGCCCGCGCACTTGGCTGGGTGAAACTGCTCGAAGATGAAGGGCACGTTGCCGGAAAAGGCTGCGAAATTTTCATCATAGACGACGGCATTGATTTTTCACTGGTGATCTTTGCCGACGGTATTCCTGCCGCATTCCGCATTCTCGACGCTAAACCCGGCGACGCAGAGACTGTCGGAGAACTGGCCGCTGAAATCGGCTACACGCTCACCGCACTTGATACGGAACGCAGCCTGTCTGCTCCCGACTCTATCGAGCTCTGGAGCTATGGCGAGGTTTCGGCAAGCATACGCGCCGAACTATCTGAAAAAAGCGGGCTTCCGGCCTATCAGCACCAGCTCGCCTCGCTACCCCCGCTCTCGGAAGGCATCTCCCGGCGCAAGCTGAACGGCGGAAGCCGTGTCGAGTTGATTCCCCGCGAATGGGTCGAGCACGAAAATCGCAAGCAGCTTCGGCGGAAATTCACTTTGATTAGCTCGGCAATCGCCGCAGTCTGGATCATGGTCCTGCTGGTTTTCTTCAGCATCTACAAGGTGCGCGACGTCCGATTGAACAAGGTTAAAGACCGCCTTGCCGCCATAGAACCTTCCGGCAAACAGGCGCTTCAAAACCGGGAAAAGCTCAAAACGTTAAAGGTTTATACCGACCGCTCCGACTCCGCCCTCGAGTGCCTGCGCGAGGTCACACAGCTCTTGCCCCCCGGCAATATTGAATTTGTCTCCTACAACTATAAGAAAGGCAAAGGGGTAACGCTGCGCGGAACAGCCGGAAGTGATAGTATTGTCCACAACTTCTTCGAAACGCTCACCGATTCCACCCTGTTCGAGCAAATCAAGAACGAGTCGGTCACCGCCAAAACCATCAAGGGTGTCCGCGGCGCCGTTTTTTCAGTTAGCCTGGAACTCCCCGCCGAGGAGGATGCCAAATGAAGATCTCTCAACGGGAAATGATTCTTGGAGTCGTCACGCTTGCCGCCGTTCTGGGCGGCACAACCTGGTACAAGGTCAACAGCAAGGTCGCCGAGTGGAAATCCAAGGCCACTGAAATTGGAAATAGCAATCAGCAAATCCGCCACTACGAGGCCGCCATCAAGATGCAGGAAAACTGGCAGGGCGAACTCGACAAGCTCCAGGCCGGGCTGCGGCAATTTGATGCCGGACAGCGCTCCGTGTCGCCGGAACTGATGAAAATCATCAAGGGCATTTCCAAAAAGCACGAACTGGATATCACCCGCAGCCAGCCCTACAGCGAAAAACCGACAGACAATCTCTTCGAGCTGGGGATCAACTGCACCTGGCAAGGCAACCTTGAGGCAATGATCGGCTTCCTGGCCGAACTCCAGCAGCAGGGCGTTAGCTACGACGTCCGCCAGCTCAACGTGACCCCCGCCGGAAAGAACACCGGCAAATTGAAAGGCAACATGGTCATCCATTGCGCATATACGAGGAAGCCGGCGACAAACAAGGGGGCGGAGTAAGGAGAAAACCCGCATCCCGAAACCCGTATCCAAGGAACAATATGACCATCCAATCCGTTACCACCGGAGCCTTTCAGGAAATCTGCTACATTGCATGGAACAATGCGAAACAGGCCATTCTCTTCGACCCCGGACACGACGCAGGCCTGATTATTAAAGCCCTTGAAAAGCATGAACTGGAAGTGGCGGCCTATGTCTGCACGCATGGACATGCCGACCACATCAATGCGCTGGCCGAACTGCACAAGGACCGCCCCGCCCCGATTGCCATACACTCCGCCGATCTGGCATGGGCCTTCGAATCGGTCAACCAGATTGAACCCCACTATCCTGTCCCATCCCGCCCGAAAGTTGAAACCTTCCTCTCCCTGGAAAGTTCAAAGGACTGGCATTTTGCCGATCTCCATTTCGAGTGCATGGAAACGCCTGGCCATACCCCCGGCTCGTGCTGCCTTCTTTTCCCGGAAGACGGCGTGCTGATTTCGGGCGATACCCTCTTCAAAGGTTCATGCGGCCGCACCGACCTCCCCGGCGGCGATCCCCGCCAATTAAGGGCATCTCTCGACAAGCTCAAGGAACTATCGGGCGAAACCCGTGTCTACCCCGGCCACGGCCCCGGCACCACCATCGGAATCGAGCGCGCCACCAACTTCTTCATGCAATAGCGGATCATGCTTCGGCATCTTCGGCGGGACTGTCCCCGTCCAGAATCTCGACAACAACCACGGCTTCATCGTCCTGGGCATCAATGTTTCCGCTAAAGCGTTCGGCATCTTCGGCAAGGCTGGCAACCAGCCGTGCGGGCACCAGATCCGCACCTCTCTTCACGGCCGACAACAGGCGTTCCTCGCCATATTCCTCGCCAACACTGTTCAGGCGTTCCATCAACCCATCCGTGTAGAACACAACCTTGTCGCCCGGAAACAGGTCGAATGTTGCGACTTCATACTCGAAATCATCCAGAATCCCAATGGCCACGTTCGAAGGAACCTCCAGTATGGATGCGGTGCCGCCACGGCACAGAATGGGCGAAGTGTGCCCTGCATTTCCGATCATCAGGCATCGAGCCCCCAGATCGAGAACAGCCATGGAAAACGTTACGAAGCGATCCTCCGGTAAAAGCTCAACCATGGCGCGGTTGAGATCCCGCAGGCATGAGCCGATACAAGACACGGAAGCCCCCTCGGCACAGGCCGACTCTATGTGGAAGGACTCGAATTTGATGGCCCGGAAACGATCCAGGCTAGCCTTCAGCGCAGTAGTAAGCAAGGCCGCCGAAACACCGTGGCCCGATACGTCGGCGATAAAAAAGCCCACCGTGTGCTCGTCCAGCTCGACAGCATCGTAGAAATCCCCGCCGATGAGTTCGCAGGCGCGGTAGATCGCCGAGAAACGCAACTGGTTCTTCAGCGGAAACGCATGGGGCAAAACGCGATGCTGAACCTCTTGAGCCAGAAGCAAATCCTCCTGCATGACCTCCTCGCGCTCGTGCAATTTCTCCACCGTGTCGCGCAGCGCCGCATTTTGCTCCTGAACACGCAGATCAAGCGCCTGCACAACATCCAGTGCATCGGTTTTTCCATAGAGCGAAAGCAATGCAAAGCTCACCAACAGACACAACGGCACAAAGGCAATCCCCGCCGCAACCTTAAGTGCATGGTACTTGGTTAGAAATGTTTCGCGCGTAATGTCGACTCCCAGCACCGTCACATCGCCTGTTTCCCGATCAACAATCGGAGCGAACCCCGACATGAATGTACCCCAGTAATCCGTATAGAAGGCATCTTCGACCGTCGGCCCATGCAGCGCGCGCCCCGAGGTAAGTGAAACGGGCGCATCGTCGTAGGAAGTACCCGGCACCGTACCCTCCTCGCTTGGGGAAATCGTGCCATCGCCGTTGTCATCCTCGGAATACGGGTCGGCATCGACAAGAAAAGCCCAGGCCTGTGTCTCTGGATCGACCCGCAAGGTATAGACAAACGCAAGGTGGTCATAGACCCGCTTGACCGACTGAAGGTAGCTCAAGACGCGTTGATACTCCACGCCCTGCATATCGTCTTCGGATCGAATATTGCGCAGGTCGGCGGGATCAATGTTAAAGGCCACCAGCTCGGCCAGATGAAGGGCCTCGCCCTGCACCTCGCGGAACAAGATCCTACGCCCCGTCTGCAAAACACCGAATAGAATCAATGCGACCAGCACATAGCTGCACAGCAATGCGGCCAAGCGCCTAGGCGCAACCAGTCGATGAATCATTCCTGTAGCAGCCGGTTGCTGCATTCGATTTGACATGAGCAGGCTCCGTAGTCTTGCAAAGCAAACAGCTTAGCGAAACCGCCCGCTTTGTCAAACCACCATCAACCAACACTATC
>JBDLJW010000092.1:0-6476 GCA_039714135.1 Verrucomicrobiota bacterium
GACTCAAAGATCGGTCCGTCCTTGCAGCAACGTGCCCATTCCCATCCGCCGTCTTCCGTCCGGCGTTTGATGACGCAGGTCAGGCAGGCGCCGACGCCGCAGGCCATGTTCTTGTCCATCGATAGCCATGCCGTAAAGTTGTGCTCCATGGCGCGGTCGCCCATGGCTTTCAGCATCGGGTTGGGGCCGCAGACAAAAAGCTCCAGTGCCTGGGCATCCTGTTCCGCCATCCACGGATCGAAGGCGGCGGTCACCAGCCCTTTGGTGCCGAGCGATCCATCGTCGGTGGCGGGGCGCACATCCCATCCCAGTTTCTTGAATTCCTCGACGCAGAGAATATCGAGCGCGCTGCGGCCGCCGAAAAAGGCGACGCCTTTCACGTCCAGCTCCTTTGCCTTGAGATAGAGGGCGGCGTTGCCGTAGCCGCCGGCAACGAGTACAGGAATCTTGCCCTGGGTCAGATCGGGAAACCCGTTGCCCAGCGGTCCGATGATGTCGACCGGATCGCCGACCTGTAGCGAAATCATCGCCTCCGTTCCGCGTCCCACGGTCTTGTAGAGGATGGCTACACCTTCGGCATCGGCCTGGTAGATACTGAACGGGCGGCGCAAAATCCGCTCACCCAGCTGGGGGACCTGCAATTCAAGGAATTGTCCCGGCTTTACCAGCGGCCCGACATTCGGTGCGGCGAGGCGCAGAATACGGTAGTCGCCCTGAAAATTATGGTGTTCAACAACGGTTGTTTTTTCCTGTTTCATATTGGCGCGGGATAATGGGCCTTTCGCCAGAACAGGTCAAACCCTGAATAGTATTCAAAGGAAGTTGCGGAACGATCCAATGTTTGAAACCTTGGTGCCATGAAATATTTTCTGTTCGATATTGGAAAAGTACTGGTCGATTTTGAGCTTGAGGAGTTCTTTCGCCTGCATGCCGATGCGGCGGGAAAACCGTTGCCCCCTTTTTCCGAAAACGATGTTGAAAAGCGGGATGCCCTGGAGTGCGGGCTGATCAGCGATGCGGATTGGGTTGATTATCTGAATGAAACCCGGGGACTGGGGTGGTCGGAAGCGGATCTGGTTGCTACGTGGTCGCGTATGTTTTCGCTGAATGAGGTTGGATGCGGCCTTTTCAAGACGGCTCGGCAGGCCGACGGGGTTTCTGTCCATACGCTCAGCAATATTGCCAAGCACAATATGGATGCCATCGAGGCCAACTGGAATGGTTTTTTCGATGGGATGGACAGCCTCTTTCTCTCCTACAAGATTGGTTCCCGCAAACCCCATCCCGAGATTTACCGTCATGTACTTGGGCAGTTGGGCGCGGCAGGGGAGCAGTGCTTCTTTGTTGACGACCTTGCCGAGAACATTGAAACGGCCCGCGAACTGGGGATTCATGCATACCAGTTCATTCCCGAAAACCATGACACCATCCGCGCGGCGGCGAATGCATTCTTTAAATGGGTGTAGCGTAAAAACTTTCGGGTTAAGACACCGGCGACCATTCTGCGTCGGAAAGAAACTCGGAAACAATGGCTTTGTAGGTGGAAAGCCGCTCGGTTTTTTTGAGCTTCTTGAACATCTTGCGTCCGTTGGATAGATGTTGGCTCTGGTAGGTCCAGAATTCCTTCATTTTTCCGAGAACGGGATGGTCGCCATACAGGACGGCTTCGTAGCTCGAAACCAGATCGTCGTGGAAGGCGGCAATGCGTTCGATATAGTTGTTTTTTTCAACGCAGAGGCGCAGGGGCGCAGAGGAGGAGGGGGCAGTCTCCGCGTCTCCGTGTCTCTGCGTTGACTCTTTTTTGATCTCCTCGCACAGGAACGGGTTGGCGAGCAGGCCGCGGCCAAGCATAAAGCGCCTGATGGTTGGAAAACGGTTTTGCAACGACCGGAAAAAAGCAAGGCTGTCGATGTCGCCATTGTAGCAGACGGGAAGCTCGAGCTTGTTGAAGGCTTCTTCAAAAGCATCGAGGTCGACGGTGCCTTCATACATCTGTTCTGCCGTGCGCGGGTGGATGATGACTTCGCTGAGCGGATATTTGTTCAGCACAGGGATCAGTTGCATCAGTTCCGATTTGTTGGAAACGCCGAGCCGCACCTTGACGGAGAGCCGCACCGGGCTTCGCTCGCAAACCTGGTCGAGAATGGAATCGACGGTGTCGGGATAGGGGAGCAGGCCGGAGCCGCGCCGCTTTTTCCGGATGGGTTTGTGCGGGCATCCAAGGTTCCAGTTGACCTCGTTGTAGCCGAGTCCGTGCAGGGCGATGTTCATCTGCACAAAGTCATCGGCATTGTTTCCGATTACCTGTGGAATCAATGGCAGGCCGGAATTGTTTTCCGGCAGTACGTCCTTCAGCAGCTTGGGGTTGATCCGTTCCGAGGTGACGGTCGAGATGAACGGGGCCATCTCCATGTCCAGCCCCTGAAAGTGCCGGACGAAGGCTTTGCGGTAGTGCATTGTCGTAATGCCGCGCATCGGTGCCAGAATGAGTGTGGGGTTTTTCATGTGCAAACTATGTACGGGAAATTGATGCACCAAACCACGAAAATGGTTGAGGATTTTTATATGGCGGGCTTGGCCGCCGGGTGAGTTGTAAAGAAGGATGAAGATTTTTCCTTCTATCTTCTTGTTCGATATTCTCTGTATTTCTGCGAGACATTGCTGCGTTTTTCCGGTATAACCCCCTGTGACGCCAAAGGGTTACGTTGTTAATGGACTAATCGAAGGGGGATGCCGCCATGCTCATATCGGAACGGGAACAACTTCGTGAGAATATTGAGGAATGGGTGGAGCAATATGGTGCAAACCGCAGCTCGCTGATTCCGGTAATGGAGGAGGTGCAACGGGAATACGGCCATATTTCGGAATATGTCATGCAGGTGGTGGCGGATATTCTGGATATCCATCCGGTGGAAGTCGACAGCGTGGTTTCCTTCTATAGTTTTCTTGGGCACAAATCCAAAGGCCGCTTTATCGTCCGGCTTTGCCGCACGATCTCCTGCGAAATGCAGGACAAGGCACGGGTTGCGCAACAGCTGGAAAATGATCTGGGCATCTGTTTTGGGGAAACCACGGCAAACGGCCACTTTACGCTGGAGTGGGCCAACTGCCTGGGCATGTGCGATCAAGGGCCGGCATTGCTGGTGAACGATCGGATCTACACCCATGTGACGCCGGAGTCGGTGCACGATATCCTCGAGGAGTGCCGCAGTACTTTCGGGGTATACGGCCCCAACGCCCAGACGGTTGTGGACGTCAAGGATGCGGACACGAGCAAGATGACCTTCAGCGGTGTGGCGGGACGTCAAGGGCTGGAGCATGCGCTGAAAATGGAGCCGAAGGCGATCATCGCCGCCATCGACGATTCCGGATTGAAGGGGCGCGGCGGCGCAGGTTTCCCGACGAGCCTTAAGTGGAAGCTGGCGGCCGAGGTTGATGATGAGGTGAAGTATGTCGTCTGCAATGCCGACGAGGGCGAGCCCGGTACCTTCAAGGACCGTGTGATTCTCACCAACTTCCCTGATTTAATGTTTGAGGGGATGACGATTGCCGGGCGTGCAACCGGAGCCGGCAAGGGGATTGTTTATCTGCGCGGCGAATACACGTATCTGCGGGCCAGCCTGGAGGATAAACTGGCGAAGCGCCGAAAGGACGGATCGCTGGGAAGCAATGTTTTCGGGGTGGAAGGATTTGATTTTGATATCGAAATCCGAATGGGTGCAGGCGCCTACGTCTGCGGCGAAGAGACGGCGCTGATCGAATCGCTTGAAGGCCATCGCGGCGAACCTCGCAATCGGCCGCCTTTCCCGGTGAATACGGGGCTCATGGGGCATCCCACCATTGTGAACAACGTTGAAACTTTTGCGTGGGTTCCCTGCATTCTGGTCAAGGGGACGGAGTGGTTCCGGATGATTGGAACCGAAACCTCAACCGGACTCAAGCTCTTCAGCGTTTCCGGGGATTGTCGGGAACAGGGGGTTTTCGAATTTCCGCTGGGTATAAGCATCCGCGAGCTGCTTGAAAAAGTAGGCGGGGAAGATGCCAAGGCCGTGCAGGTGGGCGGTGCCGCCGGGCATTGTATTCCAGCCAGCGAGTTCGACCGTGCGATCGCCTTCGAGGATCTGGCTACCGGTGGGTCGATCATTGTTTTTGGCCCCGAAAGGGACATGCTGGAGGTCGCGAAAAACTTCATGGAATTTTTCCTGGATGAATCCTGTGGCCAATGCACGCCTTGCCGCGAAGGGAACATGCGGTTGTTTGAAGGCATTGAAATGCTGGAGAAAGGCGAGTGCTCAATGAAGTATCTGCGGGAGCTGTGCCTGCTTGGCGAGACCATGCAAATGGCCAGTAAATGTGGGCTGGGGCAATCCAGCCCCAATGCATTCCTGTCCATTGTTGAGAACTTCAAAGACGAAATCATGGGGCGCGTTTCAGCTGCCTGCTAAGGAAAGGAGTCATCATGTCCAATTTGTTTAAAAACAATACCTCCCGCGCCCCGGCCAGCCAATGCATCCGGAAATCGCATCCATCGTCGAATATCGACGAATCGGTGGAAGTGACGATCACCATTGACGGCAAGGAAGTCACGGTGCCTGCCGGCACAACGATTCTGGAGGCGGCCCGTAAAATCGGAATACGTATTCCCACCCTCTGCTACCACGAGGATCTTTGCGTGGCCGGGGTTTGCCGTATCTGCGTTGTCGAGATCGAAGGGCAGAAGCACCTCGAGGCATCCTGTGCCTATCCGGTCATGACCCCGCTCAAGATACGAACGCATACCCGCAAGGTGCGGATGGCTCGAAGGCATATTCTCGACCTCATGCTCTCCGAGCATTATGGCGAGTGCTACGCCTGCTTCCGCAATAATAATTGCGAACTGCAATCGCTGGCGCGTGAATACGGCGTGGACTTTTTCCGCTTCGGCCATCCCGACAAGCCGCGCTACAAAGTGGACCGGTCCAGCTATAGCGTGATCCGCGATATGGACAAGTGCATTCTTTGCCGCCGGTGTGTGCGCACATGCATCGACCTGCAGGAGGTCGGCGTGCTGGAGGTCGACAACCGTAGTTGCGAATCCAAAGTCATCACCTTTGGCGACAAGCCTCTGGCCGATGTTGTTTGCATAAACTGCGGGCAGTGCATCAACCGCTGTCCGACGGGGGCGTTGCGGGCCAACGATCCCACCGACGATGTTTGGTCCGCCATCGACGATCCGTCGAAGCATGTGGTTATCCAGACCGCACCGAGCCCCCGTGCGGGCATTGGCGAATGCTTTGGGCTAGAGCCGGGGCATCCTCTTACTTTCGAGATGAACACGGCATTGAGGGAGTGTGGGTTCGATAAGGTTTTCGATACAAACTTTGCAGCCGATCTTACAATCATCGAAGAGGGGACGGAACTGTTGCTTCGGCTGTACAAGGCGTTGGTGGAAAAGGATGAATCCATTGCGCTCCCGCAATTCACCAGCTGCTCGCCGGGGTGGGTCAAATATCTGGAGCATTTCTATCCGGAATACATTCCCAACCTTTCCACGGCCAAAAGCCCGCAGCAAATGTTCGGATCGGTCATCAAAACCTATTATGCCAAGCTCAACGGCATTGATCCCGTAGACATTGTTACCGTGGCGCTCATGCCGTGTTCCGCCAAGAAGTTCGAGTGCAACCGCCCGGAAATGTGTGACAGCGGATACAAGGATATCGACTATGGACTAACCACCCGCGAGCTGGCCCAGATGATCAGCGAGGCCGGGGTTGACCTGCCTGCCATGCCCAAGTCGGACTTTGACGACCCGTTCGGAACGGCTACCGGATCCGGGGTGATTTTCGGTGCCACCGGCGGCGTAATGGAAGCCGCTCTGCGGAGTGTCATTGAGCTTGTCTGCGGCATTAAGGTGGAGGATCTGTTCGAGCATGCCGACATTATTCCTGTACGCGGGTTCGAGGGCGTTCGCTTCATGGAACTTCCCATCCAGAAGGTTGGCCCCGTTCCCGACCTGCTGAAAAACCTAGTGAATGACTGGAGTTGGCTGGAGGGGGCCACCCTCAAGGTAGCGGTGGCGCACGGAACGGCCAATGCCAAGCGGGTCATGGACGATATCAAGGCCGGCGGCAAGTGCAGCGAATGCCACTTTATCGAATTCATGGCCTGCCCTGGCGGATGCCTCGGTGGCGGAGGGCAGCCCATTCCCACCAGCCCCGCGATTCGCGAGGCCCGCGCACGAGCCATCTATGCAGAGGATGCCGCCTACGAAATCCGCAAGTCCCACGAGAATCCGGCCATCGCAAAAATCTATGGTGAATTCCTGACGGACGGCCCCTGCAGCCACGAAAGCCACAAGCTACTGCATACCCACTATATCCCGCGGGGAAAATATATCGTCTAAGCCGGTTCATGACTGAAATGCCATCGATCCATTCGGCTCATAGAGCCGACATTACAACCGGTGCGCGTTGTAGAGTTGGCTCTATGAGCCAATT
>JBDLJW010000093.1:0-6328 GCA_039714135.1 Verrucomicrobiota bacterium
TCGGAAAATAAGAGCGACTGCTGATTTGCGTCTAGCTTGATTGTTGCTATTATCAACCAAAGCGAACGAGATTTTAGTCAATGCGGGAGGAGCATATGGCGGATTTTCCAGGAAATATCGATTGGGTGGCAGAGCTGATTCCCAATCTCGCGGTAAAGGTTGAACCTTTCTGCGTGGATACCGAAGAGGTGGACGACGAGCTTATCGAGGTTTTTATCGATGAAATTCGCCGGTTGAGTGGTGAACTCCAAGACGGGGTTGATCAGAACGACGGCGAAATGGTCCGAATTGCCGCGCACTCGATCAAGGGGATGGGCGGAACAATGGGCCTGCCGGAGATTTCGGTGCTTGGTCTTGAAATCGAGAATCTGGCCAAGATGGATCAGCTGAACAATACCCGGCCGATGATTGATGCATTGGTCCGTTGGATGGAGACCATTTGCTAGGAGCTTCAATGCCTGCTGTTGAAAAGGAGCCGTGCGCAGAAGGAACAGCTTCCCGGTTTCTTCAGAGCCTTTCTGGGCGTGTGCTGGTAGTTGATGATGAACTGCCCAACCGCCTCTATCTTCAAAAGTTGCTGGAAGCGCGTGGCTGTGAGGTTTTCGATGCCGACAGCGGAGCGGCGGCAATCGATATTGCCCGGACAGTCCAGCCTGACCTGATTCTGGTGGACATCATCATGCCGCAGATGGATGGCTTTGAGTTGTGCGGCAGGCTTCGCGAAGAATCCCTTACCCGGCATATTCCGATCATCATGGTGACGGCAAAGTCGAAAATCGAAGACATCGAAACCGGCTTCGAGCTGGGTGCAATGGACTATATCCGCAAGCCGTTCAATCCGCGCGAGTTGATTTTGCGCGTTGGCAATGCATTGGCGCTGAAGAAGAGCAACGATGCCTTGTCGATCTGGAACAAGCGGGTGTCGCGCGATCTCGAACTGGCGGGGGCCATCCAGCGGTCGTTGTTTTCCGAAGCGCCCCGTTTAACCCGCCGCTTCGAGGCGCGGATTGCGTACCGCACTTGTTTGGACGTGGGCGGGGATGCATTCGATATCATTTCCCTGCCTGATGGGAAGCACTGTATTTATGTGGCCGATGTTTCCGGGCACGGCGTGGCGCCTGCAATGATTTCTTCGTTGCTCAAGGCCACGGCGAACGAAATGATCCACCGCTATGCCGACCAGGGGCCTGCCGCCATATGCAATGCATTGAACAAGGTTATACGCCACCGCATCGGAAACCCTTCCTATTTTGCCACCCTTTTCATGGCGCTGTACGACCCGGATGCGCTGGAGTGGCGGTGCATGAACTGCGGGCACCCCAACCCTGTTTATCTGCGCGGGGGGGCAGTGGTCGATTCCTCCATGTTCAGCGAGGGTGGCGGTACGCCGATTGGTTTCCCCTTTGGCGATGAGTGTCCTTATTCCATTAACGACGAGATCAGCTTCAAGGATGAGGGGAATGCCTTCATGCTGCTCTATACCGATGGCCTGACCGAGGCGCGGCTTTCTTCTTCCGGCGAGGAGTGCGGCCAGCATATCGAGACCCTCTATAAGCGGGTTGTGCAGGATCCGTCCATCCCCAACAAGTCGTCGGCGCTGCTTGATGAGCTAAAGGCCGAGGGGTATCAGTTGGGCGGGGATGATTGTACGGCGATCTCGATCCATATGTTTGATCCACTGAAGGTTGTGATCGAGCAGGCGGTGCCGCGTAATATCTATCTGGTTTCCGAGGCGGCCAAGCAGTGCGAGGTGGCCGTGGCGGCCCGGGGGATTCCGCACGATGCCGCGGGACTGGTGCGCCTGCTGGTGATGGAGCTGGGTGCAAACCTGGTCGAGCATGGCGACCTGGGCGAAAACGATTCTTTCTGGCTGCAGGTGCGGGTGGATGGAAATGTGTGTCAGCTGGTTGTGGTGGATCGGGGTGCGGAGTGGGATCTGGAAAAGGCCCTGAGCCATGAGCTTGATGAGGCATACATGGGTGAGCGCGGCCGCGGACTGGCCATTACGAACGCGATCTCCGACCGGATTGAACGGTATCGGGTGAATGGCGAAAACCTGACGTATTGCACGATTGTCGCGCAGGAGGAAGAGTGAGGGAATCCGTCTACCAGGCGCGCAGGGAAATGTTCGAAACCATGGATATTCCCGTGACGAAAGCGGATATTGCCATCCTGAAGTGGAAGCAGCGTTTCCGGTTGACGTTTTGGGAGATTGCCTTGCGCAGCCTGTTTGCAGTCAAGCGCGCAACGGATGTTGTCATGGCGCTTATTGCCGTGGTGGTGTTGCTGCCGCTTTTCCTTTTGGTGGCGGTTTGTATTCTGGTCGACGACGGGTTTCCGGTTCTGCTGATGCAGCGGAGGGTGGGGCTCTACGGGCGGGAGTTCAAGCTGTTCAAGTTTCGCTCAATGTGCCGCAAGGCGGAAGAGATGAAGGAGGGGCTGCTTGATCAGAACGAATCGGAGGGCGGGGTGATTTTCAAGATGAAGAACGATCCGCGCATCACGCGCATGGGTCGGGTTCTCCGCCGCTTTAGCATCGATGAAACGCCCCAGTTCATCAATGTGCTCGTCGGTGATCTTGCTTTGGTTGGCCCCCGTCCGCCGCTTCCGGAAGAGGTGGCGAACTACAGCCTTTCGGATCGGAAGCGCTTGTACGTAAAGCCCGGTCTGACCTGTCTGTGGCAAATACAGGGGCGTTCCGGAGTTCCCTTCGACAAGCTGGTCAGCCTCGATATGCAGTATATCCGCAGCCAGAGCATTCTGAAAGACATAGTCATTATCATCAAAACGATTCCCGCCGTCCTGTTTGGGCGGGGGGCATATTAAGGAGCAGGAAAAAGATGATCGTTAGCATTTCAAAGCAGCAGGGTATTGGAATTATTCGGATGAGCCATTCGCTGACGGCCGCAACCGTGGATGCCTTTCGCGAACAGCTTTCCAGCTGGCAGGAAGCCGAGGCGGACGTGAAGAACTATGTCGCCGACCTTGAGCAGGTCGATTTCATGGACAGTGCCGGACTCGGCACGCTGATTGCCCTGCTCAAACAGGTCACGGAACGGGGGGGCGACTTGAAAATCGCCTGTCTCCAGAAAAAACCGCGCATGGTTTTCGAGATCACCCGGGTCTACAAGATTTTCGAAATCTACGACACCGTCGACGAAGCCCTGAGAAAGTTTCGCTGAGCATTCGGTGACCGCCTATGAAAGCCGTATTCTATACCGCCGAAGCCTTGCCGTGGGCTGAAGATCTCGGCATGCCTTGGCCATTGTTGCCGGTGGCCAACCGGCCACTGCTGGACTACTGGCTTGAAACCTGCGCCGAACTGGGAATCGATTGCATACAGGTCATTCTCGGCGAAGGGGCGGACCAGGTCGAAGAGTTTGCCGGAACAGGTTCCCGCTGGGGGGTAAAGATCCAATACAGCTTTGCGCGTGCCAGCGAAGAGCCTCTGGATTATCTAAAGGCAACCTCCGAGCGTTGGAGCGACGGGCTCTTATTTGTCGGCGGGGCCTTCTTTCTGAGGCGCCGACAGGCCTACTCGCCGGAGGGTTTCAAGCTTCTGGATGCATGTACCCACGCATCGTCCGACAGAATCCTCTTCCTTTTCGGAAAGAACGGCGAGGAGGTGACGGCATTGCTGGACGGGCGGCTCGATTCCGGCCGGGGGCTGGAGCAGATCCATATCAATCCTTACGCAATCGATGGCGTTCCGGCCTATTTCGACCTCAACATGAAAATGGTGGGGGGCGAGTTTTCGCGCTATCTCACCGCTGGTTTCTCCGAGGTGTCCGGCAACTCGATCGGCTACAACGTGCAAACCCCGCCTTCCGCGCTTCTGCGCCCGCCGCTCATTGTCGGAAACGACTGCCGTTTTGGCGCCATGACCACGATTGGCCCCAAGGTGGTGGTGGCCAACCACGTCATTGTAGACGCGCACACCCGGCTTTCCAACTGCCTGATCCTTCAGGACACCTATATCGGGCGGAACCTCGAAATCAACAACAAGATTGTTTCCGGCAACCGTCTGGTTAGTGCCGACGATGGCACGACCATCGAAATCGACGATTCGTGGATTGTGGCCCGAACCCGCCCCGATATGCGGACCGAGGATCTTGTGAGATACATCATCCTTTGGTTCTTTGCACTCGGAGTAACCATGCTCCAGCTGGTTCCATTCATGGTGCTCTACCCGTTGGTCCGGCTGACCCGCATCGGCGAATACCGTCGGGAGGTTTTTCATGATCCGCGGACCGGCTTCGTCAAGTTGCCCGTCTTCTACAAGCTTGCAAACCGCCGGTCGGTGGTATACCGCCTTTTCCGCGCGGCGACACTCGACCGCTTCCCGTGGTTGCTGTTGGCTTTGCGCGGCCGTTTGTTTGTTTGCGGCCAGCCCCCGATGCGCCACCCGGACGACGACGAAGTCATCCGGCAGCTGCCGCAATATTTTCCCGCCGTTTTTTCCTATGCCGATTATGCCGTGGACACCGACCGGCTGGTGGACTCGCTTTGGTACGCCCACATCCGTTCCTTGTTCGAGGATGTGAAGATCTTGATTAAATCCCTTCTGTACCGCTTCTTCCGTGGTGGTGGCAGATCGCCGTCCGAGGGAGGATAGGTATGTCCAGACCCTGGAAACTCAAACCCGTCGACGAAAAATCCGTACGCGAAACCGCCGACCTTTCCGGCTTGCCCATTCCCCTTGCAAGGGCGCTTGTTCTGCGCGGGCACCATGCGTCGGACGAGATCGAGGCCTTTCTAAACCCGCGTCTTGCCAGCCTCGCCGATCCTTTTCTCCTGCCCGGCATGCACCATGCCGTTTCCCGGCTGTGGAAAGCCATCGATGCCGCCGAAGTGATCACCATCTTCGGCGACTATGATGTGGATGGAGTAACCTCCGCCGCCGTGCTGGTCCGCGTTCTCTCCGCGCTCGGCGCCAACGTGAAACCCTTTATTCCCGACCGGATCGACGAAGGCTATGGCCTTTCCCTCGAAGCACTCGAACGCTGCCTCTCCGAACATGGCTCCACGCTTGTCGTTACCGTCGATTGCGGAACCAACTCCGAAGACAGTATTGCATTTGCGCGGGCCAACGGCGTCGATGTTGTTGTAACCGACCACCACGAACCGGATGGCATCGCCTCGTCCGCTTTCGCCCTCGTCAACCCCAAGCTGGGGACGGCTCGGGAGCTGGAGGACCTGTCCGGAGTTGGAGTGGCCTTCAAGTTGGCGCACGCACTGCTCAAATCCGGGCGGGATGCGGGCCGGGAAACCGCGGCAAATGTCGACCTGCGGAATTATCTCGATTTTGTCGCCCTTGGCACCGTGGCCGACATTGTTCCGCTGGTCGAAGAAAACCGGATTATTGTCCGCCATGGACTGGCCGCGCTCGACGCCACGAAATGGAAAGGACTCCGTGCCCTCAAGACCGTTGCGGGAATGCGGGGGAAAGCCGATGTCTACCACCTTGGGTTCCAGCTTGGCCCGCGCATCAACGCCGCCGGGCGCATCGGCCAGCCCATGCAGGCGCTTCAACTGCTGATCACGGAAGATGCCACCGAGGCCCGCCGCATCGCCAAGCTGCTTGACGATACCAACAGCGAGCGCCGCCGTATTGAAAAAGAGATGGCGGAACAGGCCTTCAGCGAAATCGATGGCTACTTCAATCCCGCGTCGCACTTTGGCCTCGTGATTGCCCGCGAGAACTGGCATCCGGGGGTGGTGGGAATTGTCGCCTCGCGTGTGTCGCGGCACTACAACCGTCCCTCCATTGTGCTGGGCGTCGACGCAGACGGCTGTGCGCAAGGCTCCTGCCGCAGCATCGGCGAATTCGATATGCTCCAGGGCCTGCAGACCTGCGAGCAGCACCTTGCCACCTTTGGCGGCCACAAAATGGCGGCGGGGCTTACACTTGAGTCCGGTGCGCTGGAGGCCTTCAAGCAGGACTTCAATGCCGCCGCCGCTTCTGTGCTAAAGGATGCCGATCTCGCGCCCGTGCAGTATATCGACGCCATTGTATCGGTCGATGAAGTCGACTGGGATTTCCATGGACAGCTCAAACGCCTTCAGCCCTTCGGGCAGGATAATCCCGAGCCGGTATGGGCGCTGGAAAATGTCTGCATTTCCGGAACGCCCCGCGTGGTAGGGCAGAACCACTTGAAGTTTTCAGTAATCTCCGGCAGCAGCCAGCTTGATGCCATTGCCTTCAACTATGCGCTGGAGCAGTTGCCCACCGGCCCGTTGGACATTGCATTCACCCTCAAGGAAAACAGCTGGAACGGCAACGACACCCTCCAGCTCCAAGTCAAGGATATCCGCCCGGCCGGCTCCG
>JBDLJW010000094.1:0-6316 GCA_039714135.1 Verrucomicrobiota bacterium
CTAGCACGGGTGCGCTGAAGAGGCTCATGAAGGAGGCGAAGGCCTTGATGATCCCCCCGATGGTGGAGACGTAGAAGGCGAGGGCGGTTGCCAATACGCCGAGGACAATTGTGATGATTCGTGCAAGGGAGACATCGGAAACTTGAAATTTGAAACCTGAAGCTTGAAAAAGCGGCTGTTTGAAATCGTTGATGATGACGGTTGCGATGGAGTTGATGCCGGAGTCCATGGAGGACATGGCTGCGGCAAAAACAGCAGTGATGAGCAGCCCGGAAATGCCTTGGGGGAGATGGTGAATAATGTAGTAGGGCATGACTTTGTCGCCCGTAATATTTTCCGGCAGTGGGGCATCGTTGAAAAAGGCGAAGAGGCCGAGGCCAATGAATAGCAGCAGGGCGATGATGAAGAAGTCGGTGCAGGCATTGAAGACGACGGATTTGACCGTTTTGCGCAGGGAACCGGTGGCCATTAGTCGCTGAACGGTGACTTGGTCGGTGCCGTAGTCCTGCATCAGTTGCAGGAAAAAGGAGATTGCGACGACGGGGCCGGACATGGCAAAGAGATCGGGTTTCCAGTCGGCGATATGCAGGCGGCCGGTTTCGCGGGCGAGTGCAAGGATTTCCCCCGCGCCCCCTTCAACTCCATTCACAAGCGAGACAGCCACCCAGACTGCACCGCCGATGAGAATGATGAACTGGATGGCATCTGTCCAGACGACGGCGGCAATGCCGCCGAGTGCGGTGTAGGCCGTGGCGAGCAGTCCCATCATGCAGATGCAGCCCCAGAGCGGAATGCCGGTGACGATTGACATGGCCATGGCGGGCGCGTAGACGACGGTGGCGAGCCATCCGAGGCGGGCAAGGATGAAGAGCCCGGCGACGCCGTAGCGGGCGGATGGTCCGAAGCGTTTTTCGATGTATTCGTAGGAGGTGGTGACGCGCAGGCGGTGGTAGAGCGGGTAGAAGAGCAGCAGGATGAACGGCGCGACGACCGGGCTTATGATGCAGACGATGATGAGTGCAATGTTTTCGGAATAGGCCGTGCCCGGCAGGCCGAGATAGGTGACGGCGCTGGTGAGCGAGGCGTACATGCTCATGGCCACGGCGATCCAGGGCAGCTTGCGGCCGCCGAGGAAAAACATTTCGGCGCTTTCCTGTTTTCGCGAGAAAAGCAGTCCGACTCCAAGCATGCCGGCCAGATAAAGGCTCAGCACGGCATAGTTAAGGGTTCCGAATTGAATGGTTTCCATGGGTTTACAACGAGTTTCGCAGGATATCGGCCAGTTCAGCTTCGGTGAGCCGGACGGGGTTGCCTTTCATGCTGCTGGCGTGTTGGGCCTTTTCAACGATGTCGGGAATGTCGGACTCGGCTACTCCGAGGTCCGCCAGTCCGGGAACGGACATTTGTGTGCATAGCTCCTTGATCCACAGGAGGGCGTCGGTGAGCTTGGCGTTTGGGATTCCGGTAATGATCTGCGCCGCCTCATGGTATTTCCCGAGGGCCGGGTTTTCCGCTGCGCGTTCTTCCAGCGCCTGGATGTTTGTTTTGAAGACAGCGGCCAACAAGGCGGCGCAAACCATGCCGTGCGGGGCTTCGAACATGCCGCCGATGGGGCCGGCAAAGCCGTGCACTGCACCCAGTCCGGCATTGGCGAGGGCCAGTCCGCCAAAGAGACTTGCCGCGGCCATTTCTTCGCGTGCGGCGGGATCGTTGCCATGCGCATAGGCGCGGGGCAGGGCGCGGGCCGCTTTTTTCAGCCCTTCCCGGCAGATGCCGTCGGTGAGCGGGGTGGCCTTGGCGGATACAAAAGCCTCGAGGAGCTGGATGAAGGCATCAAGCCCTGTGCTTGCGGTTACCTCAGGCGGCATGGAGATGGTTAGTTCTGGATCGACCAGTGCAACGGTTGGAAGCATTCCGGGGTGGCGCATGCTGACCTTGACCTTGTGTTCGGGAGAGAGCAGCACGGCGTTGCGCGTGACTTCTGCGCCGGTTCCGGCTGTGGTCGGGATGGCGATGCAGGGGGCGGGCTCTTCGGTGAGAGGTTCGCCTTTGCCGATCACCTCGAGGTAATCCATTAGGTCGTTCGTGTTGGTGAGTAGAGCTGCGATGGCCTTGCCGGTGTCGATCACGCTTCCGCCGCCAAAGGCGACCACGAAGTCGCAGTTTTGATTGCGGGCTTGGCGGGCAAGTTCGGCGATGCGTTCTGTGGTGGGTTCGCCGGAAATACTGAAGGCGGCGGGGCTGGCGCCGCAGTTTTTCAGGATTTTGAAAACAGGCATGATGCGCTCTGCGTTCGATCCTGTAATAAAAGCGGCGCGTTGCCCCATTCCATTGATGATCGTCGGTAGTTCCTGCAGTCGACCGTTACCAAAAACAATGCGTTGGGCGGTGGCGAATTCAAATTCCATAAAAGCAATCTCCAGCCAGTGTATTAACGGAAAGCTTAGCGAGGTGGAAACCCTTGTCGAGAATCATTTTGATAATAGGGGCGGATGCGTTGATTTTCGGCCTTATAAAAGGAACGTTTATGTCGGACCGCTATCCGAATATCCAGAATACGGCGGAAGGTAAAACACCTGATTGGAGCCGGAGAAGGCATCTGTCAAAAATGATGAAAAGTCCGCTTCCAAAAAAAGGGCAAAAAAGGCACACTTGCTGACTAAATTGCAAAATTTGTCTGGGCTGTCTAGATAACGTAAAACAAGGAATTACAGGATATGAAGGATAAGAAGGAATTTTTCAGCCTTTTGGCTGAGTTGGATGGACAACCGTATTCCGAGTATGAGCAACTGGTCGGCGATTTCGATTTTAGTCGCTATGTCATTAAATGCACCAAGATCGATCTGGATGCCGCTGAAGCAGAGGATCCCGTGTTTTGCGTCCGTATTCCCCAGACGATCGCTGAAATTCCTGAATACCTGTTTGACTCCCCGTTGCGGCGGACCGCCATGGAAGATCTGTTGATTCGTCGCCTCTCTGCAAATATCGAGTCGATTGCCAACTATGACCACAACGGCATTGCCCGCCGTCATATCCACTCTGCTTCTCCGGTGCAGAAGATTCTTCCTCGCAACGCTCTGATGCTGACCAAAGAATATATCGAGGTATATATTCAGATCACCCTTCCGATTCAGCAGATGATCATTGATGGTGAGTCGGTGATTTCTGTCGATGGTGAAATGGCACAGCACATTTTCTTTGATGACCTGCCAGAAATCATCAGCAACAGCCTGCTCTACTGCAACATCGAAGCGGCAGAGGCCGACCTGTTTGTGAACAACATGGAAGATACCGACCGTCTTCGCCAGAACCTTGGTGCCAGCGGACTGGTCAGCTTTGTGTCGGACGGTGCGCTGGTTTCCCGCATGAGTGGTGGCGATTTGCCCGACTATGAACGCCTTGCCCCTGTTGAAATCGATGAAAGCCTTGCCGAGGAAGTGGAAGTGCCTCATGGCGGCGCTGTGCGTGGTCTCGGAATCCCGAATGGCCTGACGCTGATCCTTGGCGAATCCAACAGTGGTCGTGTCGACCTGGTGGATGCCATCTCGCAGGGGATCTACAACCATATTCCCGGCGATGGTCGCGAGCACATTGTAACCGTGGCCGATGCGGTTGGCATTTGTTCCGAAGTCGGACGTCCCATCCAGCAGGTGGACATCTCCGCCTTTGCCAAGGAGTTGCCGGACGGAGGGAACCCTTCTTCCTATTCGACCCATTCCGCAGGTTCCTTTACTTCACAGGCGGCATCAACCGTCGAGGCGCTTGAGGCTGGTGCTCGCGTATTGATTTTCGACGAACACACCTCCTCCTCCACCTTCCTGTCGGCGGATACCCGAGTAAGCCCGTTGTTGGGCGAATCTTCCCGCAACACATTGGCGGCCCGTGCTCGCCAGATGGTTGATGAGCTGGGTATTTCGATGATTGTTTCCGGAAGCAGCTTGGTTGCGGAGTTTATTCCGATTGCCGACAAGATTCTGAAAGTGGAAAACTTCCGAGTTTCGGATGTTACCGAAGAAGCCAAGGCGCTTGATGTTGTTGCTTCCTCCGTTGCGAGCGACAATGTAAACCTCGGGTCCATCCTCAGCCGTTCGCGGTGGGTCATGCCGAGTTCAATCGATCCGAGCATTGGTCGCGAAGATCTTGTCATTCACACCGATGATGCCGAGTTCCTTCAGTTTGGTCGTTCCCTTGTTGATCTCGGGGCCATCCGCCAGATTGCCGACGTTGATCAGGCCCGTGCCATCGGTTTCGTTCTTTATTATGCGAAGCTACGCTACATGGATGAAGGCTATCCGATCCGTGAGATCCTGGACCTTGTCGACCGTGACCTCGGCAACGAAGGCCTCAACGCCCTCGCACGCGACCTGCGCGGTGATTTGGCACGCCCTCGCCGCTACGAAGTGGCCGCCGCGCTCAACCGTCTCCCGGCGTTCCGCGTGTCGCACGTCACGGAATAGGCATGAGGCTGGTGATCCAGCGCGTAAAGCAGGCTTCGGTCTCGGTGGACGGAAAGTGTATTTCCAAAATCGGGCCGGGGTTGCTTGTTCTTGCAGGGGTGTCGCATGGCGACACCCTTTTTGATGCCCGCTTTCTTGCGAAAAAAACCGCGAACCTTCGGATTTTTCAGGATGGTGCAGGCAAGATGAACCTGTCTGTTTCCGATATTGCCGGTGAAGTGCTGGCCGTGAGCCAGTTTACTCTCTATGGGGACTGCACCAAAGGCAACCGTCCCAGTTTTATTACTGCTGCACGACCGGAGGAGGGCGAGGCGCTATTTAATGAGTATGTTCAGGCAATTGGAAATATCGGCCTTCCAGTGCAGACCGGTGAATTCGGTGCGGACATGAAGGTTGAACTCCTTAATGATGGCCCTGTTACAATCATACTCGAATCGACTGGTCGTACGAAGGAATAGGTTTATTCTGTTTAACACTCATCAGGAAATAACAATCTGTATTCGGTAAAACCTGCGTAGTTTGTGGAGAAGAATCATGAAACAAAAAACCACTGTTGGAACAATCGACAACGAGGTGCTGGCCTTCACGGCTGGCCGTGATGTGGAGCTGGATCACGAATTGATCACGGTCGACTGCATTGGAACGGCGGCGCATGTGACCATGCTCTCGAAAATGCTGGTCAAACCAAAGCTTATTACCGAAGTCGAACGCAAGCAGGTGGTTGAAGGGCTTGTTGAAATCATCGGCCTCGCGCAGCAAAACAAGTTCAAGATCAAGCTGGCCGATCAGGATGTGCATTTAGCCGTCGAACGCACACTAACGAAAAAGCTGGGCGACCTCGGCAAGAAGATTCACACCTGTCGCAGCCGCAACGACCAGGTTGCCGTCGATCTCCGTCTCTACGCCAAGGAACAGATTCTCAAGACCCTGGAAGAAGCCGCCGCTTTGGCTGCGGCGCTCATTGCCTTCGGGAAAAAGCACGAAGCGGTTCCAATGGTTGGGCGCACGCACATGCAGCCCGGAATGCCGTCGAGTGTCGGCCTTTGGGCCACCGCCCATGCCGAAAGCCTGCTCGACGACTGTGTTGCATTGCTCAATGCCTATGACCTGAACGACCAGTGCCCGCTCGGTTCCGCCGCCTCCTACGGTGTTCCGCTACCGATCGATCGGCAGCTGACTTCCGATCTTCTTGGGTTCAGTCGACCGACCCACAACGTGCTCTATGCCAACAATGGTCGCGGCAAGATGGAGGGTATAGTTCTTTCCGCCATGAGCCAGATCATGTTGACACTCTCGCGCCTCGCTCAGGACTTCATGCTCTTCACCATGCCGGAATTCGACTATTTCAAGCTTCCCGCCGAATTTTGCACCGGTAGCTCAATCATGCCGCAGAAGCAGAATCCCGATGTTTGCGAACTGGTGCGAGCCAAAGCCACGCGCGTCAAGGCGGCCGAGCTGGGCGTCTACGATCTCATCAAGGGTTCGCCAACCGGCTACAACCGTGACCTGCAGGAAGCCAAAGAGTTGTTTATGGAAGGGATCGCCACGACGCGCGCCTGCCTTCGCATCATGACGCCGATGATTAAAGGTACCAAGGTAAACAAAAAGGCGCTGATCGATGGTTTTACGCCCGACGTTTTCGCAACCGATCGCGCGCTGGAGCTGGTGGGCGAGGGGATGCCGTTCCGCGATGCCTATCACTACATCAAGGAAAACCTTCACGAGCTGGAAAATATCGACCCGGTCGAAGCGATCCAGCTCAAGACCCATCTCGGCGCACCGCTTGGCCTTGATTGGGACTATTTCAAAGCCCGCACCACCGCCGTCAAGGAAACTGTCCGCGAAGAGCGCAAGGCGTT
>JBDLJW010000095.1:0-6289 GCA_039714135.1 Verrucomicrobiota bacterium
TGTTCCTGCTGGCCAGCCTGTTGGTGGTTTGGCGGTTGGAGGTGTTGTCGGGGCAGGGGGTGGAGGGCACTGTGCTCGGCACGATCTTCATGCCCTTCTGTTCGGGAATGGGCAATATTGTATTTGCCCTCGTAATGGGGATGAACAAGGGCAAGGGCGATGACGTGCTCGTCAACTGTCTCTTTAATAATGTGACCAACCTGACGTTGCTGATCGGGGTTCCCGTTTTGATCTGGAGCATGGCGAGTATTCCCCGGAAGAAAAGCAAGGCCGCCATGCGTGAGCATAAGATGGGGCGTTTGTCGTTGGCGCTGAATCTTGTTGCGGCTCTTTTCTTTTCACTCTTCACTTGGTTGCTGGCCATGGATGGGGAGCTGTCGCGTCCCGATGGCATAATGCTGATTGCCCTGTTTGTCTTCTGGCAGTGCTTCCATATCTATGATGTTAAGAAAACCAATCTTCTAAAGAAGAAGAGCTATCCGGCAACGCTTCCGGTGGAGGTGCTTCTTTTGCTGGTCGGGGCATTTTGGGTGTTTGTCAGCACGGATTGGCTGGTGCAATGGTTTCAGGGTCTTGAAGGCGAAGCGATTCCTCCGCAACTGCTGGGGTGGTTGAGTGGAGTCCTGATGGTTTTGCCGAATGCCTTGCTGGCTTTCTTCTACGGGGCGAAGGATCGGATGGATGTGGTCTACACCTCGCAGTCGGGGGATGCGCACATCTGCATTCCGCTTTGTATCGGCATCTTTGCCGCGTTCCGCACCATTGCGACCGGGGAGTTTTTGCAGCAGGCGCTGTTTGTCCTGATGGGGTTGTGCGCCGTTCACCTGCTGTTCGTCGTGACGCTTGGGCGGTTGCCCCGCTTTGTTGCCGCGCTCTTTATTGCCGCGTTTGGCTGGTTTCTGTGGGCGGGCCTGGCGGGGTAGAGCCAGCGTTGCGAGCTGGCCATCGTGCGGGAAGCCACCTCGTAGCGGTGGCTTTACTGAAGCGGGTCGGCGATAAAGGCCTCCAGCAATTCGCTAAAATGGATCTGGGCAGCAGTCCATTTGGGGTTGCTGGTGATTTCGCCGGTGCTTTTGGCCGTGTTGTTGAACAGCACGAACATGTTTTTCCCGGCACAGATGTGGGCATCGAATCCAGAGCCATAGCCTTCGTGGGAAAAGGCAAAATCCCCGATGGTCGTATTTGTCGGGTCAAGGGTTTCTTTCAGTGCGGCGATATCCGTGTTGAATTCGGTCAGGAATTCTTCTTTGCGGTTGCCTCCATATTCAATGACCTTCCAGCCATCGGCGATTTTTTCAGCCAAGGCCCATTCGTCGAAGGCGGGTTCGCCAAGGACGGCCTCCAGTTTCATAAGTGCGCTTTCAATGCGGTTGTTTACCGTTGCCATGTCCATCGTGAAATCCTTTTGGGTTTGTTTGTCCACCAGCATAGAAAATTTCGTGCCATACTCCAATTGTTTTGCCATACCCACTTTCGTTTGACTCGACTTCGGATATGCTTATAGTCAGCGGCTAATTTTTTGGACGCTTAACCAATAGGAGCTAATTCATGAACAAACTGACGATTAAAGACCTTGATGTTCAGGGTAAGCGCGTGCTGATGCGTGTAGACTTCAACGTCCCCGTGAAAGACGGTGTCGTGGGCGACGATACCCGCATTGTAGCGGCATTGCCTTCCATTAACCATGTACTCGAAAACGGCGGATCGCTCGTGCTGATGAGCCACTGCGGACGCCCGAAGGGCGAGAAGAACATGGAATTCACCCTCAAGCCGGCGGCTGATCGTCTGGCCGAGCTGGTTGATGCCAAGGTTACCCTCGCTTCCGATGTGATCGGTGACGAAGTAAAAGCCCTTGTCGGTGAACTCAAGGCCGGCGAAATTCTCGTTCTTGAAAATGTCCGCTTCTATAAGGAAGAAGAAGGCAAGGGCTGCACCTCCGAAGAGCAGGACGCCTTTGCCAAGGAGCTTGCCTCTTTCGGCGATATCTACGTTTCCGACGCTTTTGGCACTGCCCACCGCGCGCATGCCTCCATGGCCGTTGTTACCAAATATATCGACCAGTGCGCCGCAGGCTTCCTGCTCGAAAAGGAGATCGAATATCTCGGAAAAACCCTTGAGGCTCCGGAAAAGCCGTTTGTCGCCATCATTGGCGGCGCCAAGATTTCCGGCAAGATCGACGTTGTGGTCAACCTGATGGACAAGTGCGACGCCATCCTGATCGGCGGCGGAATGGCCTATACCTTCTACAAAGCACAGGGAAAGCAGATTGGTGGATCGCTCCTCGAAGAGGACAAGGTTGAGCTTGCAGGCGAAATTCTCAAGCAGGCCGAGGAAAAGGGCGTCAAGCTTTTGCTCCCGATCGACAATATTGCTTCCGATGCCTTCTCCGCCGACGCCAACACCAAAGTTGTGGATGACTGCATCGAAGACGGATGGATGGCTCTCGATATCGGTCCAAAGACCATCGAGCTCTACTGCAACGAAGTCGCCGGAGCCAAGACCGTCGTTTGGAACGGCCCAATGGGCTGTTTCGAAATGGAGCCCTTCGCCAGCGGAACCTTCTCCGTCTGCGAAGCCGTGGCCAAGTCCGACAGCGTAAGCATCATCGGCGGTGGCGACAGTGTTGCTGCCGTCAAGCAGTCCGGTGTGGCCGATCAGATGAGCCACGTATCTACCGGCGGCGGTGCTTCCCTCGAATTCATGGAAGGCAAGCAGCTTCCCGGAATCGTTGCCCTGACCGATAAATAGTCGTTGGTTCGGCAACACATCGAAAAACTCCCGTCATCCGGCGGGAGTTTTTTTGTGATATGGAGGCAAATTCCCACGCCTGCCTTCTTGTCTTCATGCCGGTCAGTCGCTACATTCTGCGCTTTCCTATTCGTAATAAGTGATTCGTAAAACGTAACTGTTGCGAGAATTATGCATAGCGGATTACGAATTATTTTAGAAAGGCAGCCGAATGTTTGCACCAATTTCAAGTAAAGTCAGTTTTCCCGGGATGGAAGAAGAGGTGATCAAGCTCTGGAAGGAGCAGGATACCTTCAAGAAGTCGCTCGAAATCCGCAAGGACGGCAAGGAGTTCGTGTTCTACGACGGACCGCCGTTTGCCACGGGGTTGCCGCACTATGGCCATCTGCTGGCCGGAACGATCAAGGATATCATTCCGCGCTACCAGGCAATGCGCGGCCACTATGTCTCGCGCCGGTTCGGCTGGGACTGCCATGGGCTTCCCATCGAAGCACTGGCGCAGGAGGCGCTCGGCCTCGCGGGTGCGCCAGCCATCAAGGAGGCGGGGGTCGATGTTTTCAACGAGCAGTGCCGCTCGATGGTGACCACCTATGTGGAGGAGTGGGAAAAGACCGTTACCCGTATGGGCCGCTGGGTCGACTTTGAGAACGACTATAAAACCATGGACAAAACGTTCATGGAGACGATCTGGTGGGTTTTTGCTCAGCTTTGGGAGCAGGGGCGCATCTACAAGGCGCACCGCATCATGCCCTACAGCTGGAAGCTCAATACCCCGCTTTCCAACTTCGAGGCGGGACGCAACTATCAGGATGTGCAGGATCCGGCCATCACGGTGCGCGTCAAGTTGCTCGATTTTGAGTTCGAGCATGCCAGTGCGCTGATTTGGACCACGACGCCGTGGACGCTTCCGGGCAATCTGGCCATCTGCACCGGGCCGGAAATCGACTATGTTGCCATCAAGGATAAAGAGACGCACGAAGTGTTTGTCCTGGCGCAGGCGCGCGTCGCGGCCTACTACAAGAATGAAGAGGAGTATGAAATCCTCAAATCCTACAAGGGTTCGGACCTGAAGGGCATTAAGTACGAGCCGATTTTTGACTTTTTCGAGGACAATCCCAATTCGTTCCAGATCCTGAACGACGACTTTGTTTCGACCGAGGACGGTACGGGCATCGTGCATATGGCGCCGGCTTATGGCGAGGACGACTATCGCGTCTGCCGCGAAGCCGACGTCCCGCTGGTCGATCCGCTTAATGAGGATTGTGTTTTCACCAATCAGGTGCCGGATTACGAGGGCCAGTTCTGCAAGGATGCCGACAAGGCAATCATCAAGGCGCTCAAGCACGGCGGCAAGCTGATCCACCAGAGCACGATTCAGCATAGCTATCCCTTCTGCGAGCGCACCGATACCCCGCTGATCTACCGTGCCATCGACGCGTGGTATGTGAGGGTGGAGGACTTGCGCGAGCGCATGCTCAAGAACAACGCGGGGGTGCATTGGACGCCGGACTATGTCGGCGAAAAGCGCTTTGCCAACTGGCTGGCCGACGCCAAGGATTGGAACATCAGCCGCAACCGCTTCTGGGGTTCGTGTATTCCTGTATGGGTGAATGTCGACGACAAGGACGACATGATCTGCATCTCGTCCGTCGAGCAGCTCGAAGAACTTTCGGGACAGAAGGTCGAGGATTTGCACAAGCACCACGTCGACAACGTGGTCATTGAAAAGGATGGCAAAACCTACAAGCGCACGCCGGAGGTGCTCGACTGCTGGTTCGAGTCGGGTTCGATGCCGTATGCCCAAAACCACTATCCCTTTGAAAACAAGGAGCATTTCGAGGCCAACTTCCCGGCGGACTTTATCGCCGAAGGTCTCGATCAGACCCGCGGCTGGTTCTACACGTTGATGGTGCTTTCGACTGCGCTGTTCGACAAGCCCGCCTTCAAGAACGTGGTGGTGAACGGCATGGTGCTGGCCGAGGACGGCCTGAAAATGAGCAAGCGCCTCAAGAACTATCCCGACCCCGTCCATGTCATCAACGAATACGGTGCCGACGCGTTGCGCCTCTACATGATCTATTCGCCGGTGGTGCGCGCCGAATCGCTGCGCCTTTCGGAAGATGGGGTCAAGAATGCTCTGCGCCACCTGATCCTTCCATGGTGGAATGCCTACAGCTTCTTCATCACCTATGCCAACATTGACGGCTGGACGCCAGAAAAGTCCGTTCCTGAGCGCGACAACCTGATGGACCGCTGGATCCAAAGTTCGCTGGCGCGGCTGGAGCAGCAGGTGACCGAGGCGATGGATCGCTACGACCTGCAGGCTTCGGTTCGTCCGTTCGTGCAGTTTATCGAAGACCTGACCAACTGGTATATCCGCCGCTCGCGCCGCCGCTTCTGGAAGAGCGAAGACGACACGGACAAGATGCAGGCCTATTCCACGCTCTACGATGTGCTGCTCGGCCTCTCCAAGATTGCCGCGCCGTTCACGCCGTTCATTTCGGAAACGATCTATCAGAACCTGAAGACGGACGAGATGCCGGAATCTGTTCATTTGTGCGACTTCCCGACCGCTGCCGACGCCAAGCGCGACGAAGTGCTCGAAGGCCAGATGGGCGTTGTGATGAATGCCGTGGAGCAGGGGCGTGCGCTGCGCGCGGAATACAAGCTGAAGAATCGCCAGCCGCTCGCGAAAATGCATGTGGTCTGCGACGACGAAAAACTGCTCGCCAATATCCAGGAGCTGGAAAGTCTGATCTCCGACGAGCTGAATGTGCGCGAAGTGGAGTTTTCGACCGATTCCTCGGAGCTGGCAACCATCCAGGCCAAGCCCAATTTTAAGCAGCTCGGCCCCAAGCTTGGGCCGCTGATGAAGAAGGCCGTTCCGCTGATCAATAGCCTGACCGCTGATCAGATCGCCATGATTTCCGGCGGAGAAACCGTTGTGGTCGAGCTGGATGGGCAGAGCGTTGAGCTGACTTCCGACGACATCGAAATTGTGCGCAACCCGAAAGAAGGCATGGCTGTGAGTGCGGAGGGATCGCTGGTGGTTGGCCTCGATACGCAGCTCAATGATGATCTGATCACCGAGGGGCTGGCGCGCGAGTTCGTCAATAAGATCCAGAATATGCGTAAAGAGATGGATTTAGAGATTACGCAGCGCATTCGGATCGCATTTGGCAGCGATGAAGCGGTTGGACAGGCTGTTTCTAGATATGGAAGCTATATCGAGGCCGAAACCCTTTCTCTTTCCTGCGAAAGTGCAGATTTGGAAGAGGAAAAAAGTACGGAATTGGATTTGAACGGGCATGCTTGTTTTGTGTCCATTACGACGGTTTAAGGGAAAAGCAGTTGGAGGGCCGAGCCCCTGTTCAGGTGCAAGGAAAAGGTGAGTGGATAATCCCGATATGTTGGTTGACAGAGGGGTGGGCAGATGATAAACACCCAACCCTTTAAACCGAGATGGTTCAACTTTTTTGACTGGAGAAAGAGCGAAAATGGCGACTAAAAAGACAGCAAAGAAAGCATCGGCAAAGAAGGC
>JBDLJW010000096.1:0-6183 GCA_039714135.1 Verrucomicrobiota bacterium
CCTCCTTGTCAGTGGCAATATGGGAGATGGGCCCCAGTTGGCCTTTGCCGATTTGTCCGCTTATACGGTAGCCCGCCTTTGCCGCGGTCAAGGGTAGCAGCATGGCCGCACACAGAATTAGAATGGATTTTTTCATAAAAAGAACCTCCATGTTCGTAACTGCATAGTCATTAAACATTTTCGGGGCGGTTTGCAAGTGCTTGAGTGGAAAGTAGCCCGCAGGCGGCATCGATGTCGAGGCCGCGCGAGGTGCGGATGGTGGTGAGAATGCCTTTGTTGTTCAGCTGATCCTTGAATTTTTGCAGGGTGGTTTCGTCGGTTCCCTGCAACGGCGTTCCGGGAACCGGATGGAACCGGATTAGATTGATCCGGCACGGAATACCGGCCAGCAGGCGTGACAGTTCCTTGACGTGGTGCGGTGTGTCGTTGAGCCCGCCAAAGACGATATATTCAAACGAAACCCGACGTTGCCCGCCAAAATCCCGCTTGCGGATCTCCGCAATGATATCCTCCAAGGGGTAGGTATTCTCCACCGGCATCAGTTTTTGGCGCTCTTCGCGGAAGGGGGTGTGCAGGCTGATGGCCAAATGGGCCTCGCATTCATCCAGAAAGCGGACGAGACCGGGAACTATGCCGATCGATGAAACGGTAATGCGGCGCGGGCTCATGGCATAGCCCCAACCGGAGGTCAGGATCTCAACGCTTTTGAGGACTTCGTCGAGGTTGTCGAACGGTTCGCCCATGCCCATATAGACGATGTTGGTGATCTCCCGCCATTCCGGGATGCTGCGGATCTGGTTGATGATCTCCCCGGAGGTGAGTTGCCCCTGGAATCCCTGCTTGCCGGTCATGCAGAACTGGCAGCCCATTTTGCAACCTACTTGTGCCGAGACGCAGACCGTCTTTCGATCCTTGAAGGGAATCATGGCCGTTTCGATGAACTGGCTGTGCGCGGTGGGGAACAGGTATTTTCTGGTGCCGTCGGCGCTGGTTTTTACATCGACCGGGGCGGCGAGGCCGAAGGTGTGGTTTTCGTTCAGCAGCTCGCGGGCCTTTTTGGAAAGGTTGGTCATTTCATCGATCGATGAAACATCCTTCCCGTACAACCAGTCGGCCATCTGTTTGGCGGCAAACTTTGGCAATCCATACGAAGCGGCCAGTGCCTGAAGTTCGGCCAGTGTTTTTCCAAAGAGTGGAGTTTTTTCGTTCATGACCGCTTGTTTCTACGGCCATCGCGACCGGTCCGCAAATAAAAAGGGCCATTACAACTGTATTCCTTGCACCTCGGCGGGGTGGATGGGGGAAAGCAAACTGATCTAGCCGGCGGGTATATTTGTCGATTTAATCGGAAATGCCGCCGCTTAGGGATTTGAATCGGGCCTGTTCGCGCCGGAGCAGGGACTCAAACTTGGGTGGAGTATCGATGGATACGACCGTCTCTTTCTGATTCAAGGGATGTGGGAAACGGAGCTCCACTGCCGCCAGGAAAAGACCTTTCCCTTTGAGCACATTCCCTTCCTGTCCATATTTTTGGTCGCCAACGATCGGGTGCCCAATGGCCGCCATGTGGATGCGCAACTGGTGTGTCCGCCCAGTGGCAGGAAAGAGGTCGACGAGGGTGAGGTGTCCGCTCCGAAGCGATGGAACCGTCTTGATGGGTGCATAACGGCTATGCGCCGGAACGCCGCCGATCGGTTCGTCAATTTGGCCGTTCGACAAAAGCTCCCCCATGACCACGGCCCGATAGCGTTTGTGGATTTTACGCTCCTCGAATTGCTGCCCGAAGAAGACCTGCGCACGGGCGGTTTTGGCCACCAGCAGCAAGCCGCTGGTGGAATAGTCGAGCCGATGAACCGGCCGCGGCCAGCCCAGGGCATCCGGCTGGGCAGAGGGCGAGAGGCTACCCGCCAGTGCATTCTCGATCGTCTTGAACTTGTTCCCGCTTACCTCGATGCCCGGGGGCTTGTTGATTACGGCAAGGTATTCATCTTCGAAAACCACATCGAGCGGCAGGCGATATGTTTTTGGAATGCGCTGTTGAAGATCCACGAGTTCGAGTGTCTGCCCCGCCTGCACCCAGTCACCGCTTTGGGCGGGGCTGCCATTGATCCATAGCTCGCCCCGTTTGATGGCTTTTGCAATGCCCTTGCGCGACGGGATCGTCGGGAACGCCGTTCGGGCATAATCGGAAAGTCGCACGCCACTGATGCCTTCAGGAACCCGATGCGTTTCCTTGATGATCATGCCTTGTTGTCCCGTATTGCCATTGGTCAGGCGCGGGCCTTTTTAAGGGTATCGTAGGCCTCGTTAACCTTGGCGAGCTGCTCGTGGGCATATTTCATGAACTCGTCCGGCAGGCCTTTCGATGCAAGTTTGTCGGGATGGAAGTCGTTGCACTTCTGGCGATAGACCTTCTTGATTTCGTCGTCGGACATGCTTGGCGAGACTTCCAGCACCTTGTAGGCGTTGTCCAGATCGCTGGCCTTCGAGGTGCCGAGCATGGCATCGATGGTGCCGGGCTGGAGGCGGAAAATGCGCTCGGCCTGCAGCAGGATTTCGCGCTCGTTCGGGTGGATCATCCCGTCGGCCTGGGCCACGGCATGCAGTGCCGCGATGAATGTCATGGCAATCTGGGGGTTGAATTGCACCACACTTGCGAGCTGGTTGAAATAGTCCGCCGCCGTATGCGGATCATCCTTGGCCTTGCGGAAGATTTCGATGGCGGATTCGCGCATTTGGCCGGCATAGCCGAAGCGTGCCATGATCTGCTCGACGGCATTGATTTCCGACTGGGTGATCTTTCCATCAGCCCGCGCCATTTTTGCCAGACAGCCGAAAAAGGCGACCTGGATCGTTTGGCCCGTCGCCTTGACCTTGTTGGCTCCCTTGTCGAACTGGTGCCCGATGCCAACGCCGACTACCGTCCCCACGGGACCGAGCAGCGAGCCCAGCACCCCTCCAATGATTTTACCTGTCCATGCCATGGGATTTCCCCGCGAATAAATTTGTAAACCGTAAACCCGCCCTGCGGATGAATACTCGAAAGCCCGCACTCTAGCGAATCGGATGCAAGCCCGCCAAGAAGGGACTATTATTTATCTGGGAACGAAAGCCCCGGATGTTTTGCCCCTGTAAATGCAAAAAGGAAACCGGCCTTAATCTATGGAAGCTGGAGAATTCCTGCTTGCTGAAGGAAATAGATTACAATGATCAGCATTACGGAAACCACCGCCAGTTTCAGTGTAAACTTGATGGCCTTGGCAGGCAGAACCAGTGCGCAAACAACGGTTGCCGCGATGATGATGACCCACGTTACGAGGTCGCTGGGCTGTATTGTTTTCATGGTGTTTCCAGTGTCGCGAACCCAGCCCCGGGAGGCGAGCAAAAAGGCCGCCTCTTGGAGCCTTTTTGCGGCAGTGGAATGGTTGGGGTTGGCTGTGGGTTTCCGCTCTTTCTTTTATATTCCAGTGCCTTGGTTTGTGTTGCTTAAGCGGGAAAAAGGCTTTTCGGAAACCGCTTTCTTCCCGTTTTGGCATCCTTCTGGCTTGAGATAAGCCTAGCATGGGCTTGTTTAGTGCGGATCTTTTATTGCGAGGCAGGCCTTGTTGGTAAAAACAGGAAGGAGCTAACCATGGAAATGAATGAACTTATGATCATTGCCGGTATTGGCATTGTTATCGGAATTGTTGCCGGATTTATTATCAAAGCCGACCGCTTTGGACGAATTGGAGCAGCCAGTATCGGTGCCGCCGGCGGTTTTTTGGGCGCATGGCTGTTGTCTATATCCGCGGTCGACTTTTCCCTTGGCGAGGTATGGATGGATTCTGCGGCGTCTGCCGCCATTGGCAGTTCCCTGCTTCTGGCCTTGGTGGGGCTGACCAAGATAAAGTTAAAGTAGTCCACTGTTTCAAAGGCGGGATCTGTTTTCGGATCCCGTCACGGAAAATACCCCGGTCGAGGTATCTTCCGTGACTCGTTTCGGTTTTTTTAACCGATGGCATCGTGGCCGGTCTCGTCGGTGCGGATGCGGATGCATTCCTCCATCGGCATGACGAAGATTTTTCCGTCGCCAATATTCCCGCTCTTGGCCCCCTTGACAATGGTCTTGACGGTGGTGTCGACAAACTTGTCGTTAACGGCGATCTCGATGCGGATCTTTTCAAGCAGGTTTACGGAACGAACCTGTCCGCGATAGTGTTCGGTGAATCCCATCTGTGTGCCGCAACCGCGCACGCGGCTGATGGTCATCTTGTGGATATCGGCATGGAAGAGCGCCTCTTTCACATCGTCGAGTTTTTCAGGCTGGATTACAGCAATAATCATTTTCATAACAAAAGTTCCTTTTGTGAGTGTTCGGTTTTAAGCGGCTTAACACTTAAAACTCCTTCCTACATTGCTTCTTCGGGGTTTGCTTCAATCATATGAACCGTCAGGTCGGATCCGCGCAGCTCCTCGTGTGCATCGAGCCGGATGCCGACGGTGAGTTTCAGCACACCATAGACAAGCGAGCTTGCAATCAGGCAGAGCACGATGATCGCAACGGTAACGATCAGTTGCGAAAAGAAAGAGACCCCGCCAAGCCCTCCGAGGGCTTTTTGCCCGAAAATGCCGGCGGCGATTCCGCCCCATGCTCCACAGACGCCGTGCAGTGGCCAGACGCCGAGTACGTCGTCGATTTTCCACTTTTCGGTTTCCGTTTCGAACATGAAGACAAAGATCCCGCCCGCAATTGCGCCCACCATTGCTGCGCTGACAGGGTGATAGATGTCGGATCCGGCGCAGACGGCAACCAGTCCGGCCAATGCTCCGTTGTGCACGAAGCCGGCATCGTTTTTGGAGATTGCCATTGCGGCAATCGTTCCGCCCACCATCGCCATCAGCGAGTTGATGGCCACAAGCCCGGAAACGGCTTCGAGCGCGCCCGCGCTCATGACGTTGAAGCCGAACCAGCCAACAATCAGGACCCAGCTTCCGAGCGCGAGAAACGGAATGGAGCTGACCTTGATGGAGGTGGTTTCATAACGCCTTATGCGAGCACCCAGCAACATGATGGCCGGAAGCGCCAGCCATCCACCTGTGGCGTGGACGACTATCGAACCGGCAAAATCGTGGAACGGGGCACCGAAAGTTGTCGACATCCAGCCATCGGTTCCGCCCAGAAAGCCGTTGAAGCGGCCCCACGTTATGCCCTCGATCAAGGGATAGACGATGCCGACAAAAATTCCGCCTGCCAGCGAGTTGGTCCAGAACTTGGCGCGTTCGGCAACCCCGCCGGAAATAATGGCGGGGATGCAGGCGGCAAAGCCGAGCAACAGGAAAAACTTCACATATTCAAACCCGTGGTCGGCCGACATTTCCTCAACCGGAACGAGGAACGAAACCCCGCGGGCAATCGGATAGCCGATCAAAAAATAGACGACGGTGGAAAAGCCCCATTCGCAGATAATCTTGTTCAGTGCATTCACCTGATTTTTGCGGCGGACAGAGCCGACCTCAAGAAATGCAAAACCTCCATGCATGGCAAGAATCATTACTGCACCGAGCAGAATGAAGAGGGTATTCGATGAGCTTGCCAGTCCCCCCGCAGCATCCGTTTCCGCAGCCATTGCCGTTCCGGACAGGCACAGTCCCGATAGGAAAATAAACGACGCGGTCACCTTTTTTATTACAGACATTTTATGAACCAATCCTTTCAGTCATTATTTACAGAGCAATCGTCATCCGCCGAGCGGATGGCTCCTGTTGTGTTGCATTCTTAATCCCGAACATGCGAGATCACAAAAACAGGTTGCCCCTTTGCATAAAGTGTGCCGTTTGGATCTGTACGCCATTAACGCATTGGTAATTAATGAGTTAGGGTTTTGTCTCTAGGTTTTGTGCCACAAGAGTTCCGGGCCAAATCCGACATATATGTCTTCCGTTCTCCATAATTGTCATTTTTGGCGGTTTGTTGAAGCTCTGCCACAACAGCGTATTCCGGGCTGTTGCCTCTTTGTCTCTGCGGGAAACGGTTGGTTTTGTGCCGCTTTTTGTGAGTCTGCTCGATAGACATGGGGGCCTTATAATGGTATTTTCCTTGGAATATGAAATAACCTTTTGTTTTGTTCAGGTAAGTCGCGTGTACAGTTGGTGGTTTAAGTTATTTGGAGAGAGAGATGCATAAGCTAAAATTTAGACAGGTCC
>JBDLJW010000097.1:0-6151 GCA_039714135.1 Verrucomicrobiota bacterium
CGTTGCTCCTGATATGTTCAAAAATCAAGCTTTTGTATACATGTTCCGTGCAACATGTATACAAAATGGGCAAATAGGCACCTAAAGGATCTTTTGAGCGGGGGTTCGCTTTTAAGACAATGCGGACTTCACGGTGCGGCCAATGTCGGCGGGGGATTCGACGACGGTGATGCCGCATTCGGCCATCAGCTTTTTCTTGGCGGCGGCGGATTCGTCCGCGCCGGAGACGATTGCGCCGGCATGCCCCATACGGCGGCCGGGCGGAGCGGTCTGGCCCGCAATGAATCCGATGACCGGCTTGCCAACGTGGTCCCGCGCATACTCCGCCGCCTCGATCTCCATCGAACCCCCGATTTCGCCGATCATTACGATCGCTTCGGTTTCGGGATCATTCTCGAACATTTCGAGCAATTCCTTCATCGTGGTTCCAATAATGGGGTCGCCACCAATACCGATGCAGGTGGACTGCCCCAACCCTTCGGCGCAGAGCTGGTCGACCGCCTCGTAGGTGAGGGTTCCGGATTTTGAAATCACGCCGACCGATCCCTTCCGGGCAATGAAGCCGGGCATAATACCGACCTTGGCTTCATCCGGTGTCAGGATGCCGGGACAGTTGGGGCCAACAAAGCGCGAGCCGGTCTTTTCAACAAACGCCTTTACCTCAACCATCTGCGCCACCGGAATGCCTTCCGTAATGCAGACAATCAGCTCGATGCCCGCCGCCGCGGCCTCCATGATCGCATCGGCGGCGAACGGCGGCGGGACGAAGATGAGCGAAACATTGGCACCGGTTTCGGCGCGCGCCTCGGCACAGCTGTTAAAAACCGGAACCGCTCCCTCCAGTGCGGCCTGCCCGCCCTTGCCGGGCGTGACGCCGCCCACAATGTTGCCGCCGTATTCAAGGCATTGGGCCGCATGGAAACTCCCCTCGGAGCCCGTGATCCCCTGCACGATGATTCTCGAATCCCTATCCACTAAAATCGCCATAACTCATTCCTGTATTTTTTAAACACAAAGACACCAAGTTCACTAAGTTGCCTCTTTGCTAAGCTTCGTGTTCTTTGTGCCTTTGTGTTTAATTCCCTGACGCGGCGACAACCTTGTTTGCGGCATCCTCGAAGGAGTCCGCGGAAATAATCGATACGCCGGAGTTTGCCAGCAGTTCCTTCGCCGCATCGGCGTTGGTTCCGGCAAGCCGCACGACAATCGGCACGCTTAGATCGAGCTCCTTGACCGCCTCGATAATACCGTTGGCAATGCGGTCGCACCGGACGATCCCGCCAAATATATTGATCAGCACCGCCTTCACGTTTTCATCGGAGAGGATGATCCGGAAACCGTTTTTCACGGTCTCCACATTCGCGCCGCCGCCGACATCGAGAAAGTTGGCGGGCGATCCGCCGCGCTGCTTGATGATATCCATCGTCGCCATCGCCAGTCCTGCACCGTTGACCATGCAGCCGACATTGCCGTCGAGCTTGATATAGTTGAGGTTGTATTTCCCGGCCTCGACCTCGGCGGGATCCTCTTCGTCGAGATCGCGCATTTCCGCCACATCGGGGTGGAGATGGAGCGCGTTGTCGTCGAAATTAATCTTTGCGTCGAGCGCGACCAGATTCCCCTGTTCCGTAACAACCAGCGGATTAATCTCGACGATGGAGCAGTCCAGATCGCGGTAAAGCTTGTAGAGCTTCTGGAACATGCCGACGGCCTGCCGGGCGGCGGGGCCTTCCAGTCCGAGCGCCATGGCTAGGTTGCGCGCCTGAAACGATCGAAGCCCGAACCCCGGGACAATCGCCTCCTTTACGATTTTTTCCGGCGAGGTTTTGGCAACCTCCTCGATCTCCACGCCGCCTTCGGACGAAACCATGAAAACGTCCATGCCCCTGGCACGGTCGAGCGTGATCGCCGCATAAAACTCCTGCGCAATGTCGAGCGCCTGCGCCACCATCACCTTCTTGACCAGCCGCCCCTCGGCCCCGGTCTGGTGCGTGACGAGCGTCATACCGAGGATGTTCCGGATGTTTTCGAGCGCGCTTGCGCGGTCGGGCGAGAACCTGACGCCACCGCCCTTGCCGCGCCCGCCGGCATGCACCTGCGCCTTGACGACATATTGTTCCGTGCCAAGCTCGCTGCCGACCTGGTCGACCGCCGCTTCGGCCTGCGCCAAATCTTCGATGGTTGCGCCGTCCTGGATCGGAATGCCGTAGCCTTTCAGCAGTTCCTTGGCCTGGTATTCGTGTATTTTCATTTTTCTTCCGTTCCGTTTTTCTCAACCTGCTCAACAGTGTCGTGGATAAAGCGCAGGATTTGCCGGATCGTAACCAGACCGAACCCGCCGGCCTTCAACCTGATCGGGACGTGGCGGTGTCCGCTGATGGAAAGGATGTTGATCACATCGCCAATGGAGTTCGACTCGTCCATGATTTCGTAGACTGGCCGCATGATCGACGAGAGCGGAAGACGGTCGCGGTCGATGGAGGTGAGCACGACGTTCTGGATGATGTCGCGCTCGGAGAGGATTCCATAGAGCCGCTTTTCGTCGCCGACCAGGATGCATTCAATCTTGTGCGCGGTGAAGTAGGCAATCGCCTTCGAGATACTGTCGCGCGGCGAAAGCATCTTTACGCGCTTGTAGTCATAGTCGTAAAAGATCTTGCCCACCTTGGTCTTTAGGCTGGCAGTAAGCGGGTCGGCAGACTTGAGCAATGCGCTCACCCGCTCATGCATGACCGCCGATTCGTCGGCAAACTGCACCCCGATGCCGCTGGAGCGCTTGATCTCCTTCCCGCCGTCGGAAACCGTCCAGTATTCGGATCCGCGCAGCAGCGCCTGCAGGTTGCGACGCCCCTTGAGAGCCGTGACCTCCTTGATCTGCTCCTCCAGCTCCCGTTCATAGACCGGCCGCTTTTCGGCGCGGAAAATGCCGACTGGGACAGGGAAGTCGGGAGAACTCATTTCGGCAAGCATGGTGGCATAGACCGTGTCCTCGCGATACATGTCGTGCACGATAAGATCCTTCTCGGCAACACCCTGCTCCCCAACGGTTACAACCTCGGCGTGGGCGCAGGAGGACGCATGAATCCCTTTGTTGTGCTTTTCTCCAAAAAGGAGGGGCTTCCCCTGCTCGAGATAAAGGAGCCGATCCTCGCGGGTTGAACGGTCGGAAACCTCGCTCCAGGCATCCTTGTTGAAGATCACGCAGCTTTGCAGGATTTCAACAAAGGACGTCCCGGGATGCCGGGCCGCCTCAAGCAGCACTTCGGTAATATGCTTCGGGTCGGTATCGACCGCGCGGCCAACGAACGACGCCTCGGAAGCCAGTGCAACACGCAACGGATTGAGCGGCTCGTCGATTACACCGTATGGACTCGTCTTGGTGACCTTGCCCACTTCAGTGGTTGGGCTGTACTGCCCCTTCGTCAACCCATAGATCTTGTTGTTGAGCAGGATAATGTTGATGTCGAGGTTGCGGCGCAGCGCATGCACAAGATGGTTACCGCCGATGCTCAGCCCGTCGCCATCGCCGGTGATGACCCAGACCGACAGCTCGGGATTGGCAACCTTCACGCCGGTGGCGATGGTCGGTGCGCGCCCATGGATCGAATGGAAGCCGTAGGTATCCATGTAGTACGGGAAACGGCTGGAACATCCGATGCCGCTCACAAACACAAACTTTTCCTTTGGCAGTCCCAGCCGGGGAAGCACATTCTGCACGGCATTGAGCACGGCATAGTCGCCGCAGCCCGGACACCAGCGCACCTCCGAGGCCGAGACGAAATCCTTGCGGGTCAACAGTTCCTGTTTCTTTTCCATGATCGCCTCTCCGCCCTACAGATAGCTTTTGATTTGTTCCACCAGTTCAGAGATCAGAAATGCCCGTCCCCTGACCTTGCTGATGGACTTCACATCGACCAGATATTTCGCGCGCAAAACCATCGAAAGCTGCCCCAGATTCATTTCGGGCGCGACAACGCACTCGAACCGCTTCATCAGCTCGCCGAGGTTTCGAGGCAGCGGATTGATATAGCGCAGATGCACGTAGCTGACGGAATGCCCCTCGGACTGCAGCCGCTCAACCGCCATGGTGATGGAGCCATACGTGCTGCCCCACCCCACAACAAGTACCTTGCCGCTCTCTTCGCCCAGCACCTCGGCAGGAGGAATATCCTCGGCAATCCGCTCGATTTTACGAGCGCGCAACCGGCACATCTTTTCGTGGTTTTCAGCATCGTAGCTCACTGTGCCCGCATCGGTTTTTTCAAGGCCGCCGATGCGGTGCTCGAAGCCCGGACGACCGGGAACCGCCAGCCGCCGCGCCAGGGTTTCAGGATCGCGGTGGTATGGAATATACTCTTCACCATGCTTGATCGGCTCGACGGAGACATCCGGAATATCGGTCACCTCCGGAATCTTCCACGGCTCGGAACCGTTGGCCAGATAGGTGTCGCTCAGCATTACAACAGGCGATCGATATTTCAGCGCGAGGCGCACCGCCTCGATGGCCGTGTCGAAGCAGTCCGCCGGAGAGGCGGCGGCCACCACAATCACCGGCGACTCGCCGTTGCGGCCGTAAAGCGACTGCAGCAGATCGGACTGCTCGGTCTTGGTTGGCAATCCGGTGCTGGGTCCGGCGCGCTGCACGTTCACCACCACGATCGGAAGTTCGGTAATCACCGCCAGCCCCAAGGCCTCGGACTTCAAGCAGAGGCCGGGACCGCTGGTGGTCGTTACGCCAAGCGACCCCGCAAAGGAAGCGCCGATCGCCACGCCGATCGCGGCAATCTCATCCTCGGCCTGAACGGTCTTGACGTTGAAATTCCGGTGCTTGGAAAGCGTCTCCAGAATCGGCGTTGCCGGCGTGATCGGGTAGCTGCCCAGAACAAGGTCGCGCCAACTGTTTTCCGAAGCGGCGATCAATCCGAGGGCCGTGGCTTCGTTGCCGGTAATCTTACGATAGATCCCATCCCCAAGCGCACGCCGCTGGATGGTGTAGTGCGGAATGTCGATATCCTTGTTTTCACCAACAATATAGCCCGCCTTCAGTGCAAGGGCATTGGCATCGGCAATGAACGGCTGATGCTTGCGCCACTTGGACTCGATCCAGTCCAACGTTGCGTCGATCGACCGGGAAAAGACCCACGATACAATCCCCAGCGCAAAGAAGTTCCTGCAGCGCGACTTGAGCGCCGACTTGAGAGAGACCTCCTTGAGCGCTTCGTCGGTCAGTGCGTTGATGTCGACCTTGATCACCCGGAACTCATCATTGAGCACCGGGTCGTCGAGCGGATCCTTCTCGTAGAGCGCCTTCTTCAGGTTTGAGGCGGTAAAGTTGCCGGCATTGACGATCAGGAGTCCTTTCGGTTCCAGCTCCTTGAGGTTTACCCTGAGTGCCGCGGGGTTCATCACAATCAAGGCATCGGCCTTGTCACCGGGGGTCATCACCCGCCGGCTTCCAAAATGCACCTGGAATCCGGACACCCCCGGAAGCGAGCCGGCAGGAGCCCGAATCTCCGCTGGAAAATCAGGGAACGTCACAATCGAATCGCCGGACAACGCACTGGCATCGGAGAAGAGCTCGCCGACCGTCTGCATGCCGTCGCCGGAATCGCCTGCAAAACGAACCACAACCGAATCCTTTTCCAGCAAATCTGATTTTTTGTCTGTCATGGCCTATTCTCCGGAAGCATGCGATGCAATCAAACTACTGTCGGGCGGCAGGTTCATGACTTCGAGCGGCAGGTGCTCGCTGATGAAGGTCATCAAACCGCGTACCGAGAGAATCCCGGAGATGGAATCGCCGCGCAGGATCGGCAGATGGCGGAACTTGTTGGAGTGGAAGATTTCCAGCGCCTCCTGCACCGTCAGATCTGGGCTGGCAGAAAACGGTTCTTTGGTCATGATCGTATCGACCGGCGTATCGCCCGACAGCGTTGAACCGACAAATTCGTGCATCAAATCGCCGTTGCTCAGAATACCGATCAGCTTCTTGTCCCCGTCGAGCACCAACACACAGCCGATCTGGTTGTATTTCATCGCCCGCACCGCCTCGATGATGGACGTACCGCCAGGCACCACCGCCGGATGCTGCAGATCAACCTTGCTGATCGGCTCCGACCAGAATGTTTCCTTTTTGCGTGTTGTCATGGGG
>JBDLJW010000098.1:0-6010 GCA_039714135.1 Verrucomicrobiota bacterium
AAGGTCCTGGCGCGGCAGGGCCGTCCCGTGACCACGTTGGCACGTGGAACGTGACTCACGGTGGCAACCAAAAAAATTAACCACCAAGACACAAAGGGCACCAAGGTTCTCAAAGGATTCGTTAGGAAAACAGCGAAGGGGTTGGTCCTATAAAATGATGATTTGGGCATCTTGAACATGCGCTCCTGAGTTCAGATTTCATATAGGATGCTATATATTTTGACCTTAAATTGGTCATTTTCGGGACACTTTATATAGAATGCTATATAAGGATTTTGGATGGTCGGCCTGCGCGCGGATGCAGTTTCCCGATGGACACTATATTTTACTGCGTAAAATTATCTCGCTTCGCTTGGCGCTGCCGTCTCTTCGAGCCAGCCTCTCCTCACGTTGTTTCGAGTCACGAATGAGATGCCGTACAACCATTTGGCTGGTAGGGACGGTTCGCCGAACCGTCCGCACGACTGGGCGGTGCGCGCGTCCGGCTCGCCCGGCGGTCGATCCCTACCTTTTTACGGCACCTCAATCGATCAATGCTCTAAGCATTGACGCTTTGCGGGGAGCCGACTGGAAGTCGGCGGTACGATGTATCGCCCGCATCTTGCGGGCTGGTCTGGCAGGGATGCCTTTAGAAGCTGTAGCGCACGCCGAGGTTGAGGTTGCTGTTGTAGCGGAGCTGGCCGAAGAAGGTGTGGTCGTCTTTGCCGATGAAGAAGTTGCCGCTGGCGGTGACTTTCCAGTGGTCGGAAATCTTATAGGTGGCGCCGGGCCGGATATAGGCGTCGTTGTCGCTGGGCGAATAGAAGGTGAAGAGGCTGAGCGTCAGGTTTTGGTTCATCAGCATCTGGGTGAGGCGCAGGGTGAGGACGTGGCGCAGCTCGTCGCGTGCGGTGGCAGGATCGGCTCCAGCTTTGTAATCACTGTAATCCATCATCCATTCGACATAGTATTGCACGCCTGCCATAAGGTTCTTGGCGACTTCGCGCTCGTAGCCGGTGAGGAAGCGGAATTCGTCGTTGGGGACAATTTGCGTGGCAGTGGTGTCTTCACGTGAGTCGTAGTAGCCAAGCTCGGTGTTGACGAGTCCATCGCCGAGCGATCCCTTGGCGCTGGCACCGTAGGCGTTCATGCGGGGGAAATAGGCGTTGCCGGCCGCGTTCATGCCCATCGGGCTTTTCCAGAATCCGTGATAGGCATAGAGTGCGCCTTCGTAGCCGAGAATAGGGCGGTAGATGCGCGCGGAGATTTCGTGGTCCTTGAACCAGTCGTCGCGTTCTTCCGCAGTGAATTCCTGCCCGGTGATGCTTCCAGCCATGGGGCTCCAGTAGGAGATGCGGCTGCCGTCGATGTAGCGGTCGGCGTCCATGCGCGGCATGTAGGCGACGTCGATGCTGGCAAAGGCGGGGAAGAAGCTGGTGAAGAGGGCGTCGGAGGGCGCTTTTAGGTATTCCTCGTCGCGACCAAGCAGGAACGAGTTCCAGTCCTTGGGGAAGAGATCGTTGATGAAAAGGAGGTCGCCGGTTCCCCATGTGAGGATTTGGCGGCCTACCTTCACGTCGGCCCAGTCGACCGGCGTGAAGAGCAGGTTGAGTTCGCGCAGGTCGAAGAAGCCGTTACCGGTTTCGAGATCGATATCATCGCGGTCGGTGGCGAGATCGTCGTATACGAGGTCACCGCGGGCCGAAAACTCGCCCCAGTCGAAATAGGTCTTCGAGTCGAGCTGGAGGCGCAGTTCGGTGAGGCTGCGGTCGTCTTCGTAGGGGTCGTTGCGCGTGCGCATCCCGAAGCGGCCGTCGGCAAAGCCATGGAGCTCGGTGTCGAGGGCGAAACTTGAAACAGGAATGAGTCCGACCAACAGAAATTTAAACACTCGGTGAATCATGCCGTTGGCATTATTTGCTTTGCAAATTATCTTCGCTCCGCTCGGCACTAAAGGACACGAAGAGCACGAAGCAGTTCCTCTGGATTTGGGTTTTAGTTTCATGGGAAGCCTTTCTTCGTGTTCTTTGAGTCTTCGTGTTTAAATTTCCGTTAGCGAGTTACTTCGCGCGGGGGGCGGCGGAGGAAGCGTTCGGTGAAGATGTTTTCCTTGAGGCCGATGTCGTACTTGATGTTCTTGAAGGTGTTGACGGTGGAGCCGCCGGTGTTGAGATCCTTCACGACGGATTCGGTTACCGTGGGATGATCCTGGATGGTTTCGACCTTGGTGGCCTCGACGGTGCGGTAGGGCTTGCCGTTCTTGTCGTAGTATTCCGCCAGCCGGGGCAGGAAGGTGTCTTTATCGATCTTGACGGTGTAGTAGGAGAACTCGACCTCACCGGGCTTCTTCGGTGTGTTTTTGATTACGTATTGCGTGTCGGTGGTTTCGATCAGTTCGTGGGCATCTTCATCCAGGTTGCGGCCGGAAACGTCCTCATAAACGAAGTCGGATCCGACAAACGAGGTGCGCTTGTCGCCGGGGGCGATTTCGCGCTTGAGGTTGAGGGCGGGAAGCCACATCCAGCGGCTGTCGTTCTTGCCGGCGGCGGTTTCCTTCCAAACGAGGAAGACCTGTTTGTAGAGATCGGCGGGCTTCTTGAAGAAGACGTAGAACTTTTGGTTCCCGCCCTTGGTATTCATCCGCAGCAGGGTGAACTCGCGGGTGCGGGACGAGCCGCTTTTGTCGATGATCTTCATTTCGACGTCGGCACGGCCGTCGTTGCCGGCGTAATAGGCCGCCTGGTTGGCCTTGCTCACGATTTCGTCGACGGATAGTTCGGCCTGAGCGCCGATTGCCAATCCCAACAGTACCGATGCGATGATTTTCTTTTTCATTTCTATTCCTCTCTGTGATTTTAAAACACCCGCCTCGCTTAAGGCACGAAGTGCACTAAGCCTCTTCCTTCGTGGCCTTCGAGTCTTCATGTTTAAATAAATATTTTTTCAGGGCGGTGATGATTGCGGCGAGAATGAACAGGGTTCCGAGCCACGAGGCGGCCATGATGGTGGCGAGGAAGAAGCCAACGGTTTTGTAGGGCACGAGCGGCGCGAAGAGCAGCGGCGTGAAGCCGATGGAGATGATGATCGCGTTGCGGCTGATGGCCATGGCGGGTTCCTGGAACATGTGGCCGATGGCGGCCTTCCAACTGCCGAGCTTCTTCGTCAGTTCGCGCGAGCGTTCGAGGAAGTGGATCGCAAAATCGACGCTGAGGCCGAGGGTCAGCGAGGAGAGAACGGCGACGGGCATGTCGTAGTCCTTTCCAACGAGGCCGATCAGGCCGTAAATGAAGGTGATGGTGACGCTCAAGGGCAGCATGGCGAGCAGGCCGAAGAGCGGGGAGCGGAAGAGCACCATCATCATGATGAACACGACAATAAAGCTGCTGAGCAGCGAGTTGAGCATGCCGGCCACCATCTTGTCCTGCCAGACGACGTTGATGTAGGTGAGGCCCGCCCAGCCGACATCAAGTTCGACCGGCGCGGGGTTTTCGGCCATCCAGCCATTGATTGCGTTGACCACGTTGACCATGTCGGTGTTGTCGCCGCTCTTGAGCTGGATCCAGATATTGACCTCGGTGTAGTCCTTGGTGATGAGGTGGAAGAGGCTGTCCTTTTTCTTCATGCCTTCGAGCTGGGCGAAGACCTGCCCGATGGCGGAGGGGGTGGGGGGGATGCTGTAGAAGGCATCGTTGTGCTCTTTTGAGGCTTCCGCGGCAAAGTTCAGCTCGTAGTTGGCCTTCTTGAGCGCATCCAGGGCGGAGCTGGTTTTGCCGACGACGGGAACTTCTTCGCGGATGAAGTTTTCCAGCGTTTCAACATAGGCGAGCATTTCCGGGCGCTTAAAGGCGGGGGCGGCGGAATCGGCGCGGGCTTCGAAGAGGAAGTCGACGAACGATAGCGCAACGTGTTCGTCGGTGATTTCCAATGCCTGGTCCTGCAGTTCTGCGCCTTGCAGGTTTTGATGGTCCGCCAGCCGGTCCAGCAGGGCTTTGCGGGAGTCGGCGTCACCGACAAGGGCAATGGCCGCAGAGAGCGAGGCATAGGTGAGTCCCTCGGGCTCAAGGTAGATGATTTCATCGCCCAGATCATTCCATACCCCGCTGACCTGTTCGTCCAGTCCTTTGGCAAAATCGACGAGGTCGACAAAGCACCGGTCTTCATCGACGTTTTCCAGGGTCTGGAACTTTTCGTTGGTTTCGTCGAGAACCTGAAGGAATATTTCGGAGGCTTCCGGGAGAACGTTGCTGAAGCGTTCAATAGCGGCGTTGCGCATCATATTAACGCGTTCGGCGCAGGTGAGCGGGCGGATCAGCTCGGGCTTGAGGGTGAGGTAGGCGGTGTAGGTCCCGCCAAAGTGGCTGTTCAATACGTCGTCGGCCACACGGATGCGGTGGTTCTGCGTAAACCATTTGACGGGGTTGTCGTTCACTTTGATTCGGGAGATGCCAAAGGCGGAGAGCGCAATGATCAGCGAGGTGAAGAGGAGGATCAGTTTCCAATGCTTGTGCGAATAGCCTCCAAGCTTTCCGAGTGAGCGCCCGAGGAGGCCGAGGTCATGTTCCTCGGTTGCTGGCTTGAGCTGGTCGAGCATCTTTTTCCGGACGAAGATCATGATGTAGGCGGGGACGAAGGTCATGGTCAGCAGCCAGGCAAGGGCGACGCCGAAGGCGACGTGCAGCCCGAAGACGCGTACGGGCGGGATCGGCGTGGTGGCGAGCGAGGCAAAGCCGGCGATGGTGGTGAGGGAGGTATAGAACATCGGCATGAAGAGGTGTTCGACGACATGTTTGATGGTTTTCGCCTTGTCCTGGAACTTGTGGTAGGTGTCGAAAAATTCGCTGAGAATGTGAACCGAATCGGCAACCGAGATGGGCATCAGGAAGATGGCGATCATCGAGCTCATGATGTGTACGTCGAAACCGAGACCGATCAGCAGGCCCATGGTGGCGACGACGCTTATGACCGCAACGAGCATCGGCGCGATGATGAGCGAGAAGCGCCGGAAGAAGAAGAGCAGGAGCAGGAAGATCGCCAGTCCGGCCAGCGGGGCGGAGGTGGCCATCTGCACGAGCATTTCCACGCCGAAGGTGTCCTGTGCCACCGGCTGGCCGGTGATGAAGAGCTGGTCGGCCCCGTCCCAGTGCGCGGTCAGTTTCTCGACGAGGTTGGCAACGTTGTAGGAGTAGGTCTTTTCGGTAATGGGGATGTAGAGCGCAATGGCTTTCCCGTCTTCGGAAACAAGTGTGCCTTTGTAGAGCGGGTTGTTCATGGCGTCGTCGCGGATCACCAGTGCTTCTTCGCGGGTGGTGGGAGCCTTTTCCATCAGGTATTCGATGGCAAGCTGTCCGCGGTCGGCCTGCTTGATGTTGTCGACCACGCTGGGGCTGATGATCTCCGGAGTGATGATGGCGGAGTTGCCGTCGTTGTCGAACAGGCGGTTGACGTCGTTGCCGAACACCTTTGCAAGGCTGCGCTTCCATGCACTGTCCGGCTGGAGCTCGGGGGCGTGCGGCTGGCCGTCGCGCATGATTTCCGGCAATCCATCGGCGTTCTTGTGCAGGCTGATCAGCTCGCGGGTGAGGGCATCGATTTTGCCGAGAGTGTCGACGTTGAAGATGCCGTCTTCATGCGCTTCGTTGACAATTCCGACGATGACGAAGTCGTAGAGGTTGTACTGCGCCTTGACCTTGTTATGAAAAACGCGGATCGGCTCGTCTTCTGCGAGCATGTTTTCCGGATCGTTGTCGAAGCTGACCTTCGGGAACTGTGCTCCGAAGAAAACAGTGATGGCCAAGGCAAGGCCGATAATGATCCATGGAAACCGGACACTAAACGTTGTCATTCTCAAGCGCTTCATTCTTCCACCTCGTACTTACTGGTTCTGAATAAATTGGGCCGCTGTGTGCATAAAACACTACAAACCGACCAGTATTAATGTCTAATCATTTCTTTCACAACAATTGCAAATGCAGTTCAGGAGGGCGATGGGGCGGTTGTCGGCAACCGAATACCAAACGGCTTTTCCGCGCCG
>JBDLJW010000099.1:0-6001 GCA_039714135.1 Verrucomicrobiota bacterium
ACACGGGAATCGGCAGCGATTACCGTAGCCCACTGTGACGCTGTTACCTCATATTTTCCCATGCGATACGCGTAGCCGACCGCACCATAGCCCGAAGAATCAGACACGGAGTTTAAGTTGGCTATGCTGGCGAAGTCCATGGAGACGATTGTCCCTCCATGGTCAATCGTATCGGCGTGAAGTACCCCGGCAACCCCCATTACCGCGGCAAATATTAAAGCTTTCCCCTTATTGCACATACTGATAGCTCCTTTTCGGTTAAAAGAATTTATAACGAAACGGTCTTGGCAAGTCGATGGAATTCCCTGTTTTTTTGCCCTTCTTAAAATGCGACATCCTGCAGTATTCCAGCTTTTTTCATACCATCCCCAGTTCCATGTTCGCTTGAAACCAGACACGGAAGTGCGGCAGACAGGCAGCTCCAGATCAATAAAATAGCAGGGCAACGGAAGGGCAAGTCGATAAGGCTATGCACAAACACCAAGGCAAGCCCCCCTGCCGCCCAATAAAACAACGCGCTGTGCCTTGCCGAGACCATGTTTTGCACAAGCGCTGCAACAACCAGGGCCATGGCCAGACTTCCCACCACTCCAAACTCCGCAAGAAACTGGATCGGATCGCAGTGTACATTTGCCCTTCCATTGACCATCCATGACCGGAGCTCCTCTTCCGGAATATACTGATGGGCCAAGGCATGGCATCCCTGCGCACCGACTCCAAATACGGGATAGTCCTTTATCATCTCCCATGCACAATCAACATGGCCGGCCCGCGTGGAAAAGTCGGCGGCAATCGACTGCCTGCCAAGCAATGTCTTGCTGCCCACCTCCCAGGCCAAACTGCCGCGGCCGGCACCCAAAAACAGCGTCACGCCAATCAGGGCAACAATTGCTACGCCAATGTAGGCGTTGAGCGCGGCCTCACTTCTTAGGTTTTTCCTGATCCAGAACAGGAGCATGACGGAAACAACGGCGAGCTGAACCAATGCGGCAAATGCTCCAACCCGGCTGAGCGTTAAACAACTCGCCGCAATGCAGCACATGAAGCATGCGCCAAAAACCGCAACACGGATGCGTGGCTTACGCTTGATTTCGGCATCGTACGCCATACCGGCAGCCAAGGCCGCATGGAGGTAGAACCATGCCGCCGCATGGTTTGGATACTCGAAAGTCGCAAAAAAATCCGTCCGCGATACCCGCCAGATGCCCAAAATTTTCTCTAGGCCCAGAAGAGACTGTAAAATCCCTACAGACGCCAATATGGCACTGTTCCAAATCAGCAGATATACCAAGATTTTGATATTTCTTCGTTTCAGAATATTCCGCGCAACCAGAAGTATCACGTATGCGGGAAAGAACCAGCCCAGCATTTCGGCAACATCGATGCACCTGACCGCCCACGGAGCCCATTTTGAAGGAGACCGCCCAACATATCCGCTATTAATCCATTGGATGCCGAGAAGCAACAGAAAGGCCGTACCAAACCAGAACACCGGATCCCGCAATATTTTGAAGCCAATTTCCCGCCGGCGCTTTTCGGGGAATAGAAATACGGACAGACACAGCAAGCCCGACAAAAATGCCAAAGGCCATTGGAGAAGAAAATAAATGTCCACCTTTATCCATGCCGCATAGGCACATAAAAGAAAGACTCCGCAAGCCATGTACTGACGAAGCAGTGCTTCATCTCTCCAATGACGGGATAGCTTCAGCATGGCCATTCCTGAATCTAGGTTTAATAACGGTAAACAGCACTCAAAGCGACAACCGCTTGATCATGTTCCTCTTCATCCATGGCATATCTTACACGACCTCCCACCGTAAAGCGCTTCGTCAGGTCATACCCTGTTTCGGCAGATATAAAGTTGCCTACTTCCCCGCCACCCGGGCGGTCCAGCTCTTCCCGGTAGTCGTGCAACACCTGCACCATGATTCTCCAGCGAGATACGATGCGCCAATTTGCCCCATAGCCCAACCGCTGAACTTCCCGCGCATTGCTTCCGCCATATCCGGGTTGGTAGTTGCTCGATCCATATATGTAGGCCGACAGTTTTTCCGTAATCTCCCAATTCCCCCGCAAAAGGCCCACCAGGCCCTGGTCGGTACCGGAATGCTCGTAGTCCGCCGCGGCAATTCCAACATGCGCCCGCCAGCTTGTTTTCCCTGAAAAGCGTCCTTCTGCCCCCAATGTTGCGGCACCAATCGACCCTTCTTCATTTTCGGCAGTCTGGAAGAGATAGTATCCTGTAAGGAACAGTCGGGTTTTTTCGGAATAATCATACCCTATCCGCAGACCAGCCCGATGCTCCACCCACTCCGCATCGTCTTCGTCCTGGAAATCCTGAAAGTAATATCGGGCTTCATAGCCGGGCTCGATACTGGTTTTGCCCGCCAGATTCCTTTCATAGGCAACATTTGCCGTCGCCGTGTATCGAGTTGAAGGATTCCCCGTCAGGATCGCACCTGGCTCCTGCCCGGAAGAGACTTCGTACATTGTGTCGTAATCCAATGTTTTCTTTAAAAACGCCGACACCCCTAGCTTAAGGGGGTTTTGGGAAGAGGCCACAGCAACCCCGGCCTTGTAGAAATCATCATCCAAACCGATATAGTCGCGATAGAATCGATACCCATAGGCGGTGTAGGCGGAAAAGTCGTATTGTGCCGGCAGGTTTTCAAAATAAAGCGCACCGGTTAGTTCGGCGTAAAGATCGCCTTCGGCATCCCCGCTGAGCTCATCGACCAAAACACGATTATCATAGGCTCCCAAGGCCTCGGCAACTGGGCGAATCCGAAAAGACCCCCACACAACGCCTTCTTCATCCCGCATTCGCTGTGCCTGCACCAGGGAAGGAAGCAGCAATGCCACCGCCATCACAGCCGGCAACCCGCGTCCCATTAGAATATCCTTTCCGGAATGTAGACGATATCGCCGGCGACCAGCAGAATATCGTCGTCGGCATTGCCTGACTGGCCAATCTGATTGAAATCGACCGAGACCTGAATCTTCATCCCCAGTTCATCGATCCGGGAAACACGAATATCGCTTTGTTTGGCACTCGCGGCAAACCCGCCCGCCAATTGAATGGCAGCGGAAAGGTTTATTCCATCTTGTGCCGCAAGCGGAACGCGGCCAGGCTCGTTTACACGCCCAAGCACAGTAACAAAACCCCATTTGCCAACAGCATCGTCATCCACCACCGACAACATGACAACCGGCGAATTAACGTAGTAGGCCCCATATGTCTCTGCGATCACGCTTCGAGCCGCTTCGGGTTTCATGTTGCCAATCTTCACGTCGCCGACCAAAGGCAATGTCACGATGCCCTGATGGTTCAGTTCCGCCCGATGCGATGCCACCTCCATGATGCCATCCACTTCAACCGAAACCTCAATCCCTGCCCCCGGAACCAGATCCCGAGCCTGCAGGGCTTCGTTCCCCCTAAACAACAATCCCTGCGACGACGAGCCTGAATTCATGGTGGTGCATCCGGCAGCCAACACCGCAAAAACAACGAAAAGAACACCTTGCCTGCCCCACTGAAACATCGAAGACTCCTATTGGACAAAAAAAACAGCCAGACTTTATCTGACTGTTCTTTAGACCATTCTACTTGCAAAAAGCAAGTCATCTTCTGGTTTGAGGCGATGAATCCCTCTCCTTATTTATCATCCTCCGGGAGTTATAAATCCTTCACCGGGATCGCTCGGAGGAGTGATGCCAAGGCCATCATCGCTTGGAGTAGAGCCGGAGTCTCCACCAGAATCACCGCCGCCACCAGCAACTGCGGCCGCAACGGCACCACCTACGATAACCGCTTCGCCAAGAAGAATCCGTCCAGTGCGTCCGGCATCGTCGCGCCAAGCCTTAGGATTGACCCAGGAAAGGCTTCCGCCGGTCTTGACCGGTGATTTCCAGCGGGACGGGGAAACAACCGCAACAAAATCGCCAACCGAAGAAAACTCGACCCCGATTTCCGCATACTGTTCGTATTCCGTCGACCGGCCCGACGCCACGATTCTCGGCCCACGGGGCCCATTGGCGCCATCCATCGAGGCGCACCCGGAAATCATGGCCGCAGCCAAAGCACCACTGATCGTTTTAATTACATCCATTGTCATGCCCTCCCTTTTTATTCCGAAACGAAATGTCCTATCCACTTTCCAAACACATATTCGCCGGCCTGCTCATCCCACAGCCCGACCCAATACCATTTCCCCCATTCCGGGACCTGAAAGTCCAGCGATCCACTGTGGTCATAACTCGCAAACCCGGAATGCCAATCATTGGCCGCGGCATCCCAGATACAAACGAGATGGCTTCCCTGCACTTCCGGAAGCGCCAGGCGCTCCGCCGGTAGCGAGAGTTGTCCCGCATTCACACCCAACCCAGCCATTATCGCCAAAACCAATACTAAATTCTTCATTTTGCTCCTCATTATCTAATACGTCGCCTACATCCAGAGCCAACGGCCGAGCACCAGCACCCATTCCTCGGTTGCGGAATCGTATTCGCGCAAGCCCAACCAATACCACTGATTCGAATTGACGTTTTCTATCACGATTTCCTCCGGCTCAAACTCTTCTCCAAGGGGCGTCATGGTCTGGGTGACCTCATCCCACAACTCGGCGGAAACCGTCTTTCCTTCAAATCCACTTAGCGGAAAGACCACTTGATTCCCGACAACAGAGATCAAGAGCATTTTTGATGCCACCTCCCCGGCGAAGCTTGCATAAACCGTTGCCTGAACATCAGTTGAAACGTTTCCAGAAGTCAGGTTCCCAGCATTATCGACTGAAACAAATACCGAATCGTCGCTCCAAACCGGATTCACCGCGGCACTGCTTCCGTCGGAATAGTGCGCCGTGCAGGTATATTGCGCCGTTGCATTTTCCTTGATGCTGTCCGGTCCGGTAATAACAAGGCTCGTTAGCGCCACAACATGGTTGATTGTTACAGCATGCGTGTCGGTCTTCCCGCCAAAGCTGGCCGAAACGGTCACGCTCTGATCGGAAGTTACGTTTCCTGCGGCCAGTACACCGGAGGTGCTAATGGTTGTGTAGGAAGAGCTCTCGCTCCAAGTCGGCGAAACAACCGCGCTTGTTCCATCGGAATAGATCGCGGTGCAGGTATATTGCGCCGTCGTTTCCTCATCTACCGATGACGCTCCGGAGATGGTGATGCCTGTCAGTACCGGAGGAACATAGCTGACCATTACGGCATGCGTATCGGTCTTCCCTCCAAAGCTGGCCGAAACGGTCACGCTCTGATCGGATGCAACATTGCCCGCGCTCAACAGGCCGCTGCCACTGATGGAAGCATAGGAGGAATTCTCGCTCCAGGTCGGAACAACAGTTGCGCTTGTTCCGTCGGAATAAGTCGCGGTGCAGGTGTATTGCGCCGCCGTTTCCTCATTCATCGCCGAAGGTCCGGAGATGGTGATGCCCGTCAGCACTGGCGGGACATAGCTGACTGTTACGGCATGCGTATCGGTCATTCCGTCAAAGCTGGCTGAAACAGTTACATTCTGATCGGATGCAACATTGCCCGTGCTCAACAGACCGCTGCCACTGATGGAAGCATAGGAGGAATTCTCGCTCCAAGTTGGCACAACAACCGCGCTTGTTCCATCGGAATAGCTTGCGGTGCAGGTGTATTGCGCCGTCGTTTCCTCATCTACCGATGAAGGTCCGGAAATCGCGATGCCCGTCAGCACGACTGGAATATCCGCAACGGAAACCGCAAATGAATCTGTTTTCCCACTGTAGCTTGCGGTGATGGTTATAACCTGGTCCGCATCGATATCGCCTACGGACAACGCCCCTGCACTATTGATTGTTGCATCTGTGGAATCTTCGCTCCAAGTCGCCTGAGCTGTCGCGGTCGACCCATCGGAATAGCTCGCCGTGCATACATATTGCGCCGTTGTCTTTTCATCCATGCTGGCCGGGCCAGAAACCGAAATTCCCATCAGCACGGGGGACGGCGGCGGATCCGGCGGCGG
>JBDLJW010000100.1:0-5996 GCA_039714135.1 Verrucomicrobiota bacterium
TTACCGAAACGGACTACATAGAGTCGAATATTACGTTGTTTGGACGAGCAAAGGTAAAAGAGGGCAGACTGAGTCCAATCTTTTTCGCTGCCCAAAGCGGGAACAGCCAACTCATCGAATATCTGGTCTCGAAAAGAGCGAAAGTGAACGCCCGCTCCGCCTTCGGGGCGACCCCCTTGATGTATGCAGTGAACAACAACCAACTTGAAGCCACAAAGACGCTTATTGCGCTGGGTGCGGATGTCAATGCGACCATGGACGAAGATCTGGCAGCCTCGCCGGAGCTCGCGAACGCAGGACTCGGCAACTATGAGGAAATATCAACGGCATACCGCAGGGCCAAAAAAAACGGCAACGAGGAAATACTCGATGTTTTAAGGAAGGCCGGAGCAAGGCCTTAAAGCTCCGCAGTGGCACCATTATAACCTGCGGAAACCCGATTATTTGCCGGAATAATACAATAACCTTGTAACCGTCACCCTTGCTTGTTTTAATGGGAAAAAGGCAAGAGGAATCAGCAATGGCTAAGAAGAAACAAAGAAGTCCCCGCATCCTTATCGTCACCCCCGAGATCACCTATCTTCCCGATGGCATGGGAAATATGACGAACAAGCTTTCGGCCAAGGCAGGCGGGCTTGCGGATGTTTCGGCCTCACTGGTTTCAGCGCTTTATGAACTCGGCGCAGATGTTCACGTTGCCCTGCCCCACTACCGCAAAATGTTCCATGTCGATATCGGCGGATTCATCGACGACGAATTGCTGATCTACAAAAGCAAGCTACCTGACGACCGCATCCATCTGGCCGAAGACCGCATCTTCTACTACCAAGACCGCGTCTACAGCAACTCGGAGGAGATCGACCTCAAGATCGCCCTTGCCTTCCAGCGCGAGGTCATCAACAACATCATCCCGACCGTCAAACCCGACCTCATCCACTGCAACGACTGGATGACCGGCCTGATCCCCGGCGAGGCGCGCATGCTCGGCATCCCCAGCCTCTTCACCTTCCACAACATACACACCGTCAAAACCACACTGGCCCATATCGAGGATCGGGGAATCGACGCGGCGGAATTCTGGAGCAACCTCTTCTACAGCTGGCCACCGAGCGACTATTTCGATGCACGCGAAAACAACCCTGTGGATTTCCTTTGCAGCGGCATCTTCAGTTCGCACTTCATCAACACCGTCAGCCCCACCTTCATGAAAGAGATTGTCGATAACCAGCACGACTTTGTTCCGGGCAACATCCAATGGGAGGCGGCAAGCAAATACCACTCGGGCTGCGCTTCGGGCATCCTCAACTCCCCCGATGCCTCGGCCGACCCCGAAACCGATTCGTATCTAATCGAAAACTACGGCGTCGCCAACCACCACGATGCCAAGCGTAATAACAAGACGCAGTTGCAGGAACGCCTCGGACTGGAGGTGAATCCCGATACACCGATGTTCTTTTGGCCTTCGCGCCTCGACCCGGTCCAGAAAGGTTGCCAGCTCGTTGCGGAAATCCTCCATCAGGTGGTCGACAAATACTGGAATGAAGGGCTGCAGGTCGTGTTCGTTGCCAACGGTGCCTACCAGCCGGTATTCCACAACATCGCCCACCAGCACAACCTCTATAAACGCGTCGCCGTCTGCAACTTCGAGGAAGGCCTGTCCCACATCGGATTTGCCGCCTCCGACTTCCTGCTAATGCCCTCGCTGTTCGAGCCATGCGGGTTACCGCAAATGATGAGTTCGATCTATGGTTCGCTCCCCATTGCCCACGACACCGGCGGCCTCCACGACACCATCGACAACGTGGACGTTGAAAAAAACACCGGAAACGGATTTCTCTTCGAAACCTACGACTCCGGCGGCCTCGCCTGGGCCATCGATCAGGCGATGGAGTTCCACCGGCTCGATAAACACACGCACGGCACGCAGGTCGGGCGAATCATGGAAGAGAGCAAGCAACGCTTCAACCACAAGGTAACCGCACAAGCCTACATCGATATCTATCAGCAAATGCTCAACCGCCCTCTGGTCGACGAAATCTTCGAGAAAGTCAAATAGGTATCTTCATGAGAGACCCAAAACTCGCGAAACTGACCGACGACCCTTGGCTGAAACCCTACCTCGAGCAACTGCAGCAGCGTACTGACCACATCCAGCACGTGGAAGACCACCTGACTGGCGGTGGCATGGCTTTGGATGAGTTTGCCAATGCACATGAATATTATGGTCTGCATTTCCGCGACGATAAGTGGATCTTCCGCGAGTGGGCCCCAAATGCCACCGCGATCTATCTCGTCGGTGACTTCTCCGAATGGCATCAGCTCGATGAATTCGCGCTCCACTACGGCGACGAACACGGTGTCTGGGAAATCGAACTTCCCGCCGACAAACTCAAGCACGGAGAATTCTATAAACTTAAAATGTATTGGCCGGGCGGCGAGGGTGAGCGCCTACCCGCCTACACCCGCCGCGCCGTACAAGATCCGGAAACACATATTTTCACGGCACAGGTCTGGCAGCCGGAAAAACAGTATGCCTGGAATTTTCCAAACCCAGTAAAACCGGTCGGTGCGCCAATCATCTACGAATCGCACATCGGCATGGCGCAGGAAGAAGAAAAAGTGGGATCCTACCTTGAGTATAAGGAGAAAATCCTGCCCCGCATTGTCAAGATGGGCTACAACACCGTCCAATTCATGGGCATCATGGAACACCCCTACTACGGCTCATTCGGCTACCATGTCTCTAACTTTTTTGCCTGCTCATCACGCTTTGGAACCCCCGAGGAATTGAAGGAGTTGATCGATGCCTGCCACGAGGCCGGCTTGGCGGTCATCATGGATCTTGTGCATTCGCATGCGGTAAAAAATGAAGAGGAAGGCCTCTCGCGCTTCGACGGCACACTCTACCAGTATTTCCATGACGGCAACCGCGGCGACCATGATGCCTGGGACTCCCGATGCTTCGACTACGGGAAAACAGAAGTCCTCCACTTTCTCCTCTCCAACGCCCGCTACTGGCTTGACGAGTTCAATTTTGACGGATACCGCTTCGATGGCGTGACCAGCATGCTCTACCACCACCGTGGACTGGGTACCGCCTTCACTGACTATTCAGACTATTTCGATGGATCAGTCGACCATGATGCACTCGCCTACCTTGCGCTCGCCAACAAGCTCATCCATACCGTACGTCCCGACGCAATCACAATCGCCGAAGACGTTTCCGGTATGCCTGGACTCGGAGCCAATGCCGGAGAAGGCGGTTGCGGCTTCGATTATCGCCTGTCCATGGGTGTGCCCGACTGCTGGTTCAAACTCATCAACGATGTTCCAGACGATGATTGGAGCATGGGCTGGCTCTACCACGAGCTGACCAACCACCGGGCCGATGAACAAGTCATCAATTATGTCGAGTCCCATGACCAGGCACTGGTGGGAGGGAAAACCTTCATCTTCGAACTCATCGACAAAGAGATGTACCACAGCATGCACCGCGATGCCGAAAACATGGTGGTCGACCGGGGACTTGCGTTGCACAAAATGGCGCGTCTTGCGACCATTGGCGCCGCCGCACACGGCTATCTCAATTTCATGGGCAATGAATTCGGTCATCCGGAATGGATTGACTTTCCGCGAGAAGGCAACGGGTGGTCGTACCTCTACGCCCGCCGGCAGTGGAGCCTGCGCGACAACCAAGAACTAAAGTTCCACTGCCTCGCCGACTTTGACGAAGCCATGATCAACCTCGTCCGCAAACACGGCATCATCGGAAGCGAACCTGTCCAGCAACGGCTACTAAACGAAGGCGACAAGCTCATCGCCTACGAGCACCACGGCCTGCTCTTCTGCCTCAACTTCCACCCATCCAAGTCGTTTTCCGACTATCCCATCGATGTTCCACCCGGCACCTATCGCCTGATCCTGAACACCGACGCCCCCGTATTCGGCGGCCACGACATCGTAAAAGACGAACAGGTTTTCGAAACCTTCGAATTCCAGGACGGCAATACCACCCGCCACCAAATCAAGATCTACATCCCCGCCCGCACCGGCTTTGTCCTCGAACGAATTATAAGAAGACCATTCTGAAACAGAAACCAAAGCTTCGTTGCCGAATATGTTGCCAATGGCTGCTGATAGACCTGCTGATGTCCTGCCTCCCCTCTACTCAGGCGGGCTCCATCCGAAACATAATCCTGTGCATTGGTGACGGCATGGGGCCAGAACAGGTCAAGGCTGCCCGGTTCTATGTCGGCACCAACCTGTTCTTCGAATCCTTTCCCTACCAATCCACCATGACCACCCAGTCGGCCAGTAGCTCCATCACCGATTCTGCGGCGGCAGCCACAGCGATGGCGACCGGTGTGAAGGTCAACAACTATGTGATTAGCCTTCGAACACCGGGGGATGGCAGCGAACTGGAGACCCTGCTTGAATATTTTAAGGATCGCGGAAAAGCCACAGGGCTGGTGGTCACATCATACATCACCCATGCCACACCGGCCGCATTCGGTGCACATGAACCCTCCCGCAACAATCTCACACAAATTGCAAGCGACTACTTGAGCCAAAGCAAGCCCAATATCCTTTTTGGCGGTGGAGCAAACGGTATGACCCCGAGTAGCGCCTTGGCCGCGGGTTATGCAGTGGTCACGGATGCAAATGAATTGTTTGCCTTGGATGCGGATGCCGAAACTTTCGTATCCGGCCAATTCGGCACAACCCACTTACCCTACGAGTTAGCCAACCTTGGCAACCTCCCCCATCTGCACGAAATGACGCAAATCGCGCTCGAGATTCTGGACAATGATCCCGATGGCTTCTTTCTCATGGTGGAGGGGGCACGCATCGACCATGCCGGGCACGCCAACAACTTGACGAATAATATCCACGAAACCCTGGAGTTCGCCCGGAGCGTGGAAACCGTGTTCAACTGGATGGGTGACCGCGAAGATACGTTGATCCTCGTTACGGCAGACCATGAGACCGGCGGCTTGGCGGTAGTAGCAGATAACGGCGCTGGAAACTACCCCACCGTAACATGGTCCAATACGGGTCATACCGCCGCACAGGTTCCCGTTTATGGAATCGGGCTGAATGCCCATCTCGCCACCAGTGTTTTCGACAATATCGATATTCCCACCGTGGCTTCCAGCATGGCACACGTACCAGAGTGGTGCCTTTCCTCACAGGCCGATGCAACGGGATTCCATATGCTTTGGACCTCCTCTAGCAACGATGTCTACCAGCTCGAAAATACCGTCAGCCTCGCCCCCCCCATAAATTGGCAACCCGCCGGAACGTTCACCGCCACAACCACTCGGCTATCCATCTCCATAACAAACCTCCCCCTGACAGAACAGCGGTTCTACCGTTTGATCTCTGAGAAGTGACCTCATGCTCAAGCTGGCAAAAATGCTGATTGGAATCCTGCTACTGCCCGCCTGCTGGGCGGTCTCAGTTGCGACCTACAATCTTCATCAGATTTCCAGCGAATCGTTGCCGGCGGATGAATTCGGAATATGGGCATTGCCTACGGGGTTTGTACTATGGGTGGCATTTTATTTCCTACTACCCAGACCTTCCCGCACCTATGTGCTTGGACACGAACTAACCCATGCTATGTGGGCGCTGTTGATGGGCGCCCGAGTCAGCAAATTAAAAGTTGGCAGTACCGGCGGCCATGTGGAACTGTCGAAAACCAACTTCGTCATCACCCTCGCACCCTATTTTTTCCCCTTTTACACCTTCCTTGCAATCGCAGCCTACTACCTTGCAGGCATCTGGGTGGATGTCGAACCATACAAATCGTGGTTGCTGGGTGCGGTTGGTTTCACATGGGCATTTCATGTCACCTTCACACTGAACATGCTTGCCGATCGACAACCGGATATTCAAGAGCATGGCCGGATCTTTTCCTATACGATCATCTACCTGATGAACGTGCTGACAATCGGGCTCTGGATGATTCTGGTAGGTTCCCCTGAATTCAGAAC
>JBDLJW010000101.1:0-5995 GCA_039714135.1 Verrucomicrobiota bacterium
CGCAGCGTGTTTTCATTTCAGTTCCTCAAATTTACGGGTTCCAGAGTCTAATGGATTGCCGCAGTCAGAAAAGAACTATTCCCCTCTGCCGCCCCGTTGCGTTTGTTGTGGCGGGGAGGAAATCTTGATTCCAAACAATGGTTATCTGCTTGTAGAATCTATTTTCGGGTTTATAATTTTCTTTTCAAATAAACCTAATTGTAACAACCAACAGGAAAGGTAAGGGAGGATGCATGGAAACCAATGAAGTAGTTGTTGCCGCCTGCGAGGAAACCGGGCCGGTTATGGATAGGATCATGGAAATAGGAGTGACGTACGGCACGAAGATTCTCGGCGCCCTTATCGTCCTTGTTGTCGGTATGTGGATTGCCCGGGCGATCAAGAAGCTGGTCGTTAGGGTGATGGAGAAAAAAGAGGTCGATCCAACCTTGATCTCGTTCCTTGCCGCTCTTGTCCACATGGCCTTGAAGGTCTTTGTGATCGTGGCCGCCTTGGGTAAGCTGGATATCCAGACCGCTTCGTTCGTCGCGGTTCTCGGTGCCGCCGGTCTGGCCATTGGTTTGGCGTTGCAGGGGTCGCTTGCCAATTTTGCATCCGGCGTGTTGATGATTATCTTCAAGCCGTTCGTTGTCGGCGACTTTGTCGAAGCAGGCGGCGCCATGGGATCCGTGGCCGAGATCAGTATCTTTACCACGATACTTACATCCCCCGACAACAAGAAGCTCATCGTTCCGAATGCGCAGGTGATGGGTGGAAGCATTACCAACTTTGGCGCCAATGGAACACGGCGCGTCGACCTGACCGCAGGCATTGGCTATGGCGATGACATCGACAAGGCCAAAACGGTGCTCGAAGGAATTCTGGCCGCCGATGAGCGTGTTCTCAAAAATCCGGAACCGACCGTTGCTGTGGTCGAGATGGCCGACAGCAGTGTCAACTTTGTTGTCCGTCCATGGTGTGCAGGCGCCGACTATTGGAACGTCTATTTCGATATCACCGAAGCCATCAAGAAACGCTTCGACGAAGAGGGCATCAGCATTCCGTTCCCGCAACGCGACGTGCACATCTACGATCACAAGGGCGAGTAGTCACCGCCAAGCGAATCGAAATCCGGAAAGCCGGGAGCAGGCAACTGCTTCCGGCTTCTTCTTGCCTCGCAACCCAGCTTCTTTATACTGCGCCGGAACTTTTAAATTTGAAGGAAGAAAAATGGGAACCAATACAGTTGCCGGGGTGGAAATTCCCGCCGAAGTTGTGCAGTCGGTAGAGTCGATGATTATTGGATACAGCCTGAGTATCATCGGTGCCTTGGCGGTTTTGATGGTTGGCTTCTGGCTCGTTAAACAGGCCAGAAAGATCATTGCCAAGCTGATGGAGCGGCATGAAGTCGATCCGACCTTGATTTCATTCACCACGGCCATGGCGCATATTGCGCTCAAGGTGTTTGTGATTCTCGCCGCACTTGAAGTGCTGGACATCAAAACAACGTCGCTGGTTGCCATGCTTGGTGCCGCCGGTTTGGCGGTTGGCCTGGCATTGCAGGGCTCGCTCTCCAACTTTGCTGCGGGGGTGTTGATGATTATCTTCAAGCCGTTCTCGCTTAATGATGTGGTAACCGTCAGCGGCGAGGCCGGAACAGTCAAGGAAATCGGGATTCTTACCACGATGATCGACACCTTCGACAACAAGCGGGTCATCATTCCCAACTCGAAGGTGCTGGCGGATAATATTACCAACCACACGTTTAACAATACCCGCCGTGTTGATCTCGTGGCCGGTATCAGCTACAGCGACGATATCGACAAGGCCCGCGCCGCCATCAAGGAAGCCATTGCGGGAATTCCCGAAGTGCTGGCGGAGCCCGCTCCCGATATTCTGGTTTCGGAAATGGCCGACAGCAGCGTCAATTTTGCCGTCCGTCCCTGGTGCAAGCCGATCGATTACTGGAAGGTCTATTTCGGTGTAACCGAAGCCATCAAGAAAAAGTTCGATGCCGAGGGTATCAGTATTCCGTTCCCGCAGCGCGATGTGCATCTTTACGAACACAAGGATGGTTAATGTATAAAAGCGTGGATGATGTGGATTGGGGAAACTGGGATCCCGTGGAACGCGCGACGTTGATGTTCGTGATCCGCGACGGAAAAATTCTGCTCATCCACAAAAAGCGCGGCTTCGGCAAGGGCAAGATCAATGGCCCCGGCGGCAAGATCGAACCCGGTGAAACGCCGCGCGAATGCGCCATTCGCGAAACGCAGGAAGAACTATGCATTACGCCGACCGGTGTGGAATATGCCGGCCTGCTGCATTTCCAGTTTATCGACGGCTATTCCATCCACGGCCATGTCTTCACCGCCACCGGCTACGTGGGCGAGCCAACCGAAACCGATGAAGCCATTCCGTTGTGGTGTTCCATCGACGAGCTTCCATTCGATCGCATGTGGGAGGATGATCACACCTGGTTTCCGCACATGCTCGAAGGCCGCCGCTTCTCTGGTCGCTACATCTTTGATGGCGACCGCATGCTCGACGCTGTCATTGATCTTGATTGAGCAACTGGCGGGAAAGGGATGCTTGCCCATTATGTGCAGGCAAAAAAAATCCAAAGGTTGAAAATGCACGAAGCATTTCAACCCTTGGATTTTAAAGTAACCAGAAGTAAGGGCTAGCCTACTACTGAGACGTTCTCAGCCTGCGGGCCTTTTTGGCCGGAAGTGACTTCGAAGGTAACATTTTGGCCTTCCAGCAGGGTGCGGCGGCCTTCCATGTTGATTGCGGTGAAGTGTACGAAGACATCGTCGCCGCTTTCGCGGGCAATGAAGCCGAAGCCTTTTTCTTCGTTGAACCATTTAACGATACCGGATTCTAGCTGGTCTGACATAACTTTCTTTTACTCCTACAACGGGCCGTTTCCGGCCTTTTATATATAAACCAATCTCCAGGGAAACCGGTTGCTGTTTAATACTCATCCCCGAAGGGAGGATTGTTTTCAATCCGCGGAGACACTACATAGCCGCGAACAAGAATAGCGAGAAGAGTTTTAATTTAATTTCAGCAAGGATTTTGGTGGCAAATCGCTGTGCTTGTAGGGTCTGTTTCGGTCTCCTGGGCATTTGTTCCTGAAACCCGGCGCGGATGGCAGCCTGCCTAATCCAGGCTCAGATCGCCGTGGATGCGCAGGTGGTTGCGCTCCTGATTCACAGAAAGCTCTTTGCCGGGGAAGGCGATGGGAAGCTTTTCAATCAACATGGTCTGGACCTTGTCGCGCAGCTCCGGCTTTAGATCTTTCGGAATATGTTGAAGGGTGGAGAGGCGGATATCGACCACGTAGCCGGGGCCGAGCTTGGAGCCGAAGCCGGCAGAGTAGGAGGCGCCGACGTTAAATAGACCATCCATTTCCCGGCTGGAGGTGGCGCCGTGTTTCGGGCGGGCGGGGTGCAGGGCGAAGCGTCCGCCATAGGCCTCCTCAAGCTCGATGTCGATTTCGTCGAACACGGTTTTAAGCTTCCGCTCCCATTCTTTGGCTTTTCTATGGCGCATAATGGATGAAAGAAAACCGTTCCGGGGGCGGATGGCAAGCCCGCATTCTGAAGAATTGCACCACAATGTTTATATTTTCAGAATATTAACATGAGTAAATGTATAATGTATTTTTTACCCGCCAATGTTTGACATGCGCCTGTGTTTCCCTATCCTTCCCGCTCGTTTTACTAACAGAAATGGGTCTCACAAAATAAATGGAGGTTTACAATATGAGTGCTCCCACTACCAACCAGAAGCTGCTCGACTGGGTAGCTGAAATCGAAGCAATGTGCACACCTGACCAAATCGTTTGGTGTGATGGTTCCACAGAGGAATACGACCGCCTGATGGGCGAAATGGTCAAAACCGGAATGGCCATTAAATTGAACGAGGAAAAGCGTCCGAACAGCTATGCGTTCAACTCTGATCCTTCCGACGTGGCCCGCGTCGAAGGCCGCACCTACATCGCTTCTGTAAAAGAAGAAGATGCCGGTCCGACCAACAACTGGATTGATCCGGCAGAACTGAAGGAAACCATGAAAGGGCTGTACAGCGGCTGCATGAAGGGCCGCACCATGTACGTTATCCCGTTCTCCATGGGTCCGATCGGTTCCCCGATCGCCAAGAACTCCATCGAGATTACCGATTCGCCCTACGTTGTGGTCAACATGCATATCATGGCTCGCGTCAGCACGGACGTTCTTCGTCTGATCGAAAAGACCGACGACTTCATTCCCTGCCTGCACACCGTCGGTTCTCCGCTGGAAGAAGGCCAGGAAGACAGCCGCTGGCCCTGTGCGCCGATCGAACAGAAATACATTGCCCACTTCCCGGAAGAAAACCTGATCTGGTCCTATGGTTCCGGATACGGCGGCAACGCGCTGCTCGGCAAGAAGTGCCTGGCGCTACGTATTGCTTCGGCCATGGCCAAGCGTGAAGGCTGGATGGCCGAGCACATGCTCATCCTCCGCTTCACCAGCCCGGAAGGCAAGCAGTACCACATCGCGGCGGCATTCCCGTCTGCATGCGGCAAAACCAACCTGGCCATGCTCCAGTCCACCGTACCGGGCTGGAAGGTCGAAACCGTCGGCGACGACATTGCCTGGATGAAGCCCGGCGATGACGGACGCCTCTACGCGATCAATCCGGAAGCCGGATTCTTTGGTGTTGCTCCGGGTACTGCCGAGTACTCCAACCCAATGGCTCTCGCCAGCTGCGAACGCGATGCGATCTTCACCAACGTAGTTGTTACCGACGACGGCGATGTTTGGTGGGAAGACATGGGCGTTGAGTGCGAAGGCGGAACCGACTGGAAGAACAATCCGTGGAAGCCGGGCATGAAGGACGCCGACGGCAACGAAATCAAGGGTGCCCACCCGAACAGCCGCTTCACCGCGCGTGCCGCGCTTTGTCCGGTTCTTTGCCCCGACTGGGAAGATCCGGCCGGTGTTCCGATCGATATCTTCGTATTCGGCGGAAAGCGTACCACTACCATGCCGCTTGTTCACGAAGCATATAGCTTCGAGCAGGGCGTATACATGGGTGCAACCGCTTCTTCCGAGCCGACTGCCGCTGCCCTCGACCTGGGTAACGTAAGCCTGCGCTTCGACCCGTTCGCGATGACTCCGTTCATCGGCTACCACGCTGGCGACTACATGCAGCATTGGTTCGACATGGGTGAAAAACTCGGCGATAAAGCTCCGCGTTGTTTCTACGTCAACTGGTTCCGCAAGACCGATGACGGAAAATGGCTGTGGCCTGGCTTCGGCGAAAACTCCCGCGTTCTTAAATGGATGTGCGACCGTGTTGACGGAAAAGTCGGTGCCCGCGAAACTCCGATCGGCCTGATGCCGGTTGACGGCGAGCTGACCCTCGACGGCCTCGACATTCCGGCTGAAGACTGGGACGAGCTGATGAAGGTCGACACCGATCTCTTCAAGGGAACCCTGGCCGATGCCAAGGAATACCTTGCCAAGTTCGGCGACAAGCTGCCGGCCAAGATGACCGAGCAGATGGCCGCTCTTGAAGCACGCCTGAACGCCTAATTCAATCTTCGGATTGAAATCGAAAAAGCGCCCCGTTCATTCGGGGCGCTTTTTTTGTGCATGCGGGTTCGCGACATATCTGAGCCACAGGTATCCGTTTGGGGAGCCCTCGCTTGCTTGAGAAGATCGCTTTCTTTATTCCTCCACCCTGAAGAAGCGGCTGGCGAGGAGGGCGGCGGGGAAGGTCGTAAGGAATGAGAAGGGGAAGTAGTAGACCCAGTGGGCTTCGACGCTCTTCTGGAGCCAGAGGGTGGCCGGAACGGATATGGCGAGACCGACGAGCCAGCCCTTGAAGTTTCCGCGCCGCGTGAGGATGCCGAGCAGGAACAGGGCTAGCACGGGTGCGCTGAAGAGGCTCATGAAGGAGGCGAAGGCCTTGATGATCCCCCCGATGGTGGAGACGTAGAAGGCGAGGGCGGTTGCCAATACGC
>JBDLJW010000102.1:0-5978 GCA_039714135.1 Verrucomicrobiota bacterium
CATTAAGGGGGCTTTTTTGTGTTTACGAGAGCGCGGTTTGTTTTGCCAAAGGAAGAAGTGGTGTTGCCGGGGTTTGTCCTTTATAGTGCTCCGGTTTTGATATAGGAAATTTCATGATCGACCTACATACCCATTCCGTCTACTCGGATGGAACCGACACGCCAGCCGAGTTGGTGGCCAAGGCCGAAGAACGCGGTCTATCGGCTTTGGCGTTGACGGACCATGACAGCGTGGCAGGTATTCCCGAGTTGCTGACCGCGGGGGAAGCCTCGTCGGTCGAGGTTGTTCCGGGCATCGAGTTGAGTGCGGAATGCGAACGAGGAACCATGCACGTTTTGGGCTACTTTATCGATCACTCCAGCCCAACCCTGCAGAAAAAGATTGAACTGGTTCGAAAGGGGCGGGAAGAGCGCAATGTCGAAATCCTGAAAAAACTCAATCGTTTGGGCTACAGATTGCTTTGGGAAGATATCGAACGACAGGCGGGCAAGGATGTTGTCGGGCGTCCGCATATTGCCGCGGCGCTTGTGGAGCAAGGGCACATGAAGTCGAAAAGAGCGGCCTTCGACCTTTTACTGGCCAAAGGGCGTCCAGGCTACGTTGAGCGCACCCGCTATCAGGCAAAAGAATGCGTAGAGCTTATCCGGCAGGCTGGAGGAGTTCCCGTTCTGGCGCATCCGGCAACCATCTATCTGCCCAGCGAACAACTTCGAGCCCTGGTCGCTGAGCTAAAGGAACATGGACTGGGCGGCATCGAAGCCTACTATGCAGAGAACCGGCCTGAAAATATCCGGAAGTTTACCGGATGGGCAAAGGAGCTGGATCTTGTCTGCACGGGTGGCACCGATTATCACGGCAAAAACTCGCCCGATCTGAAGCTGGGAACGGGATTCGGTCAGTTGCGCGTTCCCGATGAGGCGTTGGAGCAACTCAAGGCCGTCAAACCCGCCGCCGCGTAAATGGTAACTTGTTTTGTCATAAAACAAACCTAGCAACTTGTTGCCTCCGTTTATTCTCAAAGTGTATCATCACCGCCGTTGGTGCGGAGAGTCCGTACCTAGAGTAAAATCAAGACAACGGAGGATGAAAGATGAGTAAGAAGCTGGGCGCAGAATTTATCGGCACCTTTTGGCTGGTACTTGGCGGATGCGGTAGTGCAGTGCTGGCTGCAGCGTTTCCCGATGTTGGAATCGGACTGCTCGGGGTATCACTGGCTTTCGGTCTGACGGTGCTAACGATGGCGTTTGCCATAGGTCATATTTCAGGTTGCCATCTGAACCCGGCGGTTAGTGTCGGATTGTTGGTGGGCGGCCGTTTCAGCGCAAAAGAACTGCTTCCCTACATTGTTGCTCAGGTTCTCGGTGGCTTGGCCGCTGGCGCGGTTCTGTTCCTGATTGCTAGCGGGCAGGAAGGGTTCTCCGCAGTGGGCGGTTTTGCCTCCAACGGCTACGGCGCGCACTCGCCTGGTGGATACAGCATGGTTGCAGCACTGGTTTGCGAAATAGTGATGACCTTTATGTTCCTTATCATCATTCTTGGTGCTACAGACAAGCGTGCACCGGCTGGTTTCGCTCCGATTGCGATCGGCTTGGGATTGACCCTGATTCACTTGATCAGCATTCCGGTAACAAATACCTCTGTAAATCCGGCACGCAGTACTGCGGTTGCATTCTTTGCCGGTGGTCTGGCCGTCAAGCAACTGTGGCTGTTCTGGGTGGCTCCGATTATTGGCGCCGCACTTGCGGGAATCGTCTATCGCTGGTTGGGCAAGGAAGAAAGCGCCTAATAGATAGGCGTGTGATCATCACAAATTCAAAAATAGGAATCTAACGGATGAGGAAGCTTGTTTGTGTTGGCTTATTAGTTGGGCTTGTCGGGGCGGGATGCGGGAAAGAAGAAAAACCTGCACCTTCCGCACCAGAGCCATCTTCCAATCAAAAAACCGGCGTGGTACGGGTTGTTCGTCCGGCAACCACGATTACCAACCTCCCGCGTGGAGAGGATCACGGGACACGTGAAGCTTCTCTCATTCGTAATTTTGCCAGAGATCACGATCTGGAACTTGAATGGACCACTGTTCCCCCTGAACATCTTGCACGTGAGTTGCAGGAGGGAAGGGGGGATATTGCCATCGGTTGTCGTCTGGAATGGATTGATTCCGAAGCAAAGCTATTATTTACCCGGCCGGTCTTTCAGCCCATGAGAGCGGATCCGGGAGCAAATGGACTCAACCTGCAACACGACGACCCAAAAATTATTTGGGCCGTCCCTCAGACCTCTGGACCGTTGCTTGAAAAGCTCAATTCTTTTTTGGTCAAGGAACATCCCACCATTACGCCGAAATCACGTATCGGCGATCTGGAGAAAATCAAGAAGCGCGGATATATCCGTGTCCTGACCCGCAATAATCCTGCCTGTTACTTCATCCATCGCGGGGAATTGATGGGCTTCGAATACGATTTTATCAACCAGTATGCCAAGCAGCAGGGACTTGAAGTGGTCGTGGTCGTTCCACCGCGCTGGGCTGACCTGAAGCAATGGATGCTGGAAGGGCGGGGCGATGTAATCGCAGCCTGCATTACGATCTCCGAAGATCGCAAGCAGTCGAAAGAGTTGGAGTTTTGCCACCCTTACGGAAGTTTTCGTGAAATTATCGTGACGCGTCAATCGGACACCCGTCTGAGGTCGCTTTCCAATCTGGCCGGTCGGACGGTGCATGTCCGGAAATCAAGCCACTATTGGAATTCGATGGAAAGGCTGAAGAAGGACAGCGGTATAGACTTTGAATTAAAAGCTGTGCCGGGAACCATGGAGACGCGCGAAATCCTTCGCCGGGTGGAATCGGGCGAGTTTGATCTCTCGGTGGCAGACAGCGGCTTTCTGGATATCGAGATAAACTCGGGATGCAAATTGCGTTCCGCCCTGATCTTCAATGCTCCCCTTAATTATGGCTGGGTCGTGAGAAAGGATAATCCCCGGCTAAAAGCCTCCATCGACCGCTTTCTCGACCGAAAAATCGGCACCTCGAACTACAACTACCTGTTCAAAAAATATTTCACCATGGAATCCGCGGTGCAGAAATTCCAAGACAAGGTCTCGTCTCCGAAAAATGGTGTCATTTCCTCCTACGACGATCTCATTAAGATCGCCGCAAAAAAGCATGACTTCCACTGGTGCCTGATTGCATCCCAAATGTATCAGGAAAGCCACTTCGATCCGGAAGCAAAGTCATGGTCGGGAGCCCGTGGGCTCATGCAGCTTATGCCGGCAACCGCGCGGGAGCTTGGCCTGAACGACCGGAATATTCTTGATCCGGCAAAGAATATCGATGCCGGCGTCAGGTATTTGGGCAAGCAACGCAAAAGGGTTCCGGACGAAGTGGACGCATTCAACCGGCTCTGTTTTGCATTGGCGGCCTACAACGGCGGCTACGGTCATCTGATCGATGCCCGTGCACTAGCTGAAAACCTCGGGCGGGATCCAAACCTTTGGGTGGAAAACGTCGACTATGCCTACAGCCTGCTCTCCACGCCTGAATATGCCGACAAGGCGCGGTATGGCTATTGCCGCAGCGAGGAAATCATTGGCTATGTCCGGAAGATCATGGCGCGCTACGTGTCCTACAAATCGGACACGGAGCGGCTTGTCCAAACCACGGAATAGGTTGAGGCTAGAGTAACGTTCCGGCAAGGTCGGCCAGTTCAGAGCGCTCGCCCTTGGTGAGGTTGACGTGCGCATAGAGCCGCTGGCTTTTCATCTTCTCGATCAGATAGCTCAGCCCGTTGGAATGGCTGTCGAGATAGGGGTGGTCTATCTGGAAAATGTCGCCGGTAAAGACGATCTTGGTGCCTTCCCCGGCACGCGTGATGATCGTTTTGATCTCATGCGGAGTAAGGTTCTGGGCTTCGTCGATGATAAAGAAGGTGTTTACGAGGCTGCGCCCGCGGATATAGGAGAGGGGCTCGATCACCAGCCTTTTATCTTCCAGCAGCTTGTTGAGCTGACTGTTCTTTGTTTCACCTTCGGCGTGCTGGATAACGCCAAGATTGTCGTAGAGCGGCTTCATATAGGGATCGAGTTTCGACTGGATATCCCCCGGGAGGAAGCCGATATCCTTATTGCTCAGGGCAACGATCGGCCGCGCCATGAGAATTTGCCGATAGCTCTTCTTGCGCTTAAGTGCGCCGGCAAGGGCAAGCAATGTTTTTCCGGTCCCAGCTTTTCCTGTCAGGCTGACAAGGCGGATGTTGTCGTTAAGGATTGCATCGAGTGCATAGGTCTGTTCGGCATTGCGCGGCGTGATCCCAAAGGCGGGAACCTTGTCGACATGCTTGATTAGGTTTAGCTCGTCGTCATAAACCGCCAGTGCGGATTTTCGTTCTCCCCGCAGGATAAGATATTCGTTGGGTACAAGTTTTCTTTCGAGCGGAAGTTCCGATGCGGGAAACTCGTAGGGCGGGGTATACATCTTGTTGATCTGTTCCGGATCAATGTTTTCTTCAACGCGTGTTCCGGTGTAGAGCTGTTGAATGTCGGCAACATGGTCGTTCTTATAGTCGTGGGCCATCAAACCGACCGCTTTGGCTTTCATGCGAAGGTTGACATCCTTGGTGACCAGTGAGACCTCGCGCTCCGTGATCTCTTTGGCGACCTGATAGGCAATGTTCAGGATATGGTGATCTGCCTTTTGTGTGGAAAAATTATCCGCAATGTTTTCATCAAACGCCCGGTCGAGTTTGATGCTTATTTTCCCTCTTCCGGGACCAATCGGCACGCCGCCGTTGAAGAGCTTGTCGCCACTGAGCGAATCAAGCGTGCGGGCAAATTCACGGGCATGAAAATTAACCGATTCATTACCCTTTTTAAAGTTGTCGAGTTCTTCCAGTACTGTGATCGGGATGACAATGTCGTGTTCACTAAATTGATGGATGCAGCTGCTGTCGTGGAGGATTACGTTGGTATCGAGGATGAATGTTTTTTTAGTGAGTGTCATACAGTCTGTCTTCCTTTCATGTATGTGTTACAACCCTGTCGGCTCACTTAAATGATGGTAAAACACGCCATCCAAGTCAATGTGTAAATGGTATTAGCCGGGGCCGTGTCGTACAACATGTTGTACAGTAAGGGGCTGTGCTGATGTTATTTACAGGGAATTTATAACAAAAACTTCAAGCAAGTAGACGGCCTGAATTTGCTTCCCACAATTCTTGACGCCAAATTTTTAGTCTTGTAAAATGATGAAACATTCAGGGAAATCGTAGCATAGGGAGAATGCTCATGAACACTTTGGTAATTATCGTTGCGTGTGGGAAAGAGGAGCAGATCACACCGGGAACGGACACGGCGTTTTTGAGCTTGGGTAATCGTCCAGTGCTTGCACATTCCCTTAAAACCTTCCAGAACTCATCAACGATTGATGGAATTGTTGTGGTTGTCGGGAAGGATCGTGTGGACTCCTGCATTCAGGTGGTCAAGCGCTTTGGCATCTCCAAGGTGCGCGGGATTGTGGCGGGCGGCACCAATCGCCTGAGCAGTCTGCGTACCGCATATGCCAAGCTTCCAGAGCCGGCATCCAACATCATCGTACACGAAGCTTCGCGGCCGTTTGTTTCCCCTAGGATTGTCAGCGAAGGAGTGAAGGCGGCGAAGCGCTACGGTTGTGCCATCGCGGCTCACAGAGTTCCGGACTCCGTAAAAATCGCCTCGAAAGGACTCAAGCCCGACAAGACACTTGAGAGGAACTCGGTTTGGATGGCCCAAACGCCTCAGATTTTTAAAAGCGAGGTTTTTGAAAAAATCATCGCGCCCGGAAAGAAAAACATCAAACTGATCGACGATGAGTCGGAATGGGTCAACAAACCGGCCGAAGTGCATATGGTGGAGTCGGGATGCGGCAATATCAAGATTCGCACTTCGGACGATTTTTCCGAAGCCGCCGCGCTGTTCAGCGCCCGCCTGAACCTCTAGGAGGCTCTAGC
>JBDLJW010000103.1:0-5951 GCA_039714135.1 Verrucomicrobiota bacterium
GAAGCCCGTAGCGCTATCCATGTTTCGGATCTGTTCATTCGGCCGGTTCTTGAGGAAAAGAGGGCCGAGGCCTGGGTGGAAGTCTATAACTGCGGGATTGAACGGGTTGAAGACCTGAGCCTGCGGCTGTCGGTCTTTGGACAGAACTTCAAAAAGACGGTTTTCAAAGGCCGGGTCGAGAAGCTGGCGTACGCCGGCCCGACCGTGAATTACTACAAGGTTGCTTTCGACATGCCGAAGGCGCGTCTGTGGGAGCTGGACTCTCCATGGCTGTATCAGGCGCAGGTGGAGGTTGTCGACAAAAAGGGCAAGGTGCTGGATGTTGTTCAAAAACAGTTCGGCATGCGATCGTTCCGGATGGAGGAAGAGGTTGAGCCGAAGGGGCGCTTCTATTTCAACGAGCGGGAAATCCGTCTGCGTGGTGCCAATACGATGGGGCACATGCAGCAGTGTGTGATGAAGAAGGACTGGGATCAGCTACGCGACGACATCCTGCTGGCGAAGATCTGCAATATGAATTTTTTCCGTTTGACCCAGCGGCCGGTGCAGCCGGAGATCTACGACTATTGCGACCGGCTGGGCATGATGACCCAGACCGATCTGCCGTTGTTCGGGGAACTGAGGCGCAACCAGTTTGCCGAGGCGGTGCGGCAGGCCGGGGAGATGGAGCGGCTTGTCCGCGGCCATCCCTGCAACATCATGGTGTCCTACATCAATGAGCCTTTCGCCAACGGACACAACAAGCCGCATCGTCATTTACTGCGCAATGAACTGGAGGCCTTCTTTTCCGCCGCCGACAAGGCGGTTCGGCTGGCCAATCCCGATCGGGTGATCAAGGCCGTCGATGGCGACTATGATCCGCCCGCGCCCGGCCTGCCGGACAACCATTGCTACAACGGCTGGTACAACGGCCACGGACTGGATCTGGGCAAGCTCCATAAGGGCTTCTGGCAAAAGGTCAAACCGGGATGGCATTACGGTTGCGGCGAGTTCGGTGCTGAGGGGCTGGATTTTGCCGATGTGATGCGGAAACACTATCCTGCGGAATGGCTGCCGAAAAATGCCGAAGCGGAACGGAACTGGTTGCCGGATGCAATTCCACAGGCGCAGACCGGCATGTTTCACTACATATGGTTTGAAACACCAAAAACGCTTGACGGTTGGGCCGATGCCAGTCAGGAGCATCAGCGTTGGATAACCCAACTGATGACCGAGGCCTTCCGGCGCGACAGCCGAATGAACACCATTGCCATCCATCTGTTCATCGATGCCTTCCCGTCCGGATGGATGAAGGCGATCATGGATTTCGAGCGTCGGCCCAAGCCCGCTTTCTTTGCTTTTCGAGATGCCCTGACGCCTCTTGCGGTGAGTCTGCGAACGGATCGTTACAAGTTCTTTGCCGGTGAAGAGGTAAATATCGAAGCTTGGATCTGCAACGATCTTCCAGATGCGGTTGAAGGTTGCAGTCTTCGTTATCAGCTGGAACTGGGAAAGAAGGTTGTTCTTTTCGGTAGGCAAAAGGCATTGATCCCCGTTTGCGAGAGCAGGTTTCAAGGGTTCGTAAGATTTGTCGCACCCAAGGTGGACAAGCGTACGCAGGCCGTGCTTCGTCTCGGGTTGCTCGATTCAAACGGCAAGGTGCTGCATGACTCCTCCGTTGATATGGAATTCTTTCCCGAACCTGAACCGCTTGGCGGGAAGGTGGTTGTTGTCGGGGCAAAGAAAGGTAAAGCGGCTCAGCTTGCTCGCGAACTCGGCTTGAAGATCACTTCGTCACTTGACACTCGCCATTCGCCACTTCTATTGATCGATGACTATGCGCAATATGATAGGAAACGGAAGGAGATCGCCGCTGCCGTGAAGAACGGTGCAACGGCGGTATTTGTCGAACTGCCTGAAGGAAAGTATAAGGTAGCCGGCAGCAATGTCGAGGTGGTGGCCAGTGCGATGAATCCTCGCCATTTTGTTTCCAGAAATACGGGTCATCGTCTTGTCGAGGGGGTCAAGGCCGATGACTTCAAGTTCTGGTATGATTCGTCAGCTGGTTTTGTGACGCCTTTGCTGAAGACGGTCTTTTTTGCTCCCGGCTTCAAGGAAGTCCTGACAAGCGGCAACGGCAAGTGGAACGGGAAATGGGGAAGCACCCTGGCGGCCGCCGAAAAAAGACACGGCACGGGCGCTTTCAGGATTTGCCAGATTTCCCTCGCCGGAAGAACGGCAGCCAATCCTACGGCAAAATTATTTGCGCGGAACTTGTTGGTGCCGTGAGCCGAAACCATCGCTCCCGAAATGCGCCCTTGCCATGGTGCGGGCCGGGAGTGGCATCCGGCTTTCTACGTGTGTTCCTTTTTCCTGTACTCCGTCGGACTAAGGCTGGTGGAGCGCTTGAACTGGGAGGAGAAGGCATAGACGCTTTCGTATCCCACCTGGGTCGCGATTTCGTTTACCGACAGGTCGGGATTGCGAAGCAGCATCGCGGCCCTATGTATCCGCGCCGAAAGCGCGTAGGCTTTCGGGGTGGATCCGATAATGTGCCGGAAGACGCGTGTGAAATGGTCAGTGCCGTAGCCAAGCTCCTTTGCAAGTTCCGCGATTCGCGGTTGTTTCTGCGTCGATTCGGCCAAACGGGTTGCCGCTTCGAACATGGCGGTGCGGTGGTATGTGGCGGTGGCGTCAGTGGGGCCGAAGTCGCCGTCCGAATGTGCATCGAGCTGCATCAGAAATCCAGTCAGCAACATGGTCACCGCTTCGATCTCTGGGCCGTTTCGGGGCGATTCCGCCATGGCATCCTCATGTTGGATCTTCAATATCGTTTGAACGATCCACCGCACATTTGCCTCGGCCAATTCAATGTCGGGTGGATGGAGTTCCTCCGGTGGCAGGGAGGAGATCGACAGCTTTTTCCCTTGTCGATCCAAGAGGTCGAAGTGGATGAAATAATTGTCCATGAGGTTTTCCGGGTTGCTGTACTTCACTTTGTAGATCCATCCGGGTCTGAGCCACAGGCACACGCCGGGGCGCAGCGACACCCGTCCGTTTCTGGTCAGAAGTTCGCCCTCGCCTGCAAATACCAGCCAAAGACATTGGTCGGTGTACTCCCCGGACCATCGGTCTCTTGCGGGATCCCGCTTGTGGTTCGAGCGACCGACCATACCCATCCGCACCTGTGTATTGTTCCAGTTTATTTTCATATCAAATCGATTAATATTAATCATATGTCGATTTTGACCATTGTCATAATCGAACGAAAATACAAATATAGGTTCATAAATTAGTGCGGATCTGTCAACCGGTATTTGGCTGGAAGGGGCTATTCGCTTTATTTTTTATCGCTTATGGACAAACCATGATCTTGGTTTTCATCGATTCCCAAGCGGTAATAATTGATTTGTTGTGAGAGGATTACTATGCATTGGATTGACTGGATCATCATTTTTATTCCGTTGTTGATTGTGGTTTTCATCGGATTTCGGGCTCAGCGGTATGTCAAGGGCGTCTCGGACTTCCTGTCGGCCGGACGGGTGGCGGGCAGGTATGTGGTGGCCGTTGCGAGCGGCGAGGCCGTCTTGGGACTCATCAGCCTGATTGCCTTGTTCGAGGTCTATTACAACTCGGGACTTGCCTACAGTTTCTGGGGTGCCGTGGCCACGCCGATCGGGTTGATTGTCACCCTGACGGGTTTTTGCACCTATCGCTACCGCGAGACCCGGGCGATGACCCTGGGACAGTTCTTCGGCTTGCGCTATGGCCGCGGCTTCCGCATCTATGCCGGGGTATTGCAGGCGACTTCCGGCATCATTAACTATGCGATCTTCCCGGCCGTGGGCTCAAGGTTTCTGGTCTATTTCTGCAATCTTCCGATTATGACCACGTTTGGTGGATGGGAGATTCCAACGTTCATGGTCGTCATGGCGATCTTCTTGTCGCTGGCAGTGCTTGTTGCCACCCTTGGCGGTCAGATCACCATTATGACGACGGATTGCATCCAGGGAATCCTGAGCTATCCCATGTATGCCATCATTGTCATCTACCTGCTCACCCGGTTTTCATGGTTCAACGATATCGTTCCGCCGCTTCTGCTGGATCGGCCGGTCGGCAAGAGCTTTCTCAATCCGTTTGATATCCACAACCTCCGCGACTTCAATATCTTCTTTGTCGTGGTCGGCATTTTCTCATACTACATCTTCAACCGCATGGCCTCGGCAGGCGGGACGCAAGGCTACAATTCCGCAGCCAAGGATGCCCATGAGCAAAAGATGGGAGGCGTTCTTGGAGCATGGCGGGCGGGCTTCTCGGTCATGATGTTTGTTTTGCTGGGTATTAGCGCCTATGCATTCCTTAATGGAGGGAAGGATGCCGAGGAGGCCGCCCAGTGCCGTAGTGAATTGGCTCTCAAGGCTATGGCGGATGTTACCAAGAGCATGGGCAGCATCGAGGTGGTCAAGGATTTCGAGACCTATGTCGCCACCGGCGAAAAATCGGTGAAGATGGAGGAATACATCGGCCTGGCGAAACAGAAGGATGCCGCCAGAAAGGCTGAAATCCATGCTTCCAAGGTGAAATGGGGGCTTTTGAAGGAGACCCCGGCGGTCGAGGGGGGCGGATCCGTGCCGAAAGCGGCCGCCCAGCCCGATCTGGAAGCGGCCAAGACGGTAGGCGTGCAGATGCTGCAGGGCTATAGCGAGGCAACCGGAAGCAAGGTGTCCTCCCAGGCCTATAAAACCATTTTCGGTCAAATGCGCGTCCCCGTAGTACTCAAGACGATGCTCCCCATGGGTATTGCAGGCCTTTTCTGTGCGCTGTGCGTGTTTTTGATGATTTCAACGGACACCACCTATATGCATACCTGGGGCGGTATTATCATACAGGATGTGCTTCTGCCTATTCGCGGCAAGCCCTTGACTCCGCGGCAGCACCTGATGCTGCTCCGCATTGCGATCATATCGGTGGCTTCGTTCGCGTTCGTTTTCTCTGCGTTCTTCGCCCAGATCGATTTCATTCTCATGTTCATGGCCATCACCGGCCTGATCTGGCTGGGTGGCGCTGGCTCGTGCATTGTGGGCGGGTTGTATTGGAAGCGAGGCACCACAGCAGGAGCCTTCACCTCGTTAACCGTGGGTTCGGTCTTTGCGGTTACCGGAATTGTTTTACAGAAAACATGGGAAACTGGGCTCTATCCGTGGCTGGAATCCCGCGAGCTGGTCGGAACGGTCGCGGTATGGCTGGAGAAGCTCTCTTCGCCGTTCCACCCCTATATCCTATGGGAGATGTCGCCGACAAAATTCCCGATCAATTCGCAGGAGTTGTATTTTTTTGCGATGATGCTGTCCATCATTAGCTATATCGTCGTGTCGCTGCTGACCTGCAAGGAATCGCACAACATGGAGCGGCTCTTGCATCGCGGGAAATATCATCGCGAGGGCGAGGAGATCGAGCGCGCTGCAAAGCCGACCTTCCGGGGGGCACTCAACAAAATCATCGGGATCACATCGCAATATACCAAAGGCGACCGGATTCTGGCTCGTTCGGTATTTTTCTACTCCTTTGTGTGGGCGTTCGGGTTTGCTTTTGTCGGTGTGGTGATTTGGAACAGGATATCGCCCTGGCCGCAGGCGTGGTGGGGTACCTGGTATTTCATTACCCATGTGTGCATACTGGGATTGATCGGCGTGATCTCGACCGTGTGGTTCACGTGGGGAGGAACGCGGGATTTGCTGAGAATGTTCAAAGCGCTCAAGACCAAGGAGGCGGATGTTCTGGATGATGGCCGCGTCATCGGCAACGTCTCCGCCGATGATGTCGATCTGGTCGAAAAGACCGACCATGTTGTGATCGAGCAGGCTCATGTCCAGGAAGAGATCCTCGCCGAGGAGCTCAAGGAAGAGGGCGATATGGAGGATCTTAAAAACCTCCATAAGCATGGAAAATAGGGAAGCAGAAATACTTGAAAC
>JBDLJW010000104.1:0-5933 GCA_039714135.1 Verrucomicrobiota bacterium
CCTGCGGGCTTGTTAATATATTGGGATGAATGCTTCGAATCCTTTTGATCTGCTTCTCTCCCTGCCGCCAAACATGTGCAGGCATCTTTCCGACTGCGAACCCGCTGTGGCGGAGCGTGCTTTTTCGACGTTCGATCCGCCGGGGAAACAATTGGGCTCGGGCGGCGGAACGGCCTATGTGCTGGAGCAGGCTTGGCGCGATTCGGGCGAAGAGTCCTTTTTGAGCTGGCTGGAAAGTTCCGGCAAGCTGGTTATTCACGGCGGCGGCGAAAGCCGGCGGCTGCCGCCCTATGCTGCGCCGGGCAAGCTGTTTATTCCCATGCCGGTCTTTCGTTGGTCGGTGGGCCAGCGGCTCGATCAAACCCTGCTCGATCTGGCAGAGCCTACGCTACAGACGCTTGCGCAGGCCGCTCCTTCCAGCTCCCGTATAATGGTGTCGAGCGGCGATGTGCTGGTGCGGCTCAACGGCGAACTCCCTCCGGTCCCCGAGGCTGATGTGGTGTTTTTCGGCCTATGGGTCAAGCCGGAGGAGGCGCAAAACTTCGGTGTCATGTTCTGTGATCGCCACGAACCGGAAAAGCTGGTGACTTTCCTTCAAAAACCAACACCTGACACTATTCGCGAAAAGTCGCGCGAAAACGCCTTTCTGATCGATATCGGGATTTGGTTGCTTAGCGAAAGGGCCGTGGATTGCCTGATGAAAAAAAGCGGTTGGGATGCCGGGAAGCAGGCTTTCAATCAAGGCGTGCCGGACACATACGACCTCTATGGGAAATGGGCGTGCGGTCTGGGCTCGGAGCCGGTGGAGTCCGATCCGGAGGTGGGCGCACTGTCCACGGCGGTGGTTCCATTGTCCGATGCCGGCTTCTACCACTTTGGCACTTGCGACGATATGCTGGAATCGCTTTACGAACTTCAGAATCTGGAGGCCGACCAAACCAAACTTGGCACTGTCCCGACACTGGCGCAACCGCGCCAGTTTGTTCAGAACGCCGTATTCGAGGCTCCGTTGCATCGCGAGGAAAACCATTCGCTGTGGGTGGAAAACAGTCATATTCCCGCCTCGTGGAAAATCGCTGCCGAAAACATTCTGACCGGAGTGCCGGAAAACGATTGGGCGCTGGAGCTGGAGGATGGCGTTTGTTTGGACTTTGTCCCCGTCGCCGACCGGTACTGCCTGCGCGTTTATGGCTACTCCGATGCTTTTCGCGGCTCGCTGGACGATCCCGCCACCTGTTGGATCAACCAGCCGTTTTGCCGATGGCTGGAAAAGCGTGGCATTGCGCTGGAGGAGGCTGGCATCAACTCGCAGACCGATTTGCAGCAGGCTCCGCTTTTCCCGGTAATGGAGAAGGCGGATCCCGCTTTTATAAAGTGGATGTTTGCCTCCGACCCCGAAACCTCCAACGATGATTGGAAGACCCTGTGGCTGGAGTCGGAGCGCATGTCTGCCCGGCAGCTGGGACAGCAGGCCAACCTGTGCCTGATCCACGAACGGCGCGACGCGCTTCGCCAGCATGTGCTGCCGATCATGGCAAAGCATGCCGAGCACAGCGTCTTCTACAAGTTGGATCTGGATGCCATGGCCGATTTCTATGCCGAGAGTCCTTTCGATCTTCCGCCGGCATTGGATGTTGCCGACCTTCGTAATCCTTTGGTTGCCCTGCATGATCGCATGTTCCGCGCCGCTGTGCGCCGCCGCCGCGCCGACGATACCTGGCAGGTGCGCGAAAAGGAGGCGTTCCGGATTCTGCGCGACCTGATTGTGGACCGCTACAAGCAAGAGCCGCTCGAGCCTGCTTGCACCCTGCTTGACGATCAGATTGTGTGGGGGCGCTGCCCTGTGCGGCTCGACTTCGCCGGCGGATGGACGGATACGCCGCCGTTCTGCCTGGAGCATGGAGGATCGGTGTTGAATATGGCCGTGGAGCTGAATGGCCAGCCGCCTATCCAGGTCTTTGCCCGCCGCACCAGCGAATACAATCTGGTGATCCGCTCGATTGACCTTGGCTTGGTTGAGAAGCTGGAAACCTACGAAGATGTCCGCGCCTACGACAAGCTCGGCAGCGGCTTTACACTTGCCCGCGCCGCCTTTGCGCTGACGGGGTTCCACCCCGACTTCAATGGAGGTGCGTTCAGGACTCTGGAAGAGCAGCTCAAGGCCATGGGCGGCGGCGTTGAAATCTCCATGCTGGCGGCCATCCCCAAGGGCTCCGGCCTCGGAACCAGCAGTATTCTTGCCGCCACGATTCTTGGGGTGCTGTCCGATTTTGCAGGGCTCAAGTGGGACAAGGTGGAAATCACCCAGCGCACGCTTGCCTTGGAGCAGATGCTGACCAGCGGCGGTGGGTGGCAGGATCAGGTCGGCGGTGTGTTCCCCGGAATCAAGCTGGTACAGAGCGTGCCGGGGCTGGAGCAGGTTCCGGTTGTTCGTTGGTTGCCCAGTCATTTTTTCCAAGGGCCGGAAAAGGCGCGCATGCTGCTCTACTATACCGGCATCACCCGCGTTGCACACGACATCCTCGGCGAGATTGTCCGCGGCATTTTCCTGAATGCCCAGGATCGGCTTAAGACCGTGCATGATATCGGTCGGGCTGCCGGGTTTTGCCACGATGCCATCCAGCGCGACGACTTCGATGGCTTTGCCGAAGCAATCCGCCGTAGCTGGAAACTAAACCAGCAGCTTGATGCGGGAACCAATCCCGAAAGTGTTCAGAAAATTCTCGATCTTGCCGACGCCGATCTGGCTGCGGCCAAGTTGCTTGGTGCGGGAGGCGGAGGATATCTCCTCATGATCGCGCAGGATGCCGACGCCGCATTGCGGATACGGCAACGCCTCGAAGAGAATCCGCCCAACGCCGGCGCGCGCTTTGTTGATTTTGCCCTCTCCGAAACCGGCTTGCAGGTTACACGGAGCTAATCTGGATTATTCAGGCGTTTCAATTGTTGTTGCGTACGCTTTTCCTTGCACCGACGGAGCCACCTCGCAGCGGCGGCTCTACCAAGTACAGCCAGCGCTGCGAGCTGGCTTTCTGCCGCAAAGGGAATGGGCTGGTTCCCAGCGTTCCCTGCAGGACACGACACTAGGGATTTTTCTTCAATCCCTTAATCAGCGCTCCCGACCCTGCGCCGCAGGAAATGACCGAACGCATGGCGTCTTCCACCGACACGTCGACGGGATGCACATATTGCTGGTCGAGGTGGTAGATGAAGCCGGAGGTGGGGTTTGGACCGGTCGGGACGAATACGGTGACGGTGCCATTGTCGTGGCGGTCGGTAATGAATGCCGTCACCTTGGTGTCGTTTTCAAAAATCTGTACCAGTGCGACCGAGGAGAAGGGCGACTCCTTCTTTCCAAGAAACTGGTTCACGGTCTCCTTCACCATCTTGTAGCCTGGAGCTTTGCTCAGTAGGCTGTTCTCGAACCCTTCGTAGATCCAGCGCCCAATACGCGTGCGCACGAAAAGGCCGACGAGGAAGCAGCCGAGCACAATGACCGAGATGACAATCAGCGTGGCGATCGGCTGGTTGTAGCGTTCCGGCAGAGCAATATTATCCACCACCAGATCGGTCAGGGGTTTGATTCCGTTGCTTACCATTCCGAACAGCCACTTGAAGGCAAACACAAGAATGATGGTCGGCAGGATTACGATGATTCCACCGAGAATGGTGGTTTTGAAAAAGTTCTTTGTTCGTTTCAGCATGGCGGCATGATGAGTGATCCGTGAAATGTGAGCGAGAAAATTACGCGTTGGATTCTTGCATTACGCACTACGCGTTACGCGGGGCGGGTAATCAATGGCCGCAGAATATCCTTGCGCTTGGCCCTTGCATTACGCATGTTGCGTTACGCAGGAGGCGTAATATGAGAAATCCCTTTCAATATGGTGGCGTGGTGTCGGGCGAATCGTTTTGCAACCGGACGCAGGAGATGGCGGATCTAAGGCGCGCGGTGGAGAATGCCGAAAAGCTGTTTGTCTATTCCGAGCGGCGGCTGGGCAAGACCTCGTTGATCCGCAAGGTGCTGGCCGGGCTACCGGAGGATGAATACCTGAAAGTCTATATCGACCTTTGGCCAACGGATGGCGAAACCTCGTTTGTGCTGGCCTGCGCCAAGGCCTTTTCGGAGGCGATGGCCACGAATACGGATAAACTGCTGCATACGGCTAAAACCTTTTTCAGCCGGTTGGTTCCATCGGTCACCGCCAACGACGAGGGCAAGCCGATTGTCACGTTTGGCTTTGACCAAAAACGCCCGGACACCCCCCTGCTTGAAGAGGTGCTGGCCATGCCCGCCAAAGCCGCGGAAAGAGAGGGCAAGCAGGTTGTTGTGGTATTCGACGAATTTCAGCAGATTCTGGAATACGAGAGCGATGTCGTGGAGCGTCTGCTTCGAAGCACAATTCAGCACCAGTCCGACGTGGCCTATATTTTCTGCGGCAGCCGCAAGCACCTGATCCGCCAAATGTTCATGGACTCCCAGCGGCCGATGTATCGCTCCGGAACGCACTATCCCCTCGGGCTGATCGCCGAAGAGCACTGGCAAAAATTCATTGCCGAAAAATTCAGTGGAACCGGAAAGCGGATCAGTGCGGAAACCATCACGACACTCTGCCGCCTGACCGAAGGACATCCGTTCTACACCCAGCACCTTTGCCATCCATTGTGGGAGCTCTGCGAAGAGGGCGGGGAGGTGACCTCCGAAATGATCGATCAGGCCACCGGGCTTTTACTCGATCGCGAAAGCTATGCCTTCATGAACCTGTGGGATTCACTTGCGCGGAACCCGCGCCGCTTTCTCAAGGGAGTGGCAGCGGAAGGGCCCGGTGTCCAGGTTTTTGCCTCCGGGTTTCTCCGAAAATACCAGTTGGGCAGTTCGTCGAACGTCCAGCGGGCGATTGAGCTTTTGTTGAAAAAAGACATTATCGACAAAGAGGAGGGCGGCATTGTCATTCCCGACCGCTTCTTCCGTTTGTGGATCAACAGCAAGCAACGACCATGAAAATCCACCTGAACGAGCGGGAAATCGAGATTGATGCAGGAGCAACACTGCTTTGGTTGCGCGACCGGGAAAGGCCGGCCGCCGACGTGCTGGTCTATAACGGTGCGGCGGTTTCCGAAGATGTTGTCCTGAACGAAGGTGACAGCGTCAACCTGATCCAGCGCGGTGAAGTTCCACCTGCCGAAGAACTCGAAGCGTTGATGGCGGCGCGCCATACGCCGGGTGTGCATGGGAAGATCAAGGGCGCAACGGTCGGCATTGCCGGCCTCGGAGGTCTTGGCTCCGCCGTTGCCGTCGCACTGGCGCGCATCGGGGTGGGGCGGCTTGTTCTCGCCGACTTTGATGTGGTGGAGCCCAGCAACCTCAATCGCCAGCAATACTTCATCGATCAGATTGGCATGGCGAAAGCCGAAGCACTCGAAGCCAATCTTCGGCGCATCAATCCGTACGTGCAGTACGAAGCCCATTGCGCCCGTGTCACGCCGGAAAATATTGAAGAATTGTTTGGCGAAGCCGATGTGATGGTCGAGGCCTTCGACCGGGCCGACCAGAAGGCCATGTTGCTGCAATCGTTCAACAGCGCACCCATTGTCGCCGCTTCCGGCATGGCGGGATACGGCTCCGGCGAAACGATTGGTGTTCGCAAAATGGGCGACCGTATTTATATTGTTGGCGACCTTGAAACCGGGGCCGAACCCGGTTGTGGACTGATGGCCCCGCGCGTCGGCATTGCCGCCCACATGCAGGCCAATGTTGTTTTGCGCCTGTTGCTTGGAGAAGAATGAACCTGTTTAGCGATATTCCTGAAGAACTGTCGGAGGAGCTGTTTACGGTGCTGGCGGAAAACGCCGGCGTAAAGATTGAGCGGATTGTTTCCGACGGCCACGCTTCGCCCGAAGGGTTTTGGTACGATCAGGAGCAGAACGAATGG
>JBDLJW010000105.1:0-5913 GCA_039714135.1 Verrucomicrobiota bacterium
TATACCGATCCTGTGTAGTTTTTAAACACCCGCTGCGCTCAAGGCTCTAAGGACACCAAGCTTTGTACTATCCGCCGATTGCTTGAAATTGCTCGCTAGCTCTCAATCATCCTGACAAGTTTTATTCCTCGCAGAGGCGCAGAGAGCGCGGAGGTTGTTCCGGTCTTCTCTGCGTCCTCTGCGCCTCTGCGAGGGATCTTTTTGGTTGCCAACGTGATCACGTGACGGCTTGAACCGGCCTGCGGCCTATTTCCGCTCCCCTAATGCCCGGAAGGTTCGCCGATTCCACCAGCAGCAACCGAGGGGCGATGTTCAAGCAGATTAATGCTTTTCCACCGCCCAGACCAAAAGCGGTATGAAAACCCGGCTCCGAGAACAATGATATAGAACAGTGTCCACATCCAACTGATATAGACATTGCACTTGAAAACCAATACGAGCAACAACTGCCCCGGCACCAGAAGACCCCATGCGACGACAGACTGGTAATACATTGTAAAATGAGTGTCACCCGCCCCCCTGAGCGCACCGCTAAAGATAATGGCGGCGGCATCTGCGGCACCCCATAGCGCCAGCATGGCAAGCAGAATGCGAACGGCCTTGAACAACTCGGCAAATGGCACCGAACCGGAAGAATCCGCCTCGAAGACATTGATATAAAACTCAGGAAAAAGCAGGAAGGTAATGCCAATGGACAGGATGTATCCAATACCGATCTTGAGAGCCACCCACCCCATACGCTCCGCATATTCAGGCTGGTTGCGTCCAAGATACTGACCAACCAATATGGAGGCGGCCACCCCCATGCCGATCATTGGCATGAATGCAATCAGATTGACGCTCAATGCAATATTGCTGGCAATGTGCGCCACCGGTCCCATGCGGCCAATGAGCATGACAAAAATAGTGAATGATGCCACATCGAGAAACCAATGAATCCCTGCGGGCATTCCAAAGCGGATCATCCGTTTGAAAAGCCAATGGTTGTAGCGCATGTTTCCAATGGTTCCAAACTCGGCATTGGCGGGTTTGGAAAAATAGAGGACAGCAAAAATCATCGGACTGACCCACGACCCGATCACAGTTGCCCACCCTGCACCGGCAATGCCCATTTCCGGAATGCCCCATTTGCCGAAAATGAAAAGATAATTGAGCAGGATATTGAGTCCATTTGCAAAAACATTGCACCCCATGATGACAAAGGTCTTGCCACGTCCAGAGAAAAAGCTGCTCAACGCCGAGCTCAACGTCATGCCGCCACCGCACCACATCAGAATCCTGAAATATTCCTCCTCCAGCGCCAACACATCCGCACCATGTCCGCTTAACCGAAGAAACCACAGCCCGACCGGGATCAGCGCCATGATCAACGGGAAGGAAAGAAGCGAAAAAAGGATCCCCTGCGCCGTCGCCCGCGCACAACCTTCCTTATTGCCCGCACCCCAGAACTGTGCCACGAATGTGTTGGCAAACCCCGCCACCGCCATAAAGCCGCAGACCAAGGTAAAGAAAAGGATGCCGGCCGGAAGCGAGGCGCGAAACTCCTCCTCGCCATACCAGGAAAGAAAGAGCCTGTCGCAAAAGTTCAATATGGCGAATGTGCCGGAATTGATAATCAGAGGCCAGGCAATCCGCATCAACTCCCGCCACCCGCCAAACGGACGCGACTCTGTTTCCTCTGTTTCCATAGGGCGCGCAATCTACGCGGAAAGTACGGCAAGAAAAAGAAAAACCGCTCGATTCGTGGCATGGCGTCTCACTCATGTGTCGCTCCGCCATCCCCGCTCCGCCGAAACGGGCTGGAAGCACCGTTCTACATGGCATGGGCGCCCCGCCCATGTGCCTCAAAGTTAAAGAATCGCTCGGCATTGCCGAACGTAATCAGGGCAAGGAATTCCTTTGAAACACCGCGCAGTTCGGCTGCCTTGGCGAGGACATGGCGGAGGTTGGCAGGTTCGTTCAATAGTGTAGACGAGGCTTCCAGCCTCGTCACGGCTGCTCGGTCGACGGGCGGTGCGTGTACAACGAGGCTGGAAGCCTCGTCTACATCAAAGGGCAGAATATCGGGGGCATCGGTTTCAATGAGAATCCGATCATTGGGCACGGCGCGAATTGCCGGGCCGGCCTTTTTATTATTCGGTCGGGTAATGGAGCCGGAAAAGGAGATATATGCTCCACGCCTGACCAATTCGGTCGCGACTTCCGCTGAGCCGCCGAAACAGTGAATAAGCATCCCACGCGGCAGTTCACCGAATTGGTCGAGCAGTTCAATCAAGCGTCCCCAGGCACGCCGGCAGTGAATGGAGACGGGACGGTCGAATTTGCGGGCAATCTCAAGTTGCGCCAAAAAGACCCGCTCCTGATCCGCGTCATCACGGTTCTCAACGACATGGTCAATGCCGATTTCACCAACGGAGGCCTGTGGATAACTTGTTAACAATTCCTCCAACACTTGAAACCATTGGTTGGAACGACCGTCTATGAACCACGGATGCAGGCCAAATGCAGGATATATTTTTACGAAATGACTGTGAATAAAGCGGTTTTTCTTTTTCGGTTGATTGGAATCGTTTTGTTTTAAATTTTTCTGCCTACTTCTTTCTAGAATCTGAATAACACGGGGCCAATCACCTTCATGGCATCCCTTGATCGCCATTTTCACGACCCCGGCCAAACGGGCGCGTTCCATCACCTTTTCAAGACCTGGGAACAGGCGCTCATCCTGAATATGGTTATGGGCGTCAAACAGTTTTAAGTTTTTAGAGTTGGGTTTTAAGTCGTCCATCCTGAATCCCGCATCACGAAAACTACATAAACGACCGCGACCACCCGAGAAAGGCCTTCATCAGGCGCGTCTGGATGACGGTGGAGGAATCGGATACTTCGGGGAAATAGCCAACGTTGATATAGTTTTCCTGAAACCCTTCGGCACGTGGCGACAGCGGTTCCCTACCCTCCTTGAGTTCATAGTTTGTCGTATAGCGATAGGGCCAAACATCAAACACCGGCAACGCGGTGGAGACGGCACCGATAAATCCGCTGAAATAGGAGATGACCGGTCTGGTCGGTCCCTTGCTGACGGTCCAGGCATTTCGAGGCTTGCAGGCGTTGAGAATTCGATTCTCCAACACGCGCGCCACCTCCTCGTCATCAATAAACACGCCACACTCGGTATTGAGTTTGGCGGAGCGCGGATCAAAATTATGCGAACCAATCAATGCCACCCTGCCGTCGAGCACGAACGACTTGGCATGGATGCACAAGCGCGGTCCCGCCCGGCGGGGATCATCAACTTCGGCCCGCTCAAGGCCGGATTCTTCGATGGCGCGATCCACCAGGGCATCAAGGCCATGGATATAGTTTTCCTGGTCGGCCGGATAGGGCTTCGCCTCATAGATGTCGATGCCCGTCTTCTTGTAGAGTTCCTTCCGGTGCTTGAAGGACAACGCATAAACATGGACATGATCGGCCGCCGCCAGGCTGTTGCTCGAAGCAATAATGCGGAAATCTGGATGACGCTTCCGAAGCTTCTTGAACGCCCTCCGAATATCCCGATTATAAATAAGATAAGGTGTCTGATAGACCAGCCGCTCTTCCCCCTTGGAAAGAAGAGCAGCAAACCATTTATCAAACTCCATGCGCTCGCCCGTGAATTTTCGCGGAGTATCATAGATAAACCGAACACGGTCGGCTTCATGAATACGGATGCTTTCCCGAACCCTGGAAATCGAACCTTCTTCCGCCAACCGGTCAATCTCCTCGAACATCCAACTGTCGGCAGGATCAGAAAACGTCACCTTCCCGTTGGACAGCTTCCTGAACTCGACCTGCACATCCTTGAGCTGCGTCAGGAACACGGCATTCTTGTCCTGCCAGAAAAGCTCGAACGAAGCCTGCATGTCCACCACTGTCGGCCCGGCAACAATCACATCGCGATCCCGAAACAGGAAATCGGTATCGCGGTCGTAGTATTTGCCCTCATAGTTCCGACCACCTGCAATACCGATGCGGCCATCAACCAGCAGCAATTTGTTATGCATGCGCCGGTTCATGTGCCTGGTCTTGAAAAACAGATTGTCCCAACCCCCCAGTCGTCCCTGTACGGCATATTCCGAAAGTGGCTTATAGAGACAGATCTGCAGGTTTCGGTGTGCCCGGGCCATCCGGGCCAACTGCTCCGGCGATCCCGGCATAAGAAGCGCATCAATCAGCACACGAACCAGTACCCCGCGTTCTGCCGCCTTCACCAGCTCATCGAAAACAAACCGGCTTGTCGGGTCATCCTTCCAGATAAAGGTTTGGATATCGATCGACTTTCGCGCCGAGCGGATCAGGTGGATACGGGCCAGCAACGCATCGTCGCCCAGCTCCAAAATACTGACATATTCCTCCGTGCCGCCGCCGTCATGGATTTTCCATGCCTTTGCCGCCAAATCATGGAACTCCGATTCAATCGGCGATGCAACCGCCAGATCGTTGCGCTTCAGCCGCTCATACTTAAAGGCATTTTCCAGCTCACGCTCCGGAATGCTCGCGCATCCCGCCAGCAACAAAACCATGCTGAACCATAGAAAAACGCGGACACGAAAAAAAGGGGTCAAAAAAGGGGTCAGCCCGTGCATTGTATCATTTCCTGTTTTAAATTCTTCCGGATTCGATCCGGATTGCGTTCCAATGCCGACAAGGCACGGGATAGATTCGAGCGATGCCCCATGTTTATCCGCGAGGTAATCCAAACTCCGGTAACCGTTGTGAACTTTTTCAGAAGCCATGCGACCGACTGTTTTTCCGGCTGGTTGTTCTTCATGGCCAGCAGATCGGTTTCATTTATTTTCAGGCGATCAAGAGCCGCCGCCAGCAATCGCTCGGCCTCCTTCTCGTCATGCGCCCGCCGTTGTCCGCCTCGCAGATTGTCCGAACGGTCCGGCAACATTCCGCCAAGCCATTCCTTGAATTGCTCACCGCCAACATACCAGCCTCTTTTCAGCTGCTTTTCAACCATCTTGTCCAGCACTCCGGAAGAACCCTCCATTTGGGTTTCCAAGACAGCCCGGTATTGCTTAAAACAGTCCGGTTTTTTGCCATCGATGCCGCATGCATTCATCAATCGTTCCCGAAACAACCAGTCAGGACACCTGCCTGAAAGACCGGCATATGCGCCGTAGCTACTCCACTTGTAGGCCTCCAACGATTTACCAAAACCATTGCCCGCCAAACCAGACCGATATGGATTGAGATGAATATAATTCCCAACTGCACGAAAATAATCCGCATTGCCCTCGGCCTCGACCGGAAGAGCCTTGTAGCGCCCTTGGAACAAATGCCCCCGGCATTTGAACATTGCGTTGAATCGCTGGGTGTAGGTTCCCTGGAACCACTTCATTCCCGCCACCAAATTGGCCTCGGGCGTTTCGAGGAGAAGGTGGTAGTGGTTGGGCATCAGCACATATGCGTGGATCCGCCAGCCGGTTTGCCTGCAAGCTTCCTCCAGCGTGGAAAGGAACAGGCGGCGCCCCTTGTCCTGCCTAAAAATCGCCTGCCCGTTATTACCCCGGCACATCGCGTGGTACACCGCGCCGCCATACTCATGTCTTACAGATCTCGGCATGGACGGGAATCTACCAGCATTAATGAAAGTCCGTCAATTTAGAAATGATACAATGCACGGGCTGACCCCTCTTTCGTCCTCGGAAAACCCGAGCGTTTCAAACGCCGGAAGAACTATTCCTTGGAACCTTCAGCCCATTAATATGAAAATGAACCGCGATCCAAAAAAGTTGCACTTATCATTTGAATTCACGTTATGGCAATGGAGGCAACTCTTCCCAAGTGCTCTTGGTCACAATAACTTGATCCTTAAAAAAACCACTCAAATCAAACATATCGTCATTAAACATATCCCGGTTAAAAATG
>JBDLJW010000106.1:0-5902 GCA_039714135.1 Verrucomicrobiota bacterium
AACAGCAACAGCAACAACAACAAGAACGCGATGAACGCCTGGAAAAACAACAACGCGAACAGGCAGAGCAGCAACAGCAACAACAACGCGAACGTGATGAACGTCTGGCAGAGCAACAGCGCGCCCGTGATGAGCAGCATCAACAACAGCTATGCAGCTTAGCGGACGAACAGAAGCAGCTGGTTGGGCAGCTGGAGCAGCGCCTGACCAAACAACATCAGCGTTTCTTAGAGCGCGACGAGAAACGCTGGACTGCAGTACAGACTAAACAGCAAGAGCTCATGGAAAAACAGCAAACCCAGAGTGAAAAACATGAGAGAGACTGTAGGCGTATTGACGAGCAGTTAGCCGAGGACCGGGAGGGAGCCCTGCAGCGGCATGCCAGTGTCGAAAAAACTTTTAGTAAACGTTATGATGAACTGGCTGAGACTCTGGCTGACAAGTTGGCCCACGGTGTCTCCGAGGCTGACCAGCAGTGCAAGTCCCGGGTGAAGGACGCGGAAGAGCGCATCCTGGCTAAAACCGACGCTGGCTTTCGTCAATTGAAAGATGACATTACGCAGGAGCTGGGATCCCGGGACCTCCGGCTCGACCGTGTGGAGTCAGAGATGAAGGCTATCGGCGAACAGGTGACCTCTGACATGCACACGGTCAAGAGGAACCAGGAGGCGTTCGAAGAGGAGATCGTGACCGATCATCAACGTCTGCACCGCCGACTCGACACCCTAGAGAAGGAAAGCAAGTCCCCTCCTACAGCGACAAGGGCCCCGGCACCTACTCAGGCAGCTCCAGCGTCACCGACGACTTCTGTCGCGCCTACCCTCAGCTCTATCCCTCAAATCGACGGCCCTCACGACACCAGCTCCACCACGCGCGGCCCCGTCATCGCGGCTACTGTAACCACCACTACGTCTGCGGCTCACCACAAGCCCATGAGATTGCAGACATTTGACAACAAACAGTTAGAATGGGCAGAATATTTGAGCCACTTTCACTTGGTGGCCAAGTATAACAGATGGAGCGAGGAGGAACAGGCGTTCCAACTCGGGGGCAGTCTTACCGGCATGGCTCTGGCAGCGTACTCAGAGCTGACGTCGGCTGACTGTCTGCACTTACCGACGGTCCTGGGACATCTCCAAAGGAAATTCGCCCCACCAGGCCGTGAGGCACGGTTCCGGGCAGAATTCAAGAGCCGCGATCGCCGGAATGAGACCCCCGACGTCTACGCCGAGGCCCTCCAGCGCCTCGCTACCAAGGCCTACCCTACAGGCAGCCCCGACCGCCGTGCTGAAGAAGTTCTGGACCGCTTCATACAAGGGCAGCGGTCTGACAATCTGCGACAGAACCTGAGCTTGATGGGCCCGCCGTCCATTGAAGCCGCCGTGGCCGCCGTATTTAAGTACGAGGCCAACCAGCGGGATCGTCCTGCCCGCCCGGTTCGACAAGTCGTACCTGTTGACACAGAAGATACGACAGTGCAGCAATTCGTGGAACTCTTTAACAAACTAAGCGGAAACAGGTCAGAACACCCGCCGGGTTCCTGTTTTACATGTGGGTCTTTTGACCACTGGATCGCTGACTGTCCCATGACGCCACCGCGGGGCCAAGACAACCGCAGACCCACCGACCGCGGCCAAGGGCGTGGTCGCCGCCAGAACCGCAGGGGTGCCCGTGGCGCCCCTACTGGACGCCCTGGGCATAACCAGGATGACAGCGCGCCGCCGCCCACAGCGCCCGCGGCACCGAACAACAACAACTCGCGCCAAGCCATCTCATCGCCACCCCAGAGTGGCCCTTCCGCACCTACCCCGTCGTCAAACTAGCTGGGGCCAGTTCCAATGCCGCGGAGCTGGCCCGTGACAACGACTGGCCAGTCATCACTATCGGACCTGTAGCGTCCGCTACTGGGCTCTACCTACCGCTGTACATTGAAAATCGACACCTGAACGCCCTGCTCGACACCGGTGCAGGCGTCTCACTTCTGGATGTATCCGAATACGAAAGAATGCATCATCCTCCAAGTCTACGACCAACCAGCCGACGTGCTGTCTCCGTGACAGGGGACCCTGTGTCCCTGTACGGAGAATGTTCTCTCCCTGTAAGGATGGAGATTGTGAAGAAGGGTCAACAGGGCGCCGCTGGCGCCGCCGGGACGACGACGATCGTCCGGCAAGTACCTTTCGTCGTTGCAGATTTAGCTGGGGATTTTTGTATTCTGGGATATCGGACATTGAGAGAGTGGCACGCCAGTATCGATTTAGGACGTTGCGTTCTCGAGGTGCCCTCGGGCACTATTGGTCTTCTGGAGATGGGCACGGAGGTGACGCACAGAGTGAACGTTGTGGGTCGAATAAAGGTGAGACCTGGCCACATGGTGACAGCCCGGGTTCGTGTGGAAAGTGACAATAACAAAAGAGTAACCGGATTGACTATAATAGAACCCATCAAGCCACTTAAAGATGGACTTTTAGTGCCCGCATTTGTTACCAAGACAAGAACGAAAAGACATTCCATCCAGTTATTTAATGCCTCTACGGAGCTAATTGATTTAGAAAAAGGAGAACAGATAGCTGTGGCCAGGCATGTTAGAGAAGTTGAAACGGACATAATAAAACAGGTCAACCTATGTGACAGTAACTCCGTGTTTGCCTCTCCTGCCGACGCTTTACCAGAACATTTACAACCTCTGACTCGCGGTTTAGATCAGCAGCTTGATGCGGATCAAGTCGCTGCCGTGGTTCGTCTGCTGCAACGCTACGCCGACGTATTCGCAAAGCCTGGACAGCCCCTGACTACCACCTCACTAGTGCAACACCGCATCGACACGGGCGACGCCATGCCGATCAAGCAAGCCCCGCGGCGCCTACCCTTCGCCAAGCGCCCTATGGTCAAGGAGCTGCTGGCGGAGATGTTGGAGGACAAGGTGATACAGCGGAGCAACAGCCCTTGGGCCTCCCCGGTAGTACTAGTGAGGAAGAAGGACGGTAGTCAGAGGTTTTGCGTAGACTACCGCAAACTAAACGCAGTCACACGAAAAGACAGCTATCCTCTCCCACGCATTGACCAAACACTGGAATCCGTCGCGGGCTCGACGTGGTTTACCACGCTCGATCTGAAGTCTAGTTACTGGCAGGTGGCCATGGACCCCCGCGACGTCGACAAGACCGCCTTCGTCACACCCCAGGGGCTCTTCGAGTTCCGAGCTATGGCATTCGGCTTGGTGAACGCCCCCGCTACGTTCCAGCGATTGATGGAAACCGTGCTAGGTTCCCTGGGCCTCCAGACGTGCGTCGTCTACTTGGACGACGTCACGGTCCACGGACGTACCTTCGAAGACGCGCTGAACCACCTGGAACAAGTACTCCAACGTCTACGGGCAGCTGAACTGACGTTGAAGCCGTCGAAATGCCACCTGTTCCAGAAAGAGGCTGCATTCCTGGGGCATATCGTATCCGGACAAGGCGTGCGTTGCGACCCTCGCCTCACCAGCGACGTCGTACAGTGGGAGACGCCGACGCACCGCAGAGACGTCCAGGCGTTCTTGGGCCTGGCTAACTACTACCGGCGTTTCATCCCTGCCTTTGCCGATATCGCTGCCCCTATTCAGCTTCTGACCCACCAGGACGAGCCGTTCCGGTGGGGTCCTGAACAGCAGATTGCCTTCGAACAGCTGAAGACCGCCCTGACGTCGCCTCCGATCCTGTCGTACCCGCTGGAAGACGCCGGCATGATGGTGCTGGACACAGACGCATCGGACCTTGCCGTGGGCGCCGTCCTCTCCCAGGTGCAGAATGGAGAAGAGCGCGTCCTCGGCTACTACAGTAAGACCCTTTCTCGAACTCAACGTAATTACTGCACCACACAGAGAGAGCTGCTTGCTGTAGTCGAGGCAACCGACCATTTCAGAGTGTACCTACTAGGCCAGAAGTTTAAACTTCGGACTGACCATGCCTCGTTACGATGGCTGATTAACTTTAAGGACCCGACCGGCAAGCTAGCCAGATGGATATCTAGGCTCGCTGACTTTGACTATGTTATCGAACACCGGCCTGGGCGACTACACACCAATGCTGATGCCCTGTCTCGCCGACCGACGCGACGATGCCCTCGTCTAGATTGTCTTCACTGCCGCCCTGAGGGAGCTCAGGTGGACATGGTGGCGGCCGCTCGCGATGAACCCAGGTCGATCGACGACTACGACGACGACGACGTCGCCGAACTACAAAGGGCAGACCCGCACATCGGACAGGTCATCAGGTGGCTCACGGAAGCCCCCGACAAGCCACCCCCGATGCGGGGTCTCCCACGAGAACAGCAGCAGTACTTGGCGCAGTGGGATCGTCTCCAAATACACGACGACCGGCTCTACTTGCTGCGCCATACGCCGGGTAAGAACAAGGGCCCTGTCTGGCAGTTGGTGGCCCCTCCTGTGCTGAGAGAACTTGTGTTCCATGAACTTCATACCCGTCGCACCGGGGGTCATCTTGGTGTTACCCGAACCAGTCACAGCACCCGCCAGCGATTTTACTGGCCCGGCATTAAACGTGACATTACCCGCTGGGTGAAGGCCTGCATTATCTGCGCTCGCAACAAGACCAGACGACCACCGCCCGCTCGACTACGACAACAACCGACTCTCGCCCCGTTCGAGCGGATGGCCGTAGACATCACATTTCCTGGCGAGATGTCCGCCGACGGCAACACGTGTATAGTAGTCTTCATGGACTACTATACTAAGTGGGCAGAGGCGTTCCCTCTGCCTGACCACCGTGCAGAGACTGTCGCTGGCAAGTTGGTGGAGGAGATTGTATGCCGCTTCGGGGTCCCCCGGGAACTACATTCAGATCAAGGCCGCGAGTTCGAGGGACGCCTGATCCACGAGCTCGCCGAGCTTCTGCAGATGTCGAAGACCCGGACTAACCCGTACCGCCCTCAGAGCGACGGGTTAGTAGAGCGCTTTAACCACACCCTCAAACAGATGCTCAACGCCCTCTGTGAGGAGGACCCGGCCCACTGGGATCGGCAGATTCCCTACGCTCTGCTGGCCTACCGCAGCACTCCCCAGGCAAGCACGGGTGAGTCCCCGCACCTCCTCCTCACCGGCAGGGAAGTGGTCATGCCGGTCGACTTGTTGTTTGGACCGCCCCCGGGAGAGCAGCTGACCTGCACCGTCGAGTTCGTCGAGACCATCCGGAGAAGAATGACCTCCGCCTACGAACGCGCCCGTCAACAGCTAGGTCAGGCCGCTCACCGCCAGAAGGCCCGGTATGACCTACGCGCTAGAGACCGTGACTTCGCGCCAGGGGTTGCAGTCTGGCGGTACTACCCGCCCGCGGCTGCCCAACACTTCAGGTACCCCTGGCAGGGACCCTACCGGATCCGCCGTCGGCTAAATGAGGTGACGTACGAGCTAGAGGGGGACAGCGGCCGTGCCATCAGAGCGCACGTCTCGCACCTCTGGCCGTGTCACCACCAGGACGACGAGGCCGACGTCGTGCCGGCGGCAGACGTGGCGGCAGACGGTCCCGGCGAGGTTGAGGACCCCGTGGACGAGCAGGAACTCCCCCAGTTACGACGGAGTCAACGACCACGGCGGCCTCCTCAACGTTATCACGATGAAGAATTCCGATAAGTCCGGGGACCACACCGTTACCCCCCTCGCCGTCTTCGAGACCCCAGGCGGGCAAGCTTCCCCTTCACGCTGGGGACTTCGCTCGCCGGGGTCGACGACTACAACCGGGACATCACCACAACCCTTTTTCACCTTGCCACGCCCTGACATTTTGCCCCTTTCCCCCTTCACTGTAGGAACAGTGATAAAGAACTCGCCACGCCCCTGTTTTATGTGTCCCCTATAAAAAGAACTTTCACTGCGGATGAAGCAACGAACTGAGACACTTTA
>JBDLJW010000107.1:0-5897 GCA_039714135.1 Verrucomicrobiota bacterium
CCGGGATCGCCGATCCCGGCTACATCAAAACGTCGTTAGCCCGGCAATGGCGGCACCAACGATCGGGGCATCGTCGCCCTGAACACAACGAATGTGCAATCCGCGCGCATCAAGCATGGTTTTCAGGTTTGCCTGCACCTTGTCGACCATCCGATAGGTTTTGTAGTAGGTAGAACCGTCAATGTTGACGCAGACCGGGCGGGCGGCCTCCTGCCCTGCCCCGCTCTTGACCACGGCGGCGGCAATATTTGCTGCGGTCAGCAATGCAGCGCGATCAACCACCGCCATGAAAACAGTCTTCATGATTTCGCGGTCGGCATCCGTGAATGCCTCGGAACCCAGTACGCCAATGTCGCCTTCATTATCCATTACAAGGTTGTCGATATGGATGGTTGAAAGATCCTTCATGATGGAGAGGGCCGCACCGCCGCTGTCGGAAAACACCCCTTCCATCGCCAGTGCCTGAAGCAACTCCAGCGTAAGCGATCCCATGTAGACGCCGGAAATGGCCTTTTCGAAAACATGCCCGCCGGGGTTTTCGCTGCGTTCATCAAGTTGCAGGTCGCACGCCCCGCGTTTGAAAGCGGCAAATCCACCCGACTCGACATTGATTACCTGGGATCCGGACCCCAGATAGCCATCCAGCTTGCCAATGTTTTCATTCGCCTCGACATAGGCGGTATTGGTGCCGGTGCCGAGAATAAAGCCGACATAGGAGGAGGCATTGAAAGCCAACCCCTGCCCCCTGCCCGCCAGCAATGCGGCAACGGTGTCGTTTAGAATGACGACCTGCTTGCCGGAAATGCCGCGAGCCTCAAGCGCTTCCAACAGGCCGCTGCCGATATGCTTGCCGACCAGCTCGGGAATTTTGATCTCCTTCGTCCAATGCAGCAGGCGGCCATCGAAATCCGGCAAGATGGCGGCCGGATAGGAAAAGCAAAAGCCAATGCTTTCGAATCTATCCTTGAGCGGCTCAAGGGCATCCGCCAGAACCGCATAGAATTCGGCGGCGGTGATTTCTTGGTCGCGCCCCGGCATCGCCTGCTTGCCGAAGCTGGAAAGCTCGACTTCGCCGGCATCGTTAAAGGAGGCCATGCAGGTGCGCAGATTGGTTCCTCCCGCGTCAATCACGGCGACCGGCTTTCCGGCGGGGATCTGTCCGTTGGTGCAGACATAGGCGGGAATCATCGCCAGCGAACTTCCCTCGCCGTTCAGTCCCTTCTCCATTTCATCCAGAAACCGGTCGACCAGGCTATCGGCATCATATGCCTCCGCCGAAACCACCTGCTCCTTTAGCCAAGCGTCAATATTCATCTTCGTCCCTTGTTAAAACGGAGGTTATACATGCCGCCAAAACATAGATCAAGAAAGCTCCGACAACGGTTGATTCATAATAGAAAAACCTTTATTTTTTCTTCTTCGAAGAAACAAAGGAGCGTGTTATGGAAATTAGAGACATTATTATTCTCGTTGTATCAGGAGGCATCGCCGGCTGGCTGGCCGGCATGATTCTCAAGAAAGGCGGGCTCAACGTTATCGGCAATATTGTTGTTGGTGTATGCGGCGCCTTTATCGGAACTTCACTGTTCCGCATGCTCGAAATCCGCTTCGGCAACGAATACGTACAGGCTCTCGTTACCGCCACCGTGGGTGCCATCATACTACTGGCGGTACTCAGCTTCCTTCAAAAGAAAAAGAAATAAGCGTACCCTCCGGGCGGAACCTCTGTTCCGCCCATCCTTTTTCATCCCACCTAAAAGTCGTAGGCCAGACTTACGATAAGCTGGTAGTCATCCTTTTCGGGGGTGACTGGGGTAACACCGTCATCCGCAAGTGTCGTTTCCGGGTTTTCGATCCGATCCCAGATGGCCGAAATATCGAGATCAAGATCGCCAATGAGATCGAAGGAAAGGGTGGTGACCATATGGTGCGTGTATTCCCCGTTTTCCTCGCTGAGAAAGCGCGCGCTATAGTCGAATAAATAATCAATATCGTCGGTAACTTCAAAATCCAGGCGCGTTCCCCCAGTGCCGAACGCTGAATCGGAACTGCTTGGCTCGGGAGGCACAACGGTATCGAACTGCGTCTCCTGATAACCGGCGCCCACATTGAACGTCCATTCGGTTCGTGAAGAACGGATAAAGTCGTAACCGAACCCGGTGGCAACTGAATACTGCGCCCTGATATTGACGAACAGATCGCGGTAGTATTCCGCCTCCACCGTTTTCCAGTAGAAACGGCTGGTCCAGAACCAGTCGTGGTATCCGGTCAGGCGCTGGTTGTCTGCGGTCTTTTCGGTGACCGCAGGATCGCCGCTGGTCGCCTCGCTATAGCTTGCGAGATAATCTGCATTCAAACGGGTCTTTGCGGTGCGCCGCTTGACATTGGCAATGACGGTTGCATCGGTCGTTTCCGTATTCCCGCCGCGAGCATTGATCCCGATCGAGGCCATCCCCGACCAATAATCCCGCTCGCGCTGCTTTCCACCCGCAATGGAGATCACCCGTTCACGCGGAATACTCACCTCGTGCTCGCTGCGACGCAACAGAATCTGATCGTCCTTGATTTCAAGCATACCGCGCAAAACGGAGGTGTCGCGCCGCCCGCCTTCCCCCTCGACAAACACGGTCTTCATGGCCCGGGTCCGCAGCTGCTTTACGTCGTCGAAGTCAAACTCCTGCAGGTCGAGTTCATCGCTGTCAAACTCCAGCGTAAAATCATACAGCACCTTAAAGTCGCCCTTCAGCCATTCGCCCGAGGTCAGCTGCAACCAGTCAAACTCGCTATCGGCCGGCGGAGCGAAGGCCTCCCAAGGGTCGACATCCTTTTTTTCAGCTTCCACCGCCGCACGTTGCACAACCTCCGCAACTTCCGCCGCTTCCGAGGCTTCATCCTCCTCCGTGACCGCCATAGCCTCCACGGCCTCGGCAACCTTCACATCATTCGTAGCCTTCAGGGAGTCGACAACCTCCACCTTATTGGTTGTTTCCGCGGCAAAAGCCACGCCAGCGCCCAACAACAAAACAAATATAATCCTCATTGCTCCCATCCTTATTCTACTCATTATGATACGGGTGATTTTCGAGCACTGTAAATGCCCGATAGATTCCTTCAAGCAAAACCAACCGCGCAACGCCCCCCGCCATCACCAGCGAAGACAACGACCACACGGCATCGGCTTTCTGCCGGACGGATTCCGCCAGACCGAGCGCCCCGCCGACCACAACCACCATCCGGCGTTTCCCGGCCACCGGGGAACTGCCCTGCCGCGAAGCCCTAAGCAGATCCGCCATCTCCATGGTTTGAATCCTTTTTCCCCGCTCGTCGCAGGCAACCAGATAGTCGCCCTCCTTCAACAACTTGAAGATCCGCTCCGCCTCGGCCTGCTTCGTCTGCTCCGGCGTGCGGGAAGAAACCTTCTCGTCCTTATATTCCACCACTTCCACGCCAAATGCCTTCAGTCGCTTGGCATACTCCTCCTGCGCGGCCGCCAACGCCTTCGGCTTGATCTTTCCGGGAAATAAAATACAAATCCTCATGCTCGGTTTTATGCCCTATTTCATTTCGAGGAGGAAGCTATTTCAAAACTTCGCCACAAAGGCATCGGTTCTGTTTCCCGCTTTACTTCCCACCGCCTTGCTGGCAACCTCCGCGCCAAATCACCCGGGGTGCCTTTCCTGAAAATGGAACGTGCTGAGATCATACCCGTTGAACCTGATCCGGATCATGCCGGCGAAAGGAAGCGTGGATCGGTTTCGGCGCTTCCAGGTTCTTGGGGGCGCTTTTTTTATTGTAGCCGGGATCCCTGATCCCGGGAGCTGGAGTTAAAGATGAAACTGACTGTGAACGGCGAGCCGCACGAGCACCAGGGCAATGGCTCTGTTGATGCCCTGCTCGAAGAGCTGGGCGCGAACAAAGCACACACGGCATTGATGATCAATGGAAGCGTAGTTCCATCCAGCAACTGGGAAACCGCAACCCTGAATGAAAACGACGAAGTCGAAATGCTCGTCTTTGTCGGCGGCGGATAATGAAAGACACCTAGAACACCAAGCTTCGTGTCCTTTGTGTTTAAAAAAAAATCGGCAGGAGAGATGATGAATAATGATAATTTAAAAATCGGTGATCAGGAGTTTGGATCGCGCCTGTTTCTTGGAACGGGAAAGTTTTCCAGCACAACGGCCATGATCGAAGCAGTCAAGGCATCGGGGACCGGGTTGGTGACGGTGGCGCTGCGGCGCTTCAACCGCGAGCAGGCGGAAGATGATTTATATGGCCCTCTCTCCGAACTCGAAAACGTACGGCTCATGCCCAACACCTCCGGTGCCATGAACGCCAAGGAGGCCGTACGCGCCGCCCTACTTGGGCGCGAGCTGAGCAAAAGCCCGATCGTGAAGCTCGAAATCCACCCCAACCCGCACCACCTGCTGCCCGATCCGATCGAAACCTACGAGGCCGCCATTGAGCTGGTAAAACAGGACTTTCTCGTTCTGCCCTACATTCCCGCCGACCCAGTCCTCGCGAAACGGCTCGAAGACATTGGTTGCGCAGCAGTCATGCCGCTCGGCGCCGCCATCGGCACCGGCAAAGGGCTGTCTACCGCCGAAATGATTAAAATCATTGTGCGCGACGCCAATGTTCCGGTCGTCGTCGATGCCGGCCTGCGCTCCCCCTCCGAAGCCGCCTGCGCAATGGAAATGGGATGCGATGCCGTACTCGTCAACAGCGCCATCGCCGCCGCCGAAAACCCGTCCGCCATGGGTGCCGCCTTCAAAACCGGCGTCGAAGCCGGTCGCATGGCCTACAACGCCGGCCTCATGCCCACCTCCGAAGTGGCGGTTGCCAGCAGCCCCCTCACCAGCTTCCTCTCCGAAAACGACTAATTTTGGAACCACGGAATACACGGAATACACGGAATACACGGAACGCCGAAAATAAAAAACTTCTGTGTATTCCGTGGTTAAAAAAATAATGAATCCAGTATCTCTTCCAGATTGGTTAAGCCCCGAATATTGGCTCGACCGGCAGCACACCGCCGCCGATATCGAACGCGCCATCAACTGCTCCGAGCCGACTGAGCGAGAACTGGCCGCCCTGCTCTCTCCGGCGGCCGCCGAATACCTGGAGCCGATGGCGCAACGGGCACAGGCGATTACGCGCCGCCACTTCGGCCGGACGGTCAAGCTCTACACCCCGCTCTACCTCTCCAACTTCTGCAATGGCGGATGCCTCTACTGCGGTATCGCCGCCGACCGCAAGGCCAAGCGGACGGTGCTCGACAAGGAACACCTGCGCCACGAAATGGAAGCGGTCAAGCAGATGCACCTCGAAGAGCTGGTGCTACTGACCGGCGAACGCTCGCCGGAGGCGGATGTCCCCTACCTGCGCGACTGCATCGCCATTGCCGCGGAACACATTCACAACGTGAATATTGAAGTGTTCCCGATGGAAGAAGACGAATATCGCCAGCTGGCTGACGCCGGCTGCACGGGTGTGACGCTCTATCAGGAAACCTACGACCCCGTCGTTTACGAAAAAATGCACCGCTGGGGCGACAAGCGCGACTATCTCCAACGGCTCGACGCCCCTGAACGTGCGCTGCGCGGCGGCATGCGCTACATCGGCATCGGCGCACTGCTGGGTCTGGCCGATCCGCGCTTCGACCTCCTCTGCGTCTACCGCCACGCCAAGCACCTGCTGAAAAACTATTGGCAGGCCGGCATTTCAATTTCATTCCCACGCATCCAGCCGCAGCTTGGCGGATTTACGCCGGATCATCCGGTCGACGAACGAATGCTGGCGCAGTTCATCTTCGCCATGCGCATCTGTCTGCCGGAAATTCCACTGGTGCTTTCAACCCGCGAACCGCGCCGCGTGCGCGACGGCATGGCGGGCTT
>JBDLJW010000108.1:0-5859 GCA_039714135.1 Verrucomicrobiota bacterium
ACCTTCTTCTTAGCTGGAGCCTTCTTAGCGGCCTTCTTCTTCGCCGGCGCTTTTTTCTTCGCTGGTGCCTTCTTGGCAGCTACTTTCTTCTTGGCAACCTTCTTCTTAGCTGGTGCTTTCTTAGCGGCCTTCTTCTTCGCCGGTGCTTTCTTCTTAGCAGGAGCTTTTTTCTTCGCTGGTGCCTTCTTGGCAGCTACTTTCTTCTTGGCGACCTTCTTCTTCGCTGGTGCTTTCTTCTTAGCAGGAGCTTTCTTAGCGGCCTTCTTCTTGGCAGGTGCTTTCTTCTTCGCCGGTGCTTTCTTTGCCGCGACCTTCTTCTTCGCTGGCGCCTTCTTCTTCGCGGGAGCTTTCTTCTTCGCCGGTGCTTTCTTGACGGCCTTCTTCTTGGCCGGTGCCTTCTTCGCTGCCTTTTTCTTCGCTGCCATTTTAGCCTCCTGGTTTTTATGGTAAGCAACCATCGACGTATCTTCATCTCTCGAGCGGGTTTGCATTCATGCAAAGATCAAACAATGGTCGCGCTTCTGAAAAACGTTTATAATCACAACATGATTTTTATGCAACCCGTTTAGCTTATAAAAACAAACACTAACACTGCCGCCTTCATCATAAAAAAGTTCAACTCTCCAAAACAAAAACAACTCTGATCAGACACAAAAAAACCGCCCGGCAAGCGGACGGTTTTTGCTCAGCAACAAGGATTGCTTCTAGAGTTCCTGCGTGATCTTTTCGACAAGGTACGCTTCAATCACATCACCAGCTTCGAAGTTGGTAAAGTTGTCTGGGCGAATGCCGCACTCCTGTCCCTGACGGACTTCCGCTGCTTCGTTCTGGAAACGGCGAAGCGAACCAATCGTTCCCTCGAAAAGAACATCGCGACCCCGCTTGATGCGGATGCTGGACTTGGCTGTAACACGCCCACTCATCACCATGCAGCCGGCAATCTTGCTCTTCTTGCTAAGCTCGAATACCTCGCGGACTTCCGCTTCGCCGATTACCTGCTCGCGAAGCTCAGGTTCGAGCAGCCCTTTCATGGCGCTTTCGACTTCATCGATGAGCTCGTAAATGATGCTGTAAAGGCGGATTTCAACACCCTCGCGCTTGGCAGCCGCATTTGCACCGTTCTCTTTTCCTGCGTGGAATCCAAGAATGATCGCATCCGAGGCACTGGCCAGCATAACGTCGTTTACAGTAATATTTCCGACATCACTGGAAATGATCTTAATATCGACCTTTTCGCTCTTAATTCCACTCAGGGAGTGCTCGATGGCCTCGAGAGATCCCTGCACATCGACTTTGATGATAACCTTGAGCTCTTTCTTCTCGGTAGAGGCCGAGCCTCCGAACAGATCGTCAAGCGACATCTTCTTCGGAGTAGCGGCACCTTCGAGCGTCTGCGTGCGTTCCGCCTGCTGGAGCTCTTCGGAAATCGCCTTGGCTTCGCGATCGTTCGCCATCACCTGGAATTCGTCGCCGGCCCGAGGAACACTGGTAAGCCCAAGAATCTTCACTGCAGTCGACGGCCCCGCCGAACGCACCTTCTTGCCTTGATCACTAATAAGCGCTTTGACACGCCCCCAGTACAAACCACAGACCACGCTGTCGCCAACCTTGAGGGTTCCACTCTTTACGAGCAGGCTGGCGGTCGGTCCCATGCCGGGCTCCATCTGGGCCTCGACCACAAAACCGTTTGCCGACTTGTTGGGGTTGGCTTTCAGTTCGAGCATTTCCGATTCAAGAATAATGCGCTCGAGAAGACCGTCGATCCCTTCTCCGGTCATCGCACTGACCGGGCAGCAACCGATCGAACCGCCCCAGTCCTCGACCATGATTTCGTTTTCCTGGAGCTGCTGCTTCAGGCGGTCGGGATTTGCGGAGCGCAGATCCATTTTATTCATCGCAATAATGATGCAGACCCCTGCCGCCTGGGCATGCTTGATCGCTTCAATGGTCTGCGGCATAACGCCGTCGTCGGCGGCAACCACGAGCACAGCGATGTCGGTCAGGTTTGCGCCACGGGCGCGCATGGCCGTGAAGGCCGCGTGGCCGGGAGTATCGAGAAACGTGATCTTATGGTCGTTAAGCTCAACCGTGTATGCACCGATGTGCTGCGTAATACCACCGGACTCGCCGGACACCACGCGGGTATTCCGGATCTGGTCGAGCAACGAGGTCTTGCCGTGGTCGACGTGCCCCATGAACGTGACAACCGGCGGGCGCGGCAGCAGGGTATCCGGCGAATCCGGAATTTCCTGAGCCTTCTTTGCCGTAGCCTTTTTCGCTTTCGGTTGTGCCGCGGCAGCCTTTTTCTTTTCTTCCTTGCGGACGGTAAAGCCATGCTTCGCGCCAATCTCCTTGGCAATCTTCAGATCGATTTCCGCGTTGATGGAGGCGAAGATATTCATCTTCATCAGCTCGGCAATCACCTGATTCGGCTTCATGTCCATCATCTGGGCAAAATCCTTGACGATGACCTTCGGCTTCTTGAGTTCGATAACGCCGGGGGCACCGGATTCTTCGATCTCTTTGGCCAGCTCCTCCTCGACGACAGGGGCCGGTTCCTCCGGGGCCTCCTCAGCAGCAGGCTCTTCTGCCGGAACCTCGGACTCCGGTTCTTCAGCCGGGGCGTTTTCGGCCCGTGCGGCCTCGATCGAGTCATAACCCAACTCGTCGCAAACCTGCGCAACCTGTTCATCCGTGAGTTCGGCATCGGTCCCATCGACGGCAATGTCGATGTCCTGCAAAATCTCGATGAGCTCCTCGGAGGAGACATCTACGTCTTTGGCTACTTCGTGGAGTTTCATCATTCTTCTATCTCACCATGTTCGTGTGTGTATGCTGCTTCGGCAGCGTGCCAAATGGCCTGCGCCTGCGCGGAGGAAACATCTTCGATGGCCTCCAGATCGGACAGGTCGGCGGCAAGGATACCCTCCAGGGTCAGGAAGCCGGCGAATACCAGTTTTTCGGCAAACTCGTCGCCAATGCCCTCGATAGCAGCCAGCTTTGTTACAGCAACCGCTACGCGTTCCTCGAAATCCATGCTCTCTTCATCCTTCTGGATGTCGACACGCCATCCCGTCAACTTGGAGGTCAGGCGCGCATTCTGCCCCCGTTTGCCGATCGCCAGCGAGAGCTGATCCGGCTCTACGGTAACGGCAACCGTTTGCGTCTCTTCATCGGCTTCCACATGCTTGAGGCGAGCCGGTGCCAACGCATTGGCAATCAATGTGCCGATATCGTCGCTCCAGCGGACAATGTCGATCTTCTCCCCGGAAAGTTCGCGGACAATATTCTTTACGCGCATGCCACGCATACCGACACATGCGCCAACCGGATCAACGCGGTCGTCGTGCGAAATTACCGCAACCTTGCTGCGATACCCCGCCTCGCGGGCAATGCCTTTGATTTCCATGGTGCCATCGGTGATTTCCGAAACCTCGAGCTCGAACAGGCAACGCACAAAATCGGGATGGCTGCGCGACAAGACAATCTCCGGCCCGCGCTCGCGTTCACGCACGGCCACGATATAGGCGCGGATGCGCTCGCCCATCTCATACTCCTCGGTCGGGACACGCTCTTTTGTCGGCATGACAGCTTCCGCGTGGTCGAGGTCAATGATTACATCGCTACGATCAAAGCGAACAACAGTTCCAGTAACGATTTCGCCGGCACGATCCTTGAATTCCTCAAAGACGCGTTCCTTTTCCGCCATACGAATCTTCTGCATGATGGTCTGCTTGGCGGTCTGGGCAGCAATACGGCCTAGGTTGCGAGGGGTCGATTCGATCTCGGTGCCGTCTGAAAGAGTCTTGTACGCCTTGATTTCGAAGGTTTGGCGGTTGATTTCGAGCCGCAGGTGGTCGTCGTCCGACTCCGCCTTTTCCGTAGCGCTTTGCAAGGCCGACTCGATTGCCTTGATAATAACCTCACGCTCAACACCACGTTCGCTTTCCATATATTCAACAACGGCTTTCAACTCTGCAGGATTCATTTCCTACCTCCTTCGCAAACCTTCGGCATTTCAAATAACCAGCCCTTAGAGAACAAAAGAGCGGGCAGCGCCCACTCTTATCCAGAGCCAAAACTATCAACAAGCGCGTGAAATTAGCGCTCTTCCCCCAACCCGTCAAGAGGCAATCCGCGGAAATCCATCTGCCGCCAAATGAACGGCCACCAAGCGGTATTTGGCCATCAGCACAAAAAAGTCCGCCCAGAATCCCTGAGCGGACTTTACAGCTTTTCTCTTCCGAGAAATCCGGCCTACTGCAAGCTCATTTCATCCAACAGGCTCGCCGCTGTTTCCGAGTGGGATTTCTCTTCGGTGGATTCTGCAGGTGCCGAAGAAGGCGTCGAAGTTCCACTGATTGCCCGCAGGTTCTTCTTAAACTGCGCGAAATCAGCCACTACCTTTTCATACTTCGCACGAAGCTCAACAAGTTTGGCTTCCGCTTCGCTGGCCCGGTCCTCTGCAATTCCCGTGGAGGAATCAGCATTTGCCAGTTCGCCTTCAAGCTTCGAAACCTTGCTTTTTTCTTCAACCAAAGCACTTGTGGTGGCAGCCTCCGACTTCTTTAGCTCCTTAACGCGCCTAGCGGCATCGTCGAGTTCAATCCGCTTGCTACGGACTTTCCCCTGCTCAGCCTTAAGCAATGATTCCAGGTCGGCAATTTTTTGCTTGTGTGTTTCAACTTCCGCCCAAGCGGAACTAAGCTCCGCAACTTTGGCATCATGCTCTTCCTGCGGAACACCACAACCTGTTAGCACACCAATCATACACCCCGTAGCCACCATCGTCACAATTCTCTTCATCTGTACCCATCCTCCGTTAGTTGATACTCCGACTTTTCAAAGAAACGCATAGCAGTATAGAGGCCAAAAAGATTAATTCAATCCCTCTAATGAAAAAATAATCGAAGCCGAACTTCTTTTGCCGGAGGTCGAAATCCAACTTATTAGCGTACGGACAAAAAACATCGATCGCGATCCTATGACCTGCGCCAAAACACCAGCGGCGGCAAAATAGGCGACATACTCTCGACCCTCTCCGCATCGAATAACTCCGACGAGGGTCGTTGCGCCCAAAGCAGCCGCAACCCTGAATTGGCTTTTCAAGGGGCGGAAAAACATCCACCCTAAAATTATGAAAGTGGTTTTGATTGTTCTGGATTCGGTGGGGATCGGCGAGGCGCCGGATGCAGCAGCGTATGGAGACGAAGGTAGCGCAACGCTCCAGAACCTGGCCAACGCTGTCGGTGGACTGGAGCTTCCGTCCCTGCAAAAACTTGGGCTCGGGAATATTCCTGCGCTACTACCAAACGGTCTGCCGATCAAAAAATGCCCTCCTGCCGAAATGCCCCTGGCTTCGTATGGCGCAATGCAGGAGATCTCGCAGGGCAAGGACACCATCACCGGCCACTGGGAAATCTGTGGGCTGGAGATCAAGCCCGGCTTCCATAATTTTCCGCTGCAGTTCCCCTCCTTCCCTGACAACCTGATCAAACCCTTCGAAAAGGAGACCGGGCGAACGGTCATCGGGAACAAGGCCGCCAGTGGCACGGCCATCATCGAAGAACTGGGAGAGGAACATATGCGCACCGGCGCATGGATCGCCTATACCAGCGCCGACTCCGTCCTGCAACTGGCCGCACATAACGACGTAATCCCGCTTGATGAACTCTACCGTGGTTGCAAAATCGCGCGGCGCCTGTGCGACCCGCTAAAAGTCGGCCGTGTCATCGCCCGTCCGTTCACAGGCAAGTCCGGAGCATTCGAGCGGACGGAGAATCGACGCGACTATGCCTACGCCCCCGAAGAGCCGCTCATCAACGAACGGCTGTTCGATGCCGGCGTGCCGGTCTACGC
>JBDLJW010000109.1:0-5854 GCA_039714135.1 Verrucomicrobiota bacterium
CCGATAATCTTGCCTTCGATGCCAACATACTTTTCCCAACCCGTCGGCCAGCCGGCTTCAACAGCGATGCGATTGGTGCACTCGACCGGGAAGACGGATGCCTTATAGGCATCATCCTGAGCTTCGAACAGCTCCCAGGAAGGCATGCTGACCACACGGACTTTCTTGCCTTCGTCGGCCAGTTTCTTGGCGGCTTCGATGGAGAGCCACACTTCGGAACCGCTGGCAACGATCAGCAGGTCGTGACCGCTTTCAGCGTTTTCCCAGATGGTGTAGGCGCCCTTCTTGAGGTTCTCGGCACCGGCCAGTTCTTTGCGATCGAAGATCGGCAGGTTCTGGCGGGTGAGTAGCAACGCGGTCGGTCCGGTTTTGTTTTCCAGCGCGGCAACCCAAGCCATCTTCGTTTCGGTCGCGTCGGACGGACGGATAACGGTGACGTTCGGGGTGATGCGCAGACTCATCAGTGTTTCGATCGGCTGGTGGGTCGGGCCGTCTTCACCGACATAGAAGCTGTCGTGCGTGTAGACATAGGTGACTGGCAGGTTCATCAGCGCGGCAACGCGGGTGGTCGGACGGACATAGTCGGCAAAGACCAGGAAGGTCGCACCGAAGACGCGGAATCCGCCATGCACCTGCATGCCGTTCATGATGGCGCCCATACCGGTTTCGCGTACACCGTAGTGAAGGTTGCGGCCTTCAAAAGCGTTTGCGCCGACATCGCCAAGTCCCTTGAGGTCGGTGTTGTTCGACGGAGCCAAGTCGGCCGATCCACCAACAAGATATGGAACCGCTTTCGCAAGATCCTGCAGCACCTGGCCGGAAGCGGAACGGGTTGCGATGGAACCGCCGGCTTCGAAGTCGGCGAGCTGGTCGGCGAGGTTTTCAGGTAGTTCGCCCTTGATGCAAACATCCCACTCGGTGGCCTTTTCCGGATTGGCTTTCGCGAATTCAGCAAAGGTGTTGTTCCACATGGCTTCGCGCTTGGCGTTCTCGGAAGCGGCCTCGGCAAAGATGGCGCGGACTTCTTCCGGCACATAGAACTTTTTGTCGACCGGCATGCCGAGAGCTTCCTTGGTCAGCGCAACTTCGTCATCGCCGAGCGGAGCGCCGTGGCAATCGTGTGAACCAGCTTTGTTCGGGGAACCAAACCCAATGGTGGTGTTGCAAATGATTACAGATGGCTTGACCGTTTCCTTCTGCGCAACGCGGGTAGCATTGGCTATGGCTTCGTGGTCATGGCCATCGATGCGCTGTACATGCCAGCCATAGGCTTCCATGCGCTTTTCAACATCGTCGGTGTAGGTGATGTGGGTGTCGCCTTCGATGGAGATAAAGTTTTCATCGTAGTAGACGATCATATCGCCAAGGCCGTGATTGCCGGCCAGCGAAAAGACCTCGTGGGAGATGCCTTCCATGAATTCGCCTTCAGAAGCGATGACGTAGGTGTAGTGATCGACGATCTTGTGGGCCTCGGTGTTGAAGCGTGCGGCGAGCATTTTTTCAGCCAGCGCCATACCAACGGCATTGCCGCAGCCCTGACCCAGCGGGCCGGTGGTGGTTTCAACGCCGACAGTGTGACCGTATTCCGGATGGCCGGCGGTTTTTGAGCCCCACTGGCGGAAGTTCATCAGTTCTTCGATCGGCAGGTCGTAGCCGGCGAGATGAAGCAGGCTGTAGATCAGCATCGAACCGTGGCCGGCGGAAAGCACGAAGCGGTCGCGGTCGGCCCAGTCGGGGTTCTGCGGGTTGTGTTTCAGGAACTGCGTCCAGAGAACAGCGCTGACATCGGCCATGCCGAGCGGCAGGCCGGGGTGGCCGGAGTTGGCGGCCTGTACGCCGTCCATCGAAAGCCCGCGAATCGTATTTGCTACAAGTTTCAAGTCCATTTTTATCTCCATTAGGTATTATTGAATAAAACGTTATTTATTTCGAATAGAGCGCCACTTTTCAAGAGCGCCCTTCCACTGATCGACATCCACTGGCTCGTAGGTCTCGGATTCCTCCGCAAACGAGTTGCGGATGATCTCCCTACCCTCTTCCAGCGATTGGATATCGCCCATGGCCAGCATCTGCATGGCCAGGTTTCCGATGGCAGTGGCCTCGATCGGCCCGGTAACCACCTTGCGGCCGGTGGCATCCGCCGCAAACTGATTGAGGGTCATGTTCTTGCATCCACCACCGACAATACGCAAAACATCCATTGTTTTTCCGCTGAGCTTTTCCAAGGTTTCATAGGTGTCGGCATAGAGCAAAGCCAAACCTTCGTACACTGCACGAAGAATCTGTCCATGCGTTTCCGGCTTTTCCTGCCCCGTCCGCTCGCAATATTCCTGCACACGGACCGCCATATCGCCGGGAGCAATAAAGATTTCATCACTCGGATCCACGAAGTAACCAAATGGCTTGGAAAGCAACGCCATCTCCGCCATCTCATCCCAGCCATAGTCATGGCCCTGTTCCGCCCATACGCGGCGCAATTCCTGGATGACCCAGAGACCGGAAAGGTTTTTCAGGAAGCGGATGGTATCGCACACGCCTACCTCGTTGGTAAAGTTGGCGGCCAGTACATCGTCGTTGATGACCGGCTCGGCCAGCTCGGTGCCGAGCAGCGACCAGGTTCCGGAACTGAGGAATGCCGAGGTTTCACCGGGCATAACCGGAACGGCGGCAAAGGCGCAAGCGGTATCGTGGCCACCGACCGCGACAACCGGAAGCCCATCACTATTGCCGACCACCGTTCCCGGATCAACCAGATCGGAAAACAGGTCGGTACGGATGTCCAGCTTTTCGAGCAGGTCATAGGCCCAGTCCTTAGTAACCGGGTTGTAGAACTGGGACGTGCTGGCAATACTGCGTTCAGCCACCATGTTGCCCGTCAGCCAATAGCTCAGCAAGTCGGGAGAGAAAAGCAACTTCTTCGCACTGCGGTACTGGAAGGAATCCTCCAGAGAAAGTGCCTTCAGTTGATAGAGCGTATTGAGCTCCATGAACTGAATACCGGTCTGATTGAACACCTCGGCTTTCGGCACCTTCTCGAACACCTTTTCAAACATGCCGACAGTGCGGCTGTCGCGGTAGTTGACCGGATTACCCAGCATTTTTCCGTCGGAATCAAACAGGCCAAAGTCGACACCCCAGGTATCGATACCGATCGAAACCAGCCCGTCGCCATATTCCTTCCTGGCGAGAGCGATGCCCTCCTGAATGTTCCGGAACAGGTGGACAAAGTCCCACTGAAGCCGACCGTTGATTTCGGTCGGGCCGTTCCAGAATCGGTTCATCTCCTTGAGGAAGAGTTTCCCCTCCTCCAAGGTTCCCACGATGGTACGCCCGCTGGACGCTCCAAGATCCACTGCGATATAGTGCCTAGCCATGTTTCACTCCTTCATCGTTCTTGATACCGGAAATTTGAAACTGGAAACCTGAAAAACGGTACCATGCCTGCTTTCAGGTTTCACATTTCAGGTTTCAAGTTTCAGCTCTAGATCGCCGATGCATTCGCCAGCAGGTACTGCTCAGCTTCCGGGCTCCAAAGACCGTTGTTCTTTTCAACAATCCCCGCCAGCCCCTGATAGAGCTCGCCGTCCATGTTCTTCAACTCGTCGAGCGCCACCAGCGGCATGCTGATGCCGGTATAGATGAGTTTCTTACCGCCCGGAATGTTGGGGAGATTCAGCGTGGTTTCCACGGCAGCATCCAATCCACCGACATGCGTGATCATAGTGGAAGGATTCAGCAATCCCTTCTCCATCATCTCAAGCGACTCGATCAGATCATCGGTGTTGCCGCCGCTGGTTCCAACCAGATGTGTTGCCGCATAATGCACATTGTAGAAGTTGAATTCGGCGGAAAAGTTCGGATCGGTCGGGCCGGCAAAGAAATTTAGGCAGCCGTCGAATGCGAGGATCTTGTCGGCCTGCTCAATCACCGGGCGAACCGGAGCATAGACGAACACATCGTTGAAGCCTTCGCCGTCCGGAGTGAGCGACTTCAGGTAGTCGACGCCTTTACCCTCTTCTGCGGTGTTCACATAAACCAGCTCAACGCCGTTGGCTTTGGCTTCCTCGACCGTGTAGATCGAAGCCGCACGTTCCAGACGAACAGTATCGATATCGGTCACAACCAAAAGTGCCGGCTTGCGGTCGCAGTGGATCGCATAGTCGATTGCACCAAGCCCCATCGGGCCCACTCCGGCGAGAACGGCGCATGCACCGCCTTCGGTGATTCCCATATCGTGGACATAGGTTCCGGGCTTAATGTGATAGTTGGCATGGTACCCGCCGACAATGCAGGACATCGGCTCCGCCAGCGATCCGTGATAGAAAGCATCCCCGTTGAAGTGAAGCAGGCAGTTGTTGGTCATTACCTCTTCCGGAATAATGATATACTGCGCAGCACCACCAGCCATCTGATAGGAATATCCGGGAGCAGAATGAACACCGACCGGGCCGTTTTCATCAGCCAGAGCCGGCTGAATGGCAAATTTCTGCCCCGCCTTGAACTGGTCGGCCCATTTGGCTCCGACTTCAACAATCTCGCCACAAAATTCGTGGCCGATAATGACCGGCGCTTCCGCGCAGTTATCGGGAACCCGTTTGTGTTTCGGCCCCTGCGCCGCCGCTTTATAAGACGACATACAAACGGAATCAGACACAACTTTCGCTAAAATCTCACCCTCTTTAATTGGCGGAAGCTCGAATTCATCAATCCGCAAATCCTTCTCGCCGTACAATCTCATCGCTTTTGTTTTCATAATTTTTCTCCAAAATTTCAGGTTTTAGGTTTCAAGTTTCAGGTTTCAAATTTCCTAATTGAGCATAACCTGCCCGCCGGTAACAGGAATAGCCTGTCCGGTTTCATATTTCTGTTCGACCGAATAGAGAATAGCCTTCGTCACGTCTTCGCCGTCGCAGCCGCGGTTCATGGGAACCTGCGCTTCATAGAACCGCTTAACATCCGCGACGGTTTCCGCGCCGGGCACCTTGCCGGTGTTCAGATACTGCACGAACAGCCCGCGATCAGGATCGGACCAGAGCGGCCCGTCAAAAAAGTTGCCGGGGCAGACGGTGTTGACCTTGGTGTTGTCCGCTACTAGCTCCTTGGCGAAGCTCTGCACAAGACCGACCGAGCCAAACTTGGAACCGGCATAGGCACCGTTCTTATTGGAACCTTCCAGCGCCGACTTGGAGCTAATGCTGACAATGTCGGTAAAATAGTTGCCCTGCGGCTTATTCATCCGTTCCATCACCGGCGCGACATACTTGGTGCAGAGGAAGAAGCCGACATAGTTAACGTCGGTCACAAACTCAAAGTCCTTGAGTGAAAGTTCCTTCACGCTGCCCGCCTTAAGTACGCCGGCGTTGCTGACAAACAGGTCGATGCCGCCGACCGTCTCGACAATTTCATCAACCATCGACTTAACCGACTCTTCATCGGTCACATTGACGGAAACGCCGAAGGCAACCGTACGACCTTCCTGCTCGTTGAGTGCAACCGCCAGGTTCTTTGCGCCATCCACATTCATATCGGCAATGAATACGATCGCGCCGTTTTTGATCAGTTCGCGAACGATGCCCTCGCCGAAGCCCTGCGCCCCACCGGTTACCACACAAACCTTGTTGTTCACAACGGCGGCGCGGCCAGTGACTTTCGCGGTATTCGAGGTTCCGTTTGCTGCGTCATCAACATCTTCGCCAAGCAGGAACCCGCCAACGCCTTCAACCATCACCGAGCGCATGCCCGGCTTGAACTCGGCGCTCAGCGCATCGGCGCTGCACGTCAGTTCCGCGTTTTCAACCTGTTCCTTAAAGACGACAATGTCGCCCTTCTCGCCGTCAAACGACAGCCCGCGCAA
>JBDLJW010000110.1:0-5833 GCA_039714135.1 Verrucomicrobiota bacterium
GCCAACGCAGCGTTACTTTTCCCAAAAACCGTGCGGTTCCTGGCCGATGCGCCAGTAGGCAACGCCGCGGATGGGTTGCTGGCTGTAGAGGTCGAGCTTGGTTTGGAGAGATTGGGTGGTTTCGTAGTGTACGGTGACAGTGACGTTTTCGGAGAAGCTGTACGCTCCGCCGGCTTCGGGGTCCCAGTTTGATTTGATTTCCCTGCCCAGCAATTCATCGACGATTTCGGAGTTTTTATAGGCGCGTGCGAGGGAGGGTTTTTGCCAGCCGCGACCGTAGAGGGGAATGCCCATGACGAGCTTGTCGGGATCGATGGTGGTGAGGGCATAGGAATAGATTTTTTTGCACCACGGCAACGAGGCAATCGGGCCGGGGCCGCCGCCGCGATAGTGCTCGTCGTAGGCCATGACAACGACGCGGTCGGCAATCATTCCGATGAAGGGATAGTCGAAGGCGTCGTTGGGGTTCTTCTTTTTGTGTTCTGCCCAGCGTGCCATGACGGCGACACTGAACAGTTTGTTTTTCGGCAACGCCTTTTTGACAGCGGAAAGGAAGTTGAGATAGGCCGTGCCGTCTTCCTTCGCAATGCTTTCAAAGTCGATCTGTACGCCGTCGTAGGGCTTTGAGCGTTCTACGATGTTGGCAATGATGCGGCTGCGGAAGGGTAGCTCGGGGTTGAGGAAGATGTGGGCGAGGGTGGAGTTCCATGGAATGGTAATGACGAGGTGGTAGCGGGTTCCGGGGTTTGCTCCGGACAGGGCAGGGGGAGACAGGTGGCCTCCCTTGAGGTCGCCGTCGCCATTAACCTTGGCGCTGAAGCAGGCAACGTCCGTTATGGGTGACTCGGCAGGAAAATGCTTTTCCTCGCCTTTCATGAGATAGGCCCATGTTTCAGGGAGAGGAGATGCCGGAGTCGATATCGCGGACAAGAATGCTAGAAGTGCAATAAAAATGTATTTCATAGCCACCCACGGTAGATGGGTGGCGGCAAACTGTCAAGGAAGGGGGCTCTATGCCGCACCGGCTTCCTGCTCCTTATCCTTTTGGCTGGGCATCGCGATTTCCGAGACAGTCTTTTTGAAGGGGAAGTCGACCGTGAGTGCGGTGATGTCGCCATGGCGGTAGTCGAGTGAGATTTCTCCGCCCATCATCTGTACATGCTTCTGGGCAATCGTCAGGCCATACTGCATATCTTCGGTTTCGGCCCCGTTCGGGTTGAAGACCTGCGATAACAATTCGTCCTGTTTTTCCTTGCCGGTGTAGGCGAGTTCGAAGGTTACGCAAATGGTGTCCCCTTCATCTGATTTTCTCGCGGCATGAAGACCGAGTCGGCCTTTTTCGGTGTGGGAGAGGGCGTAGCCAAGCAGGGTGCCGAGCACCTTCCGAACCCGTTGTTCGTCGGTTTCGACAAACTTGGGGACATTGTTGGCGGATTGGTACTGCGCATAGCTGACCGCAAAGAAGAGCTTCTTTGTTTCCGCACGCTGGGAGAACTGTTGGTCAAGATCCTTGATAAGCTCATGCAGGTCGCACTTGGCGGGCTCAACCTCGTCCGATCCATCGGTCAAGTGGCTGAGCTCACGACGATAGCTCATGGTGTTGATCAGTGTGCCGCAGTTGCGCTTGATGACCTCCATGTCGAGTTTCTGCTCGTCGGTGAGGTTTTCGGCTTTAACCAAGGTGGAGGACGACTCCATTACCGGGGTTAGCGAGTCCTGCAGGGTTTCCGTCATTTCATCGATGACCTTGCTGTGTATTTGATTTGCGGCATGGGCTTCTTTGATGGTTTGCTGCAGTTTGGTTTGCTGGTTTTTGAGGTCGGAGATATCGTTGACCGCGGCGAGAATCAGTTCCTTTTCCTCAATCTGGATGGTGCTAAAGGATACGAGGGCATGGAATGCGGTCTTGTCGGCTTTCACGAATTGCCACTCAAACGTTTCGTGACCGGCTTCAAGTGCACTGTGTAGCCGGGCCTTGGCCATGTCGGTGGAGGGGGTGTTGTCGGGTTGCTGTTCCGGCGAAAGGCCTCCGATCGTTTTTCCTGCCAGGAATTTGGTGGTTTCTTCGCCGAATAGCTGGGCTGCGGCGAGGTTGGCCGACAGTATCTTTCCATTCTTTGCATTGAGCTGGAAGAATGCATCGGACGAGGACTGGAAGAGGGTCCGGTAATACTTTTCCTTCAGGCGCAATTCCTTGTGCTCACCCTTGATGCGTTTGATTTCGTCTTTATGACCTTTCTTTATCTCTGAAATTTTCGCTTCGATTTCCTTTTCGCCTCGCTGGGAAAGGTCGATGAGTTGCGCGAGTTCAAGCTCGGACTTTTCGCGTTCGCGTTGGGCTTCGGCCAATTCGGCAGTGCGGGTGTTGATGGTCTCTTGCAGTTTGTCTGCCTGTTCTTTCAGGGACTCTGAAGTTTTCTTTAAACCGGCTTCGTTTTTCTTGTGTTGCTCGATTTGTCTGGCCAGTTCCTCGGTCTGTTGCTCAACAAGAGTGGAGGCATTTTGCTGGCTTGCATCGAAGGCGATCTGGAGTTCTTTCAGTTCCTTTTCCGTGGCCTCGCGATTACTGGTTTCCGCCTTCAGGTCGTCGGAAAGATTCCGGGTGGTTTTCTCAAGTTCAACACTTTGATTTCTGAGGATATCCTCTTGCCGGCGAAGATTGCCCTCGATCTGTTTGAGGTTGCTCAGTTCTGTTTCGGCGGCTTCACGGTTTTTGGTTTCCGCCGACAGGTTTATAGAGAGTTTCTTGATCGTTTCCTCTAGACCTGCGGCTTGTTCGGCAAGGAGTTCTTCTTTTTTGCGAAGGGTTCCTTCGTTCTGTTTGAGTTCTGTCAGCTCTCCCTGAAGTTCTTGGGTTTCTTTGGCAATAAACTCGGTTTGGCCTTGTTTGATGTCCTCGAGTTCTTTTTTTGCCTCGGCGAGAGTGCGGGATAATTGCTCCTGCTCCTTTTTCGCGCCGCCCAATTCTTCCTCACGGCTTTTTACCAGTTTCTCGAGATCCTCTTTTTGTTGCAGAAGGTCGTCGCTTTTCTTGCGCAACTTGACTTCTTCGAGCCGGATTTCGGCAACATTGAGGCTTAGTTTTTGTGTTTCGCGCTCGACCAGCTGTTTTTGGCGGGTGTTCAGTCGTTCGAGTGCCTGTTCCGCTTGTTGACGCTGGACTTCCGCTTTTTCCCGTTCCTGGATTTGTTCGTTGTATTCCTGCTCCTTAAGCTTCAGTGCTTTTTCCAGTTCCTGAATGCGTTTATGCAGATCCTTTTCATGTTGGAGTGTAGCTTTTTCACGGATCTGTTTTAGGGCGAGCTCGTTCTTTAGGGTTCTGGTTTCCTCTTCAATGCGGTCGTTGAAGTGTTGTTTGAGTTCGTCAAGCTCCTCGGTGTTCTGTAGCAGTTTTCCGGCGGAGGCCTTACGAGCAGCCACTTCGTCTTCGAGCTCTGTAGCATGCTGTTCGAGCAACGTTTGGATACGGGTTTGTGCCGCTTGCAGGGATTCCCTTGTTTTTTCAAGGTGGACTTCGGCCTCTTCCCGGGCCGCATGTTCGGAGCCGAGCTCTGTTTTTTGTTTTTCAGTCAGGGCGGAAATTTCCTGTTCCCTCTCCCTTTCCAGAGTTTCGATTTCCTTGCGGAATTTCTCCAGTTCGGCTTGGCCTATTTCCAGGTTTGCTGCGACCTGCTGGTGGTTGGCGATTTCCTTTTCAAGCTGTTTGTTCCGGGTATTGACGACCTTTTCCAGTTCCTGGAGTTCATTTTCCTTGATGCCGAGGAGCTCTTCCCATTTTTTGCGTTTGTCGGTTTCGCTTTCAAGCTCGGCCAGTCGCTTGACAAGCGTCTCTTCCAGTTGTTTCTGGTGGGTAAGCAGCGTTTTCTCGTTGCGGCGCAACAAGTCCTCTGCGCTTTTTTGTTCTTCAAGCTGTTTTTCGAATTCGTAGCGTTGATTTTCCAGTTCGGTTGTACGGATGTGCAACTCCTTATTGGCATTGCCCAGCTCGCTTGAAGCCTTTTCGTATTCACTTTGTGATTTCTGGAGTTCCTCTGTTTGTTTTCCAAGTTGTTGCTCGAGTTGCTTCCGGTGGCGTTTGGCTTCCTCCTTTTTCTCCCTGCGTTCGCTGGTCTCGAATGAGAGCCCAACCATGCCTTCGACAAGGCCCTCTTCTGAGCTGAGGGGTGCAAGAATGGTTTCCATCCATCCAGATTCATTGCGGGTTTTGTAGGGGTGTTCCTTCCGGCTGGGCTTGCCGGTCTTCATCACATTAATCGTATCTTTGTCGTGGTCGCGCGGGGTGCCCGGGATGACTTCTGAAATGGTTTTGCCGATCCAGTTTTCCTTGGCAATCCCCGCTCTGTCGGCCATTTTCTGGTTGGTGTAGAGATGGCGGCAACGAGTGTCCTTTACGTAAACGTCGGCCGGAAGGGAGTCGAGGATGCGGTGCATGAATTCGGCATAGTTCTTTAACTCTTCCTTTTCACGTTTTTGCTGAGTGATATTGCGCTGGGAACCCCAAATGCCAAGGAGATGATTGTTTTCGATAATTCCAACTACACTGTTGATCAGGTTTAGCTGGTTGCCGCTCGGAGTTTGCCGGAGGGTTTCGACATTAATCAGCTTATAGCCGGATTCGATCAGTTTTTTAACCGAGTCGTTCTTTTCCTTGAAGGGGCCGCAGCCGTCTTTCAATTCCTTGATAATCTTTCCGGCGAGTGACTCGGGGGTGGTCTCATAGAGTGCTGCAAAGCTGTTATTGCACCCGGCGATCTTCATGTTTTCCAGAATGGCCTTCGCCATTTCATCGGAGGATTCAGCAAGGGGAATCGGCGTTTCGGGGACGAGGTGGTAATAGCCTTCGACGGTTTCGTTGATAAAGTGGGCATGGCGTGCGGTTTTTGCCTGCTCCTGAAGTTGCTCTTCGTGGAATCGGGTGATGTCCGTAACCCAGCCGATATAGCTTTCGGTTTTGTTGTTTTCATCGGGGATCAGTTTTGCCTGGCAGGCGACATGGACCTCGGGGCCTCTGCGAGGCTTGAAACGGAAAGAGAGGGTTAAGGGATAGTTGCGCTTGGCAGAGGATTCCAAGGCTTTGTCGAATTCTGCGCGGTCATCGGGGTGGATGGCGCTCTGAAGACCTTCCGTCAGCGCCTTTTTCGGATAGAGGCCTGACATTTTTTGCAGGGCTGAATTGATGTAGCTGCACTTTCCCTCCTGATCCATTTGGAACATGCCAACCTCGGCATCAAGCAGAATGCCTTGATAACGCTCGGAGGTGTTCTTGAGCTTCTTTTCTGTTTTCTCAAGCTTTAGGCTGGTTGTGCTAAGCCGGTCGCGGGTGGTCCTGAGTTCATTGGCTACATCCTTAAGGTCCTTCTTTGTCTTGCTGAGAAGCGATTTGAGTATGAGAATTAGAAGGATGGTGCATGATAGCAGCGCTCCGGAAGTCACTTTAAAGGTGCTCATGCTCATTCCGATCGGAGTTTCCGCCAGCAGGGCGGTAATCGATTGGGCCTGCGTAGTGGCTTGGGCCAGAAAGGGGATCAGTGCTGTTCCTAAAACGAGACGAGTCTGGGCCTTTGTTTTCATGGTCATGGTTACTACCTCTCCCGCCAAATTTGGCGATAAATTGCAATGTTGCTTGGAGCAGTTTACATGCCAGAGAATGCCTCCTTTTCCCATGTTGTTGGTCAAACCCGATATTTTGCAGGTTCAGCCTGACAAAAAAAGCCCCGGAGATGTCTCCGGGGCTTTTCAATAGTCTCGCGTTTGTCTGATTTATTCTTTTGATTGTCCTGCCGGTCGCAGGAGGAGAAGAATCGCACTAAGGAATACAATATAGCCGCCGAGC
>JBDLJW010000111.1:0-5805 GCA_039714135.1 Verrucomicrobiota bacterium
TAGCCCACGTTAATGGAAAGCTCTACAGGGCAACTCAATGAGTTGGAGAGCGGGCAGCTTTTTTCAGCCTGTACGACTGCTTTGCGTGCGGCATCGGCCTGTGCCGGGTCTTCCAGCTCGATGGAGACCTCTACCACGATGCGGGAGAAGACCAAGCCGGCGGGGCCTTTTTCCAGATGGCCGGCGGCTTTGCTCTTGTAGGACTTAAAGGCAACTTTGCCGCGATCGAGAAAAAACAGGGAGGAGGCCATGATGCAGGATTCCACCGCCGTGGTCAGCAGGTCCTCGGGGGTCCAGACGCCTTCGGGGCCGCCGAATTCCGGAGGGGTGGCCACTTCGAGGGCGGGCTTGCCGCTACAGTTGGCTACGCCTTGTTTTCCTTCTTTCCACTCCATTGTTGTTTCATAAGTCCACATGGGTTTTCTCCTTTGATTAACCGTCGGGAATCTATCAGAAGTCCGTAAAAAAAACGAAGCAAGGAATTCGAGAATCCCTTGCTTCGTTTTGTCGTGTTTGATCTGCCGGATTAGATGAACAGGTTGCCGTTGCCGCCAACGTGGTCGATGTACATGGCGACGCCGCCTTCTTCGATGCCGTCGATCAGCTCTTCGCGCTTGATGCCCATCAGGTCCATTGACATGGAGCAGACAACCAGCTTGACGCCGTTGGCCTGGGCCGAGGCGATCAGCTCCGGCAGGGTGTCTACGTTCTTCTTGTCCATGATTCCTTCGATCATGGCTTTGCCGATCCCGCCCATGTGCATTTGGGAGAGGCCGAGCTTCTTCGCGCCCTTCGGCATCATCATGCCGAACATCTTTTCGATCATGGTTTTCTTCACGTCTCCGACCGGGCCGGACTTCCGGAGAATATTGATGCCCCAGAAGGTGAAGAACAGGGTGACTTCATAGTCCATGCTCGCGGCACCATTGGCAATGATGAACGCGGCAAGTGCTTTATCGAGGTCGTTGCTGAACACCACATTGGTGAAGCGCTTCGGTCCGCTCTGGAGGGAGCAGGCGGCATCGGTACTGCCGTGCTTGGTAATGACTGCGCGGTAGCCTCCGCCCTTGACCGGTTCGAGGTTGTCGAGCCGGTTTCCGGTGGAATGGCACCATGCCGGGATGTCGCCGGCAAAGCCGGGATCGGTGGAGGTGATGCTGAGCGCCTCGCCGGTCTTGATGGAGTCCAGCGCGCCTTTGAGCTTCATGATCGGCCCCGGGCACTGCAGGCCGCAGGCATCGACGTCGAGAACCGGCGGCTTCGGCTCCATGTGTTGGTCGCGGGTTTTTTCGCCGGTGTCGTTGGTCAGGATTTCGTCTTCCGGAATCGGTGCAATCTGCTGGTCCGCCGCCATCATGTAGCTCTTGTAGCCACCGGTGAGGTTGCGGCACTTGATGCCGTTCTGCTCAAGAATGCGGCAGGCAAGATAGCCGCGCAGGCCGACCTGGCAGAAGATCAGGTATTCCTTCTCCGGGGAAAACTGGTCGAGGTTTTCACGGATTTCCGGAAGCGGAATGTTCTTTGCTCCGCGGATGGTGCCCAAAGCAACCTCTTCCTCGTTGCGGACATCGATCAGCTTCTGGTTGTCGGCAGGGTTCAGCGCCTCTTCCGCGTGGAAGATCTTGGCATCGCCCGAAATAACGTTGCCGGCCACGAAACCGGCATAGTTGATGACATCCTTGGCCGAGCCGAAAGGCGGCGCGTAGGAGAGCTCCAGTTCGGAAAGGTCTTCGACGGTCAGCCCGTGCCGGATGGCGACGGCGATTACGTCGATACGCTTGTCGACTCCGTCGGCGCCGACGGCCTGCGCTCCAAGCACCTTGCCGGATTCCGGGTTGAAGAGGAGCTTGAAGCTGACCGGGTGCGAGCCCGGATAGTAGCCGGCGTGGCTGCCGGGATGCACATAGATTTTTTCATAGGGTGTTTCCGTGCGCCTGGCCATCTTTTCGCTCAGTCCAGTCATGCCGATGGCCATGTTGAAGACCTTGCAGATGGAGGTGCCCTGAGTGTTTTTGTAGATGCTCTTTCGGCCGTAGATGTTGTCGACGGCAATACGGGCCTGGCGGTTGGCCGGTCCGGCCAGGGGAACGAGGGCCGGCTGGCCGGTCACGAAATCGATGATTTCCACCGCATCGCCCATGGCATAGATGCTGTCGTCGGACGTTTTCAGCGTTTCGTCGACCTTGATGCCGCCGGTCTGCCCGATCTCCAGTCCGGCTTCGACGGCCAGTTTGGTTTCCGGTTTAACACCGATGGCAAGGATTGTTACATCGACATCCAGACTGCTGCCGTCGCTCAAAACCAGAGTCACGCCCTCGGCGGACTCTTTGAATTCGGTTACGGAGGTTTTCAGCCGGAGGTCTACCCCGAACAGGCGCAGCTCCTGGTGCAGCGGGCAGGTCATTTCCGGGTCGGCCGGGCCCATTACCTGCGGAGCAAGCTCAATAAGAGCGGTTTCAATATTGATTTCGCGGAGGGCTTCGGCAACTTCCAGACCGATGAAGCCGCCGCCGATGACCGCCGCGCGCTTTTTGCCCTGAAGGCTTTCGATGATTTTATCCATGTCCTGCAGGTTGCGCAGGCTCAATACGTTCGGATTGTCGATGCCGGGGATCGGGGGGCGTATCGGAGCCGCGCCGGGGCTGAGGATCAGGTTGTCGTAGGACTCGGTGTATTCCTCTCCGGTTTTGAGGTTCTTTGCAGTGATTTCCTTCTTCTCGCGGTCGAGGGAGACCACCTCTGTTTCGGTGCGGATGTCGAAGTTGTATTTTGCCGTCATGATTTCCGGCGTTGTCACCAGCAGCTTCTCGCGGTCGTCGATGGTTCCGCCGATGTGGTAGGGGAGGCCGCAGTTTGCGAACGAAATATCGGGTCCGCGCTCGAACATGATGATTTCGGCGTTTTCATCCAGTCGCCGTGCACGTGCCGCAGAGCTTGCTCCGCCGGCCACGCCCCCGACAATGACTATTTTTTTCGTTTTCATGATAGCTATCCCTTTAATTTCCAATGATTAATAAATAACAATAATTCAATATTAGATACGGATACCGATTCAGTATCGGACCCTAAGCGGTTTGGTTGCTAGTCCTGGAAGTTTAAAAACTTGCGGAGGTGGGAGTGCATGCAGTCGAACATCTTAAGAAAATCGCGATTGCAGAGGCTGCAATACTTCTGCGTACCCTCCTTGCGGATGGTAACGAGCTTTTGCTGGCAGAGGATTTTCAGCTGTTGCGACATCATGGATTGGCTGCATCCGAGCGTCTCGTAAAGTTCGGTAACCGTACGTTCGCCCTCTGCAAGCACCTCGATCACACCGAGTCGGATGGGGTGGGCCATTGCCTTTAAGACATCCGCCGCAAGATTTCTTTCTTCTGCAACCATGGGTTTCTCCAAATTTGAGCCGCTGTATTATTATATTTTTATATTCAGCCCAATTAAAATAAGTAGATTTTTTTCAGGAGGGAATCGGGCCGGAAGGAGGGTTGGTGGGCCCCGCCGAATTTCCCCAAACCATTAACACATAAGAATATCGGAATATTAATATTTGGGATTTTTAAAGACTAAAATTAGCACTTGCGAAGCTTTAAGTAAACTGGTGTATAAGGGAGCGACAGTTTAATTCAGGTGCAATTAACCAAAGGGAGTAAGGGGATGATGAAGACACGTCTAGTAGCAACTGCAGTAGCCCTCGCGGCTGTAGCCACGCAAATCCACGCCACGGAAGGCATCAACCTGATCGGTATCGGCCCGATCCAGCAGGGAACCGCCGGAGCCGGTGTTGCCTCTGCCAAGGATTCCACTTGGCTGATCCTCAACCCCGCCGGTCTCACCGACGTTGAAATGGGCGTCGATGCCTCGATGCAGGTATTCGCCCCAGTGCGTACATTGGGTCCCATGGAAGATGATTCCATGTTTGTGATCCCTTCTATCAGCTCCTCTTTTGGTTGCTGCCATGGAGAGAACGGATACCTTGGACTGGGTCTCTATGGGACCAGTGGGATGGGTGTGGACTATGGACCTGGCATGATGACGGAGCTGTCCATCGCCAAGATGACCGCCACTTATGCCTACGAGTTTGACGACAGCGGCCTCAGTGTTGGTGCCGGGCCGATTTTTGTGCTGTCCCGCTTCAAGACGGACCTGATGGGAATGTCTGGTGATTGGGACACGGCGTATGGCGCAGGTGCAATTATCGGAGTTAATCAGCGCATAGATCGCTTGACTCTGGGTGCCAGTTATATGACCGAGCAGTTCATGTCTGATTTCGATGACTATAGCATGATGATGTCGGAATCACTGAATCTTCCACAACAGCTCACGCTCGGTGCGGCCTTTAACGTGTTGGACAACGTGGAACTGGTACTTGACTATCGCTGGCTGGGATGGTCCGATCTCGATGTTTTTGGTGATCTGTTTGGGTGGGAGGATCAGCACATCGTCAAGGCGGGTGCAACCTGGGGCGTGAACGATGCCCTGACCCTGCGTGGTGGCATCTCCCATGGCGAGTCGCCCATTGATGAAAATTCGTCGCCAATGAATGCCTTTTTCCCGGCCATCATGGAAACTCATCTGACTTGCGGTGCATCCTATGCATGGGAAAAATGGGCAGTGCATGGCGCCTATATCCATGCTTTAGAAAATGAAGTTGTAACTGCCAGCATGTACCAGAACTCGCTGACGTTGGGTGTGACCTACACCTTTGAATAAGTCTCCAATATTGGATCGGAAAAGGCTCCGCATGGCGGGGCCTTTTTTGTGTCTGAACGCTTAAATCGTACCTTTGGCACTATTCCCTGCGGGAATTATGCTTCGTGTTGCCCATGGCTCTCGCTTTGCGGGGTGAAGCGTTGCACCAGAACGCTTTCCCTCCCGTTGGCCGGGTGAAGCGTTGCTACACTTTTACGCATTACGCAATAGCCCGAGGTGTAGCACCGCTTCACTCCGCGGAGCGGAGAAAGCGGTTTGTGTGTGTGGGTAGCGCCAGCTGGGCCTTCTCCCGATTTCCATTGCCTTCGGGAGGAATGAAGAGTAGACCTTTCCCTTTAATGGAGGCTGTATGAGCGAAGCAAAACCCACGCAGGAAAATCCACTGGCGAGTATTGTAATCAATGTCGTTATTCCCGTCGCAATTCTATCTCTTCTGAGCAAGGAAAAATATCTTGGCCCGGTCTGGGCACTGGTGGTCGGCCTGCTTTTCCCGATCGGCTATGGACTGCGGACGCTCATTCGGTCGCGGAAGGCGGACTTCATGTCCATCATCGGTGTTGTGAGCGTAACGTTGACCGGCGTGTTCGGAATCCTCAAACTGCCGCCGGAATATATTGCGATAAAAGAGGCGGCCATCCCGCTGTTGCTGGGCCTTGCCATCATCGGGTCGTTAAAAACCCCGTTTCCGCTCATTAAGAAAATCATGATGACGGAGGCGCTATTCGATGTGGAACGCCTAAAGAGAGCCCTGCGCGAGAAGGGGAACGAAGAGGTTTTTGAAAAGCGGCTTGTTGGCCTGACCTGGGGGCTTGCGTCCTCCATGTTCCTGTCCGCTGGGCTTAACTATGCGCTCGCCAAAATCGTACTGAAAAGTGAACCCGGCTCCGAGGCCTTTACCGCCGAGCTGGGAAAAATGACCGGCCTCAGCCACGTTGTGGTGCTCATCCCCTGCATGATTGTGATGATCTGGGTAATGAACAAGCTATTCAACACCCTGACCGAGCTCACCGGATGCAAGCTCGACGACCTGCTTGCCGCCCATCACAGAAAAGAGATTGCCGAGCCAGCCCCGGCGGAATAACGCGTTGGAACGTTTTC
>JBDLJW010000112.1:0-5759 GCA_039714135.1 Verrucomicrobiota bacterium
GAATATGCGCAAGGCCGCCAAGGAAGGAAAAACCTACAAGCCCCAGAGCCTCAGCTGCAGCTCCTGCAACATCTGCGACCTCGGCGGCGAAAAGTAGAGATCCGAAGGTTCGCAGTTTTCAACCTGCCCTGCGTGAGGGATTTTTCTTCTGGTTTGGGTTCTTTAATTGTGTCGCAAAGCGTGTTGTGCCTTGCCTGCATTCTTCATAAGGATTAACGTGTATGCAGTTATACGTTATGACTGAAAATGTTTGTGGCAAAAGGACAAGGGGTAAGCGATGGATGCCAGACCAAAGCGAGTAAGTGAGATTCTTCACACGGGTGATCAGTATATTATTCCTCTGTTCCAGCGGCATTATTCTTGGGGGAAGGATCACTGGGAGCGTCTAAAGAATGATGTGTGGGCATTACTCGGCAATGGAGGAAAAGATCAACACTTCCTCGGCCCTCTGGTCTGTACGGCGACCAATCATGTGCCGGGGCGTATTCCGGCTTATCAGTTGATTGACGGACAGCAACGGCTGACCACTATCACGATCATGCTTGCCGCACTGCGCGATGTGGCCCGCAATCGAAAGTTGGACGACCTTGCCGCTGAAGTTTCGGAAGATTACCTCGTACATAAGCGAAAAGAGGAGTCAGAACATTATAAGCTGCTACCTCGAATCGGAGACCGGGAGGCTCTGATTGCCATCATTGAGGGGAGCACTCTCGACGAATACAAGGAGTTCGGTGTTTTCCACGCGTGGAAATACTTTTACCGCCATATCGAACATCATGCCCGCGTGGATTCGGAAAACAGCCTCAAACAGTTATTCGAAGCAATTTCCATGCGCCTTTCGCTGGTGATGATTACCATTGACGGTGAAAATCCGTATGAGATTTTCGAGAGCCTGAACTCCACGGGACTTCCGCTGGAAGAGGCCGATCTGATTCGAAATTTTATCTTTATGCAAATCCCCCTCGATCAGCAAAACACGTTCGACAAAGAGCACTGGCAGTCGTTTGAAAAGATGTTTGCCAAAACAGAAGACCACGATGCAATTTCGGCCACAGCTTTTTACCGAAATTATCTGATGAGGGAGGGCGAATACTCCAAAGCAACGGCCACTTTTATTGATTTTAAAAAGCAGTACACAGAACGGGATCTTGATCCAGAATCGCAGGTGGCAGAGTTAAGAAAATTTGCAGCTTACGAAGTGCTGTTGCGGCGTCCTAAAACCTGCACGAAGCCCGCGTTGGCGGATGTGTTGCGTCAGGTTGGGTTGTCTGAGATTACCACAGCCTATTGCCTGATCCTGAAGCTCATGCAATTAAATGAGGATGGGGTTCTGTCCGATGATGATTTGGTCGGTTGCCTGCGTGATCTCGTGAGCTTTGCGGGCCGCCGCGCAATCTGTGGAGAAACAACCCGCACATACAATGTGTGGTTCGTTGCAGCCATCGGAAAAATTAAGAATGAGGTTCGCCGGGATTTGCAATCCTATCTGTTTGGCCGAGGGTGGCCGACAGACTCTATCTTTGCCGATCGGTTAAAAACATTCCCGTTATACAAGCGTGAGAGCTTGCGCTCCCGTTTGATTCTTGAGCAACTGGAACTGTCAGCGGGACATAAAGAGAAAATCGACTTCTCCACACTTACGATTGAACACGTCATGCCGCAGACCATAAAAAAGGACGCGAATGGCCGACCGTGGATGGAGATGCTCGGGGATGAATGGGGAATAGTTCATGAGAGCTACCTGCATACCTTGGGCAATCTTTCACTCACGGGTTATAACGTTGAGTTGAGCAACAGTTCATATGAAATAAAAAAGGCCGAATTGCTGAAGAGTAATGTTCAGTTAAACAAGTATTTTTCTAAGATAGACGCATGGAACAAGCAGGCCATAGAAGATCGTTGTGAAGTACTGTCAAAAACACTAACTGACATCTGGAGCCGACCTGATGTGGGGGAAGGATATGTTCCTTCTGCCGAGGCTGACGGCTATACAGAACTAAGACCACACCTGGTAAAAAAATTACTCTATTGGAATCGTTTGCTAGATCTGTTGCGTGATGAGAAAACAGGTCTTGAGCCGTACGAGGTAACCACCCAAACCAGCCTTAATTTTCCGGTCATTGATGGGGAGGACTTTGTGCGCCTAATGGCGTGGCAAAACAGAAAACACCGGCAACTTGTCGTCGCCATTCAGTTCCGCCGGTCAAAAGGACGTAGGTGTGAAAAATATCTAGAAGCCATAAAAGACCGGATCGAAGCTGAAATTGGATACGCTTTAGAGTGGCGACCCAGCGAATATCATGAATTAAGGGTTTCGGATCACGAGATCAATTTCAGTGATGAGAACGATTGGCACATTCAGCACGACTGGCTTACCGATAAACTGGAAGATTTCCAACGAGTGATTTTTCCGTGCATTGTCGAGTTTCTTTCCAAAGAACCAGAGCCGAAAGCCAACGACGAAGAGCTTACCGCAACAAAACAACTACAGTTAGAGTTCTGGCAGTCATTCCGCGAGTATGTATTGGGAAGTGATTCCAGAATGAACCCCCAGAAGCCATCAGCATGTCATTGGATGAACTTTAGCATGGGAACCAGCAAGGCTTTGCCTTCGGCGTTGTTGAACACGGAGGCGGGTCTTATCTCGATTTGTCTACAGATCAACAACGTTGAGGATCGGCTGGCGATCTTCAATTTGTTGAAGCAGGATCAAGAGGCAATTGAGGCTGAAGTAGGCGCGACTTTGGTATGGGAGGAAAAACCGGGAAATAAGACCAGCCATATCATAGCGCGAAAGCCCAATTGTGACCCTAAAGACAAAAGCAACTGGCCAGAGCAGCATAAATGGATGCTGAAGCAACTCGAGAAGTTTCGGACGACGTTTGGTCAGAGAATTAAGTTGATGGATACAGGCGAATGGCAGCCAGAGGAAAAATGATGGATAGCCCGCTACCGGAAATGGAAAATTCTTTGCGCGGAGAGCTGTTGCTCTACCAGACGGATGATGGGCAGGTGAGGCTGGAGTCGCGCTTGTTTGAGGAATCGCTTTGGTTGACGCAGGCACAAATGGCGGAATTGTTCGACAAGGACAAGCGCACCATTTCGGAGCATATTCGGAATGTTTTTACGGAAAAGGAGCTGGATGAAAAAGTGGTTGTCCGGAAATTCCGGACAACCACCCGGCACGGTGCCATTGAGGGGAAAACGCAGAACAGGGATGTCAATTTCTATAGTTTGGACGTGATTATTTCGGTGGGTTACCGGGTGAAATCGCTTCGGGGTACACAGTTCCGCATCTGGGCGACGGAGCGGTTGCGGGAGTATATCGTCAAGGGTTTCGCCATGGACGATGAGCGGCTAAAGGAAGGCGGCGACGGACGCTATTTCGAGGAGCTGCTGGCGCGTATCCGCGATATCCGCTCGTCCGAAAAAGTGTTCTGGCGCAAGGTGCTCGATATCTATGCCACGAGTATCGACTACGATCCCCGTGCGGAGCGTTCGCAACTGTTTTTCAGGCAGGTGCAGAACAAGATGCACTGGGCGGCGCATGGCCACACGGCGGCGGAACTGATCCTTGAGCGGGCGGATGCCGACAAGGAGCAGATGGGCATCACCAACTATCCGGGGAACCGGATCCTGAAACGCGATGTCGAGATTGCCAAAAACTATCTTTCCGAGGATGAACTGAATATCCTGAACCGGATGGTGACGGCCTATCTGGAAATTGCGGAACTGCAAGCCTTGAACCGCACCCCGATGACTATGGGTGACTGGATCGGTCGGCTGGATCAGTTTCTGACCATGACGGGTCGTGAACTGCTGGATCATGCGGGAATGGTCAGCCACGAGGAGGCAATGGAAAAAGCGGCTTCGGAGTACGAGAAATACCGCCTTCGGATATTGGAAGAGCCGACGGAGGTTGAGCGCCACTTCGTCGAAGCGGAAGAGGCCGTGAAGAAAATAGAGGGGAGCAAGTCGTGATCAATCTACCCTGTCACGGCAGATTCTACTTCTTTTCTTCGCGCAGCTTGGTCCAGTAGGCGAGAAGCTCTTCGTTGCGGCCGTGGGCCTTTGAGGAGAGCTTGAAGTAGAGGAAGGCATCGAGGAAGCCTTTGTGCTGCATGAAGCGCTTGGGGCGTTTCCCTTTGGCGCGTTCGAACCGCAACTGGTTGATCATGATGTCGGACACCTGATAAATCGCCATCTTGGGAACGCGTACGTTTTCGCACATGCCCCTCAGGTGGTTTTGGACGGCGTCGCGGGCGGCATCGAATGGCGATGCGCCGGCTTCGATAAGCTGCTTCGCCAGAAATTCGTGGTATTCGCCGAAGAGCAGGGCAAAGAGCAGGGCGGGGTGGACGCGCAGGTTGGCCTTGCGCCAGCGGTCCATCTGTTCGAGTGTTTGGATGACCCAGTCGTGCCGGGCCTTGTCTTCATCGATCCAGAGGGCAAAGTCGCGGAACATGGGGTGGAGCAGGTCGGTCTTTTCCAGCCAATGGAAAACATCCTTTGCGTGGCCGCAGAAGAAGAGCTTCTGCACTTCTTCATACATGCGCGAGGGCGCGGCAAGCGCAAGCTTGTCCTTGTTGCGGCAGATGGATTCGTAGGCCTCTTTTTCAATCTCGAAGCCGAGGGTTCCGGCAAAGCGCGCGGCGCGGACCATGCGGACGGGGTCCTCGGTGAAGCGTTTGTCGGGGTCGCCAATAACGCGGATAATCTTGTTTTCCAGATCCTTCAGGCCGCCGGCATAGTCGATGATTGAAAAGTCGGCAATGTTGTAGAAGAGGGCGTTGATGGTGAAGTCGCGCCGCAATGCATCCTGTTCCGGAGTCCCGAATACATTGTCGCGCATGACCATGCCTTCCTTGCCGGTGCGGAAGGATTCGTCGGAATGCGTTTCCTCGCTCTCGGGCACGGGGGCCCGGAAGGTGGCGGTTTCGATGATTTCGCCGCGAAAGAGGATGTGTGCGAGCCGGAAGCGCCTGCCGATCAGCCGGCAGTTGCGGAACATTTTCCGGATCTGTTCGGGCGTGGCGTTGGTGGCAACATCGAAATCTTTCGGATGCCGGTCGAGCAACAGGTCGCGCACCCCGCCGCCGGCGATGTAGGCGGTGTAGCCTTCATCCTTCAGGCGGTAGAGCACTTTGATGGCAGCCGAGCTGATATTCTTTCGGCTGACGTTATGTTCGGGTCTTTTAAGGACAACTGGTTCCATAGGTAAACAGGATATGTTAAAGGGGGCAGTCGAAGAAAGTAAAAGTTTCGCCGATCATGCAAGAAAGAGCTTTCTTGCCGTTGTTTCCTTTCCGTTCCTTTGTCTATACAGACGTTTTTTCCGGTTTGAGCGTTCCTTGTTGAATGTTGTCAAACCTACTGGAAGGGAGGGCGACATGAAGAGTGATACTACATTCAAGCATTGGATGCACCAGTTCCATGACGGTGGGATAAGGGTTACGCACTTTACCAGCCATATGCTGCATGAGAAGATCTTCTGGGCCATTCTCGTCTTCGTATTGCTGGTGACAGGGTTGCTTGTGTTGTCAGTGCTCTATGGTGGACAGAATGTAACCTTGCCTCAGATCTACAACAATACTCCGTATCTTCCACTGGTGTACTAGGTGGTGTGTCTTTTTGAGCGGCCGCATCGGTTGCAGAGGGTAGGGTGGTGTTGTGCCCCGCCCCTTTTCCATTGTTCCAAAACAGGGGTGTAAAATAATTGACTCATATGCCGATGGGCGTAAATTAGGCCGCGTTTTACC
>JBDLJW010000113.1:0-5735 GCA_039714135.1 Verrucomicrobiota bacterium
ATCCATTTGTAGGCGAGTGCCCGCACGGCCTGATGATGGCCCATTCCTTTTTCACGGGCCTGGATGTAGAAGGCCCGGGCCCAGAGGGAATGTTAAAGAAGCAAAGCGTTTGGGCGTTCCTAGACAATCACTAATCAAAGTTCTGATTGCTGAGCATTTTCAACGTGCTCATGCATAAAACTGTTCGAACCAGCCACCTGAGGTGAATGGCGTTCGCAATCACCTTCGATACGCTTGTACCGCCGCCATCCTGGCGGCTCCGGAGCCCGCTGGAAGCGGGCGGTACGGCAATCGTACCGCAGGCTTCCAGCCTGCTCCACGCACGGGGAGAAATGATCGATTGAAATGCTCCAGCATTCTCCTCTAATCCAGTCCCATCATGTGGACCAGCAGGCGCTTCTGGTCGAGATCAAGGACATCCTTGGCCTTGAGGAAGAAGTCTACGCGGTTGTCGATGGCCTGGGCGGCGAGACCGGCCAGCTTCATGACGAGCGGGTCGACTTTTTCGGGCTGGGGCTGGCCGGAAAGCAACAGCGGCTGGAGTTCGAGCATGATGAGTTCGATATCGCGCTCATGCTCGGTTTCTTTGAGCAACAACGCCGCTTCGAGCTCCACAATCTTTTTCTTTTGCTCGAGCGATAGGTTTAGCGGGAGATCGAATGTTTCCGGCTGGAGATAGACGATCGTTTCGTAGGGGAGCGACTCGCTGGGCTGCAACTGCGAGAGCAGGAAAATCTTCTGCTCGTCGGTCAATACGTTTTTGGTCTTGAGTATGTACTGCACCTTGGTCTTGATGAATTCGCCATACAGGCCAGAAAGGTCCTTCATGATGCCATTGACCTTGGTGGCGGCTTCCGCGGCGGCCTCTTCGGTGTCAAGCCGGCCTTCGCGCTGGAGCTCGAGGGCGAGCTCGGTGAGCTTGTTTTTCATCAACCCCTCGAAAACCGTGGCCTGCTGCGAAAAACCGAGGGCGACTTCACCCAGCTTTTTCTCCTGCTCCTGATTCAGCTCCTGTGCCTGCGCTCCTCCGATCATCAATCCTGCGAGTACGAGTCCAACAACATTATGCTTCTTCACTACACTCTCCTTTTAGGGGGTTTTATTTTCAACATTCTCTGGTGCAACAACGCCCTCAAGAGAGGGGATCGCGGCATCTTCGCCGGTGCGGTTGGCCTGGAAGTGCGGCGACATGATCTCCACGCCGGCATCGGCAAAGTTGTCCTGGATATTCTGGTGGATATTGGAAAGGATGCGGAACTGCCCGGCGGGGTTCTTGGTCGAGACGACCAGCTTGTACTTTACGTAGAAGTCGTCGAGGGCCAGTTGCAGGATGGTTGGTGCCGGGTCTTCCATTACATCGGGCACCCCTTCCGCCGACTTGAGCAGGAGTTCGTGCACGGTGCGCCAGGGAACGTCGTAGCCGATGGTGACGGCTGTACCGATATTGACGCCGACGCTCTTGGTCATCCGGCTAAAGTTGATGATGTGGTTGGCCGAGACCGAGGCGTTGGGGATGGAGATGATTTCGTTGGTCGGGGTCTTGAGTCGGGTGGAGAAAGTGCGCCGCGCCATAACCGTTCCGCGCTGGCCGTTGATCTCAACAAAGTCGCCCGGCGAGAAGGCCCGCATATAGGTCAGCATCAAGCTGCCAAAAATATTACCGACCGCCGAGGAGGAGCCGAGCGACACCAGCACGCCCATGAAGATGGAGATGCCCTTGAAGGCTGGCGAGCTGGAGCCGGGGATGTAGGGGAAGGCCACCACGGCGGCAAAGACAATGACAACCATGCGGATCAGCCCGTAGGTGGTATCGGCCCAATCCTGATAGAAGCCCTTGATCCGAACTTTTCCTTCGCCGATCTGGGTGAAGATGTGCTTGATCGTGCGCAGGATGAACGAGACAAGCACCCAGATTACCAGCAGGGCAAACAGGTTGGGCAGGTTGTCGACAAAGCCATGGCCAAACTTGACGAGCGGCGAGCTGATCAGCTCGAACAACCGGGCCGACATGTTGAATGTCCACGGGAAAAAGCTGAGCACAATATCAAGGTAAACAATAAGGGCCACGGCTATGACCATGAAGCGAACAAGCCTCATCAGGTAGCCATTGACCGTTATGATGCTGTCGCCGTCCAGGAACTTGAACATTTTCTGGCCGGAAAACTTTTTCTCGACCAGCTTTGCCTCTTTTTTGCAAAGCTTGCAGACCAGCCACAGGATGATCAGGAACGCGATGGTGGTGATGCCGGCAAAGGCCGCCCCTTTCATGTAGGATTCGGTGGTATAGTCCTTGCGATATTGGTCGATGATGCCGGCAATGCTGTCGCGCCAGTGCTCGGCCAGTTTTTCGCGCGGGACACCGTGGAACTCGGCATCCGATTTCCAGACGGCGCAAACGACATCGGCACCGGACATGATCGCACTGATTTTCAGGTTGTCGTCGTCGTGGACGGTAAACTTTTTCGTGCTGACCAGAGGCGATTTTGCAAGCTTCTTGAAGCGCTTGGTCAGGATTTCAACACGGCTATCGGCGGAGACCGACGATATGCTGGTGATCTCAAAGAGCTCCTGCCCGTGGAACATGACCATTGCGGTTCCGTTGGTGCCCCCGCCTTCTTCCGCCTGCACGGCATAAAACGGCAGCACCAGCATGACCACAAAAAATATCCAGCGTTTCATAAACGGTTCCTCCAATCTGCGAACGACGTACTACATCGCTTCAAAAATCATCTTCCAATCATTCTTCATGCTAACGACCACCCATCCGCGCCCGGGGGCTTCCGTCAGACCTCGGTCGAACTTGCCGACGTGGGATTTGCGGTCGTAGGCATATTCGCGTTCCGCATCGTCGTGGTGGACATAGACGGCCAGCCTCTTGCCGGTCCCGGCGGTGGTCCATTCCAGCATTTGGAAGTCGCCATCGGAATTGCCGAAGGCGGCGATCGGGCGGCGGCCAATGTGCTGGTTGATGCCGACGGGCTTGCCTTCCTTGTCGTCGATGAAGTCGAGTTCCGGCAGGCGCTTCAATACGGGCTTGCCGCCGCGGATCTCGTAGGCGGTTTTGATGCTGCTTCCGATCACCTGCTCGGGCGGAATTCCGTAGACGTGTTCGGCCCACGGGCGCATAAATTCGATTCCGCCGCCGGAGACGATGAAGACCTTGAAGTCGTTGGCGCGAAGATAGTCGAGCAGTTCGAGCATGGGTTGGTAGACCATTTCGGTGTAGCGCTTTCCGGTCTGCGGATGCCTCGCGGTGGCGATCCATTCGGAAACAATCTGCCCAAACTCCGAGGTGGTCATGCCGGCATGGGTGGCCATCGCCATCTGGATCAATGCATGTTCGCCGCCGGCCAGGGCCGTCTGGAGATCGCCCTTCAACACAGAGGCAAACGGCTCCTCTTCCTGCCATTCCGGATGCTGCGGTGCAAGTTGCCGAATGCGGTCGAAAATGAAGAGCGCCTGTACATAGAGGGGCTGCTCGCACCAGAGGGTTCCATCGTTATCGAACACCGCGATCCGCTCGGCGGGGGCAACATAGTCGGCGGAACCCGGCGTTGTCACGGCTTCGACAAACTCGACGATGGCCGCCTTGGACACTCCTTCGTTCCAAAGGTCGAGGGAAGCCTCGCCCGCCGGAGCCTTAACGGTTTGGCAGGCCGTTGCCCCGATTAAAAGAAGGACAACCAACACAATGCGTGCAATCCATTTCATAATTTTTCTCCGATATCCTTCCTAATTCCAGTCGATTTTTTGATTTCCTGTTCTCCTATTGTTTTTCGATGGATACTTTCATCACTGCGCCCGGAGCCGGAACGTAGGCGCGGAGGATGCCGTAGAATGCCTTGCCGGTCGGGATGCCGTTCTTGCCTTCGCCGGAGGGGCTGAGGGTTAGGGTATAGGTTCCATCTGCATTCGGCTGGGAAGAAAAAGAGGTCTGGTCGTAGACCTTCTTGTCGTTGGGAATGAGGAGTTGGTTGTCCGCCCCGTACAGCGTGACGGAGTAATAACCGCCTTCCTCCACGAGACCGGCCGGCACGGTGATGATGTAGGTATCCTTGCCGTTCAGTGGCTGTCCGTCATCATCGGTCAGAAGCGTTCCGTATCGAACGGTATCCGACGGGGTTCCGAGTTGGCCCAGCTTGACGCCAGCCGCTAGATTAAGAAAACTGATGTCACCGCTCACCTTGCCGAAGGCATCATCCGGAATCAGTCCGGAAATGACGGCATCAATAACGACGAGTGCTTTCTTTTCAATTTCCGGAGAAAACCGTTGTACGTTGCGGGTCATGTCCCCCTTGCCACCTTCCATGACAATGGATTTAGAGAGCTTGCGAACCTCTTCCATGTTGTTGACGACAACCATTCGGGTAAAGACGAGCCCCTGATCGGTTTCCAGTTCGACAATGTCGAAGTCGCCCGCCGGCACCTTTTGCCCCGGTCGTTTGATCAGGATGGACTTGTCTGGATTAACGATGACCGCCGGGATGTTGTGCTTCATATCGAAGATCGATACGGAGAAAAACTTGTCGTACTGCGGTGCCTTGACAATGGCCGGCCCGTCGGAGACGGAAAACCAGTTGTAGCCGTAGTCAACGGTTGCCTGCGGGGTTACCACGGTGGCATCGGAGGGCTCGACCAGTCCGGAAAAGTGAAAGGTGCCTTTTTCATGGTTTTCCAGCCAGGCCGTCATCATTTTAACCTGCTCTTGATTGGGGTATTCTTTGATGTACTCATCGATGGTATCCAGGGCCAGGGCCGATGTTGCAATCAGTATGCTTAAGCAAGGTAGCAGTAGTTTTTTCATGATATTTTTCCGGTTTTTGATGATTGTTGTTTTCAGAGGAACTGAAGGTTGAGTCCGAAGAAAAGCTGCCACTCCGGCTGCATTGCACCTTTGTCAACAACCGTGAACTGCGGTTCAACGAATGCGTTATAGACGGTGTTGCCTTTTTTGAAGACCTTGCCGACGCCGAGGCTCAGCGGGATGGAGTATGCGTTGGCATCAAGATTGAACATCCAATTGGCTGCCGTGCGCAGGTAGTTCCCCTTGCCGAGCTGATACATCAAGAACGGCTGGAAGGTAGCCAAGTTGACATCGTCCAGTCCGGAGCCGGCAAAGCTCTGCTGCCACGTCATCAGATAGCCCCACTGATATTCCTTTTTGCGTCCGTCAAACAGCACATGCGCCAGGCCGGCGGACCATTTGTCGGAACTGACGCTTGAGCCGGAGGGAATCGTCATCATCGGACCAACACCGACGCTGAATGCCGGGTTTTTCATTTTGAGGAGATAGGCTCCGAAAATATTAAAGTCGCCGATTCCGGTCTCACTGAAGGAGCCTCCCAGAGGAAGGTCATATTTAAGGGTGATGACAGGCAACGACGCACGGATAAGCCAATCGCCTTTGCCGATTTTTACGGGTTGTGCATAGCGGAACCAGAGTTGATTCATCGAGGCATTGTTCAGCCCGGTCAAGTCCCCGATATAGTAGTTCTGTATATTGAAGGCCGTCATATTGGCCAACGGGTTGTTGGCTTGGGCGGCGGCATCGGCCTGCGCCTCCTCCTCCGCAACACCTCCGGAAACCAAGGCCAATCCAACCAACACAACAACACAACGCATTCTCTTCATGGCAAACTCCTTTTGGTTAATGTGCGCAAGCATAGTTCCCGCTCCAGAAAAGTCCAAACCTTTTCAAGATACAAATCGGCATTGCAATACCTTTTTATGGCAGG
>JBDLJW010000114.1:0-5713 GCA_039714135.1 Verrucomicrobiota bacterium
TGCCGTACCGCCCGCTTCCAGCGGGCTCTGGAGCCGCCAAGCTGGCGGCGATACAAGCGTATCGAAGGTGATTGCGAGCGCAATGAGCCATTTTCCCAGATCTCCGTGGCCTCTGCTTCTCTGCGTGAGGTCGATCTTTTGTGCCATTTCGATCTGATCCGGCGTGCTGTGTCTTTATATCATAAACTATATAAAAGTAGCCATTTTGGGGCTCTGGGAGGTGCAAATATATAGGATATGATATAAAAATATGCGGGTTTTGAGTGGTGAAAGTGCGGAAAAATGGATTGCGCCGGAACGCTTTTCCTTGCTGCGCGGCGGATGAAGCGTTGCTACACCCATGGGATATAGACCCTTTTAAACCACGGGTCTCGCCATAAGAATCTCCGGGTCTTATTGGGATAGATTCTAAATAAGCAAGGGGTGAGGATCGGGGTTGCAGAAGTGCCTTTCATTGCTATTATCCCCATCTTTCCGCGCAAATAAATTAAGAGTGGTTAATATTATGCTAAGCGAATTCCTTGTGATTACTGTCGGGGCGATTCTCGTTAACAACTTTGTGTTATCGAAGTTCCTCGGAATCTGTCCGTTTTTGGGCGTGTCGAAAAAGCTGGATACGGCTTTGGGCATGTCGGGCGCCGTTGTTTTTGTGATGACGCTGGCGTCGCTGGTGGCGTCGCTGGTCAACAAATACCTGCTGGTTCCGGCGGGTCTCGAGTTTCTCCAGACGCTGGTCTTTATTGTGGTGATTGCCTCGCTGGTGCAGCTGGTGGAAATCATCCTGCAGAAGGTGAGCGCCAAGCTTTATGAAAGCCTCGGCATCTTCCTGCCGCTGATCACCACCAACTGCGCCGTTCTCGGCTGCGTGGTACTCAACGCCAAGGCCGCGCCGGAGGCGATCCAGTCCACGTGGTATGGCGCAACGATCTACGGTTTCTGTTCTGCGCTCGGTTTTGCGCTGGCCCTCATCCTGTTTTCCAGCCTGCGTGAAAAGCTGGATCTGGCCAACGTGCCGAAGGCGTTTGAAGGCACCGCGATTTCACTGGTAACGGCCGGGATTCTGGCCATGGCCTTCCTTGGTTTCTCTGGACTAGTTTAAGGAATACGAAATGAATATTGCATTAATCGCGATACTATCGGCCGGGGTGATCGGCATCATACTTGGCGTGGTGATCGGCATTGTGGCCAAGGTGTTCGCCGTCGAGGTCGACGAGCGGGTTGAAGGGGTAGAGGATTTGCTTCCGAGCGCAAACTGCGGCGGATGCGGCTATGCCGGTTGTGCGGACTTTGCCAAGGCTGTTGTGGGCGGGGATGCGAATCCGGGACAGTGCCCGGTTTGTTCGCCGGAAGACATTACCAATATTTCCGAGTATCTCGGCATTTCCGCCGAGGAAAAGGAAAAGATGGTTGCGCTGATTCGTTGCGCCGGCGATTGCGCCAACACGGTGCGCTCGCTTTATAACGGGGTTCGCGACTGCCGTTCGGCCGTACTGGTGGCCGGTGGCGCGAAGGGCTGCGACCACGGTTGCCTCGGTTTTGGAAGCTGCGCGGATGCCTGTCCGTTCGGTGCCATTGAAATCCGCGACGGTCTCGCCGTGGTTCATCCCGAGCTCTGCGTTGGCTGCGAAAACTGCGTTTCCGCCTGCCCGAAGGATTTGATTGTCATGGTTCCGGCCGCCGTGGATGTGCATGTCTACTGCAACTCTCCGGAAAAGGGTGCCGCCAAGCGCCAGGTCTGCAAGACCGCCTGCATCGGCTGCCGCAAGTGCGTGAAGGCCTCCGGCGAAGAGGACCACATGCTGGTCGACGGTTTCCTTGTTAAAACCAATTATGAAAACCCGCCGCAGCCCGAGCTGGTGGAAGCTTCCGCCTGTCCGACCTCGGCACTGCGCCTTGCCTCGAAACATGCCGCCGGCGAGTATGAAGGAGTTTCAAAATGAGCGATAAGCCACGCAAATTCAAAGGGGGCGTCCACCCGGACGACAGTAAGGCCCTTTCCAAAGACAAACCGATTCAGGATGCCCCGCTGCTCGACAGCTATAAGGTCATCATGCACCAGAATATCGGCGCTCCGCCGGAGCTGCTGGTGAAGAAGGGCGACACCGTTAAGAAGGGCGCGTTGCTGGCCAAGGCCGGCGGATTTGTTTCCGTCCCGCTGCACGCCCCGACCAGCGGAACCGTCAAGATGATCGACAAATGCCCCGGCCCGACCGGTATGGCCGTGCCTTGCATTGAGATCACTGCCGACGGCGAAGACGAATGGGGTTCCCCGTTCGAGCCGGTCGCGGATTGGCAGAATACCGATCCGGCGGAACTCAAGCAGCGCGTTTGGGATGCCGGAGTTGTTGGCATGGGTGGCGCGGGCTTCCCGGCGCACGTCAAACTTTCCCCGCCGGAAGGCAAGGAAATCGATACCCTCATTCTCAACGGTGCCGAGTGCGAACCCTATCTGACCGCCGACCATCGCCTAATGCTTGAGCAGGCCGAAGATGTGGTGCTCGGCGCGGCGATTCTGGCCCGTATCCTCGGACTTGAAACCGCGGTGATCGGTGTCGAAAACAACAAGCCCGACGCGATCGAAAAGCTCAACGAGATTGCCTCGAAATACAACGTCAAGGTGCAGGGCCTTCCGGTCAACTATCCGCAGGGCGCTGAAAAACAGCTGATTTACGCCATTACCGGCCGCGAGGTTCCGATCGGCGGACTGCCGATGGATGTTAAGTGCGTGGTTCAGAACGTTGCCTCTGCCGTTGCGGTTGCCGAGGCCGTCGTTAAGGGGCGTCCGTCCATCGAGCGCATTACCACCGTGACCGGCAAGCCGGTCGTTAATCCCGGCAACTGGCGCTTCCGCATCGGTACTCCCGTTGAAAAGGCGCTGGAGCTGGTAGGGGGCGTCAACGAACAGCCGGCCAAGCTGCTGCTGGGTGGACCGATGATGGGTATTGCGCAGAGTTCGCTGGGCGTAACCGTGATGAAGAATACCTCCGGCATTCTGCTGATTGCCACCGACGAGGTTTCGCTCTACACCTCCGAGCCCTGCATTCGCTGCGGTCGCTGCGTAGAGGTTTGCCCGATGAGCATCCTGCCGGCCACCATCAGCCAGGCCGTTGAAAACAAGCGCTTTGATTGGGCCGAGGAACTTAATGTGATGGCCTGCATCGAATGCGGTTCGTGCAGCTATGTCTGCCCGTCGCATCGTCCGCTCAACCAGCACTTCAAACGCGGTAAAATCGAAATCCAAGCCCAGCTCAGGAAGAAGAAATAATTTAGACAGGATAACAGGATGGTCAGGATAGGTATCCAGTGAATCAACAATCCAGTTCATCCTGTTGTCCGGTCAAAAAAACGAGAACTAGCTATGTCTGAAACTGAATCAACGATAATGATGCCCGATCCCGCCCGGCTGGTGGTCAGCAACTCGCCGCACATCCGGCAAGGGGACAACATCAAGAAAACCATGTTCACCGTGGTGTTGGCCATGCTGCCTGCCTGTCTGGCCGGCATCTGGTTTTTTGGCCTCGCCGCCTTGTATGTCCTTTTGCTCTGCACCGTTTCGTGTGTGCTGATTGAAGAGGGCTGGAACAAGCTGATGAAGCGCAGCTCCACCTGGAAGGACGGCAGTGCCATTCTTACCGGTATCCTGCTCGGCATGAACCTTAATTCCGGCACGCCGTGGTGGGTCTGCATTCTCGGCGGCGTCCTTGCCATTATTCTGGGCAAGCAGCTTTTTGGCGGACTGGGCTACAATCCATTCAATCCCGCACTCGTTGCGCGTGTCGGCCTGCTGATCGGCCTGCCCGAAATCATGACCACCTGGAACGCGACCCGGGGGGCGGATGTTGTTACCACCGCCACGCCGCTGGGCATGGCGCCGGGCGTTGCCGAGGTCAAGGATATGCTGACCGGCAACGTTGGCGGTTGTTTGGGTGAAACCTCGGCCATCGCCTTGTTGATCGGCGGCGCAATCCTGATCGCCTTCAAGCTCATCAAGTGGCAGGTTCCCGTGGCCTTCATCGGTTCCGTATTCGTCATTACCGGCGTTGCCCATGTCATCAATCCGGCGGAATATCATTCCCCGGTCGTGCATGTACTGACCGGTGGTCTACTGCTCGGTGCCTTCTTCATGGCAACCGACATGGTTACTTCGCCGATGACGAAAAAGGGTGCCATCATCTTTGGTCTCGGCTGCGGAATCATGACCAGCCTGATCCGTCTTTGGGGCAGCTATCCCGAAGGCGTTAGTTTCTCGATCCTGTTCATGAACGCGCTCACGCCGCTCATCGACCGGAACACCATCAATAAACCATTTGGCTATGTAGCGCCTGTAAACGGGGGGGCGGAATAATGGCAGTCCAGAAGATCAATATTCCAAAACTCGGTGTTTTCCTCGGCTTGGTTTCGGCGGTTGCCGCCGGATTGCTGTCCGGTGTGGATGCAATGACCAAACCCCAGATCACCGCGAATAAAGCGGCCGCCATCAATGCTGCAATGAAGCAGGTGCTGCCGGAGTACGACAACGACCCGGTTGCCGAAACCAACACCTTTAAATCCGCCAATGGATGGGATGTTACCTTGTTTACCGCCCGTAAGGATGGCGGGATTGTAGGGTATGCCGGCAAGGTGGATAATCCGGATGAAGGTTTTTCCGGCACGATTTCGCTGATGGTCGGCCTTGCTCCGGACGGAAGCGTCGGCCGCATTGTCCAGGATGGACAAACCAACAGTGCTGTTATTGTGACGGCCCAGACCGAAACACCCGGTTTGGGAACCGCGGTTACCGATCGCAAGCTTCAGAAAACCATTGTTGATCTGTTTTCCGGAGCGAAGGAGAGCGCCGGGTTGATTGCGAACAAATATCTCGACTGGTATGCCGGAAGAAAAGCCGGCGACGAGTGTTGGCCGATCGTCAAGGATGGCGAAGAAGTCAACGGCAAGACCGGCGCGACCATCACCAGTGCCGCCATCGGCAGCGCCGTGCATGCGATCAGTAAAACCGCCATCGATAATCTCGACCAGCTTTCAGAAGGAGCGGAATAATGTCAGCGATGAAAGAGTTTAGTAAAGGTCTCTGGAAAGAGAATCCCGTCTTGGTCCTGCTGCTCGGGATGTGCCCGACGCTGGGGGTAACCTCCAGTGCCACCAATGGTCTGGGTATGGGCGTTGCCACCTTGTTTGTGCTGCTGGGTAGCAACGTCGTGGTTTCGAGCATCCGGAAAATTGTTCCGAAAAAGATCCGCATTCCGGTCTACATCGTCGTCATTGCCACCTTTGTGACAATCATTGACCTCGTCATGCAGGCTTATGCCCCCAAGGCGCTTTATGATGCACTCGGCCTCTTTATTCCGCTCATCGTGGTCAACTGCATCGTGCTCGGCCGTGCCGAGGCGTTCGCCTCCAAGAACGGGGTGGCCAAGTCGGTGCTCGACGCGCTCGGCATGGGACTGGGCTTCACGCTCACTCTGGTTGCACTTGGTGGGGTTCGCGAGTTCCTGGCCAGCGGATCGCTCTTCCAGATCAAGATGATCCCCGGCTGGACCACCGACTTCATGCTGATGACCTCCGCGCCCGGCGCATTCATCATTCTCGGCCTGTTCCTTGCGGGCATGAATGCCCTGAATATGCGCAAGGCCGCCAAGGAAGGAAAAACCTACAAGCCCCAGAGCCTCAGCTGCAGCTCCTGCAACATCTGCGACCTCGGCGGCGAAAAGTAGAG
>JBDLJW010000115.1:0-5687 GCA_039714135.1 Verrucomicrobiota bacterium
CGCCTCGATCAGCGAGATGGCAAAAGTGGCGCAGACCACCATGGGGATGTTTCTGAAAAACTTGCCCATGACGCCCGGCACAAAATAGAGCGGCAGAAACGCCACGATATTCGTGAGAATGCTGAAGGTGACCGGCATGGCGATTTCCCGCGCCCCCTTGATGGCCGCCTGGAGGAAAGGCATGCCGTCCTGATGGTAGTGGTAGATGTTTTCGCCGACCACGATGGCATCGTCCACCACAATGCCGAGCGCAATAAGGAATGCGAACATGGTGATCATGTTCAGGCTCACATCCATGGCTCCCATAAAGAGGAAGGTGCCGAGGAATGAAATCGGGATGCCGAGCATCACCCAGAAGGCCAGCCGCATTTCAAGGAAGAGTCCCAGCATGACAAATACCAGAACCAGGCCAATGGCCCCGTTTTTGAGCAACAGGCCCATCCTCCCGCGAAACATCTCGGCGCGGTTGTTCCACATGGTGAGCTCAATTCCTTCCGGCATGGTGGCACGCAGCTCGTCGAGCACCTTGAGCACGCTCTCCTCGACCGTCAGCGGCGTCTCTTTGCCCACGCGATAGATCGTCATGCTCATGGCGGGCTTGCCGTTGTAGAATGAAAATTTATCCGACTCGTCGAAGCTGTCGCGGATCTGTGCAATATCCTCCAGCAGCAGCCGGGTTCCGTCTGGTGCGGTCACAATCGGGATTTGGGCAAAATCGCGCCCGAAGTCGCGCCGATCCTTCACGCGCACGAGGATTTCGCCGCCGCTGGTCTTCATGCCGCCGCCCGGCAGTTCCAGCGAACTGCGCGCAATGATGTCGGCCACGTTCTGGAGGGAGAGGTTGAGTTCGCGCAACTTATCCTGCGATATCTCGGCGGCGATTTCATGGTTGCGGACATTTGAAAGCTCGATTTGGGTAACGCCGCCCGATTGTAGAAGTCGGTCGCGCACCTGTTCGGCCAGTTCCCGCAAAACACCCTCCGAAACATCCGCCGCCACAATCACATCCATGACGGAACGCTTCAGCTTGACGGCGCTGATGACCGGTTCCTCGGCATCAAGCGGGAGGGTGCGAACCCGGTCGACCTCATTGCGCACATCGTCTGTCACGCGATTGACATCGTAGCTTGGAAGCACCTCGATGAGTACAGACCCGCTGCCTTCGTTGGCGGTAGCCGTCAACTTCTTTACACCGTCGATGCCGCGTACGGATTCCTCGACCGCCAGCAGAATACCTTGCTCCACTTCGTCGGGGCTCGCGCCGGGGTAGGGGACCACAACATTGACCATGTCGAGTTCCGCTTCAGGCAGGAACTCCTGCTTTATCTTGGTGGCGGCGATGAAGCCTCCACCCAGTAGAACCACCATCAGGATATTGGCCGCCACGGAATTCCTTGCCATCCAGGCAATCGGTCCACTCTTCATCTCATGTTCCATTTCCATCAAACTGTTCCTTTTTAACACCCGCTACGCTCAAGACACCAAGAACTCTAAGCTTTGTGCTCTTTGTGCCTTCGTGTTTAATTTTTGGCTGTGGTGTTCCGAGGTTCCCCTTTTTTCTTTTTGCCGGTATTGATGTCCATCCCTTGGATGGGGGTGGTCATGTCGGATACGATGAGCCGCTCTCCGCCGGCAATGTCGTTGCGGATGAGTACGTATTCCGCTGCGCGCCAGAGCACTTCGACCTTGCGGATATCGAGTTTGTTTTCGCGGGCCAGCCAGATGGAGCTATTTTCGCGGAGGGCCTTGCGCGGAATCTTGTAGACGCCCTTTAATTCGCGCCCCGTGATTTGGGTGCGGACAAATTCACCGATCAACAACGGCTTTTTATCGCTGTTTTCCGGCTGGAGGCAGATCGGGTCTTCGACCTCTATAAGCAGGCGTGCCATGCGCCCTTTCTCCTCCAGGTTGCCTAGCAGTCTGATCACGCGTCCCTCGCGAACCTTGTTGGAGGCTGAAAGTACATTGACCGGGCTTCCCGGAATAGTGATTTTATCGAGGCGGTCGACCGGAATGGAAACCATAATCCAAAAGGCATCCGTTCCCACTAGTTTGGCGAGCACATCCTGTAGCGACGCCTGCGACCCTATGTTCACGTTGCGGCTGAGCACCATGGCGTTGAAGGGTGCGGAAACCTGTGTGCGGCCAAGGTCGATGCGAGCCTTCTTTAGATTGGCTTCCGCTGCCTTAAGCGCGGCCTCACTGGCGGCCAGGTGCGGAATGCGCAGGGCCAGCTCCTGCTCCTGTTCCGATGCATCGTCCGTTTTCAGCAGTTCCCATTCGCGCTGGGCCACATCCTGTCGGCCCAGCTCCATCTTGTGGTTGAAACGCGCCGTTTCAAGCTGGGCTTCCGCCGCCGCCAGTGCCAGGTCATAATCGACGGGATCGATCTTCAGGATTTCGCCGCCCTTTTGTAGCAGGCCGCCATCAATGAAGTCGGGCGACATCGAAACAACCTCGCCACCCACCCGGGCACGCACCATGACCTCTTCCGAGGGAGTTACGGTTCCGGTAAGATGCAGCACCATCGCTTCATCGGTCAGTTCCAGTTTTCTAGTCTCCACCAGAGCGGCCATTTTCGGTGGCTTTTTCTTTTTCGCTTCCGGGGCGGTTTTAACCAGGATAACAGCGGTAGCTGCCGCTCCAAGAACGAGGGCGGTACTTATGATTGCAATGGTAGATTTACGCATGGTTCGTCTCTCCGTTAATTCGATAAAAGTTCATTGGGCCAGCTTCCGCCAAGGGCTCGGTGGAGGGCGATGCGGTGTTGCAGCAGGGTGTATTGTGCTTCGACGCGTTCGCGCTCCAGCATCTGAAGACTGTTGAGCTGGAACAGCACCGTGGTGTATTCGATCACGCCGTTGCGGTAGCGGTTGAGCGACTCCTCGTACGACTGGCGGGCGGCGGCAAGGCGGGTATCGAGCGCATGGATATATTCGCGCTGTTTCTGCTCGGAAACGAGGGCGTCCTCAACCTCCTTGATGGCGTTGATCACGGTTTCGCGGTAGACGGCGAGGCGCTCGTCGACCACGGCGCGGGTGCGCGCCACTTCAGCCTTGCGTCGCCCTCCCTCGAAGATCGGGCCGGTCACACTGGCGGCCAGATTGGCGATCCAGTTGTCGAAAATATCGGAAACATCAATATCACTGTTTCCATACCTGGCCGAGCTGGTCAGCCGGATGGCGGGCAGGCGGTCGGCCCGCGCAGCACTCACGCTCCAGTCGGCCGACTGCAGGCTTAGTCCGGCGGCGCGGACGTCGGGGCGGTTGGCCAGTACATCGGCGGGAATTCCAAGGGCCGGAAGTTTTCCAATGTTTGGAAGTTGTTCGTCTGGAATTTCCAGTGTTTGGAAGTCGGCGCGGCCGAGCAGGGCGGCGAGTTCGTTGTGCAGTAGTTGCTCGCGCAGTTCAGCCTGCGGAAGAATGGATTTGGTGGCCGCCACGCTTTGGCGTTGCTGGTAGACGTCCAGTGCGGAGGAGAGCGACTTGCGGAAGCGTAGCTCGATCAGCTCCAGCGAGGTTTCATTGGCTTCGAGCTGCTTGCGGATCACCTCGGTCTGCAGGCGTTGCGAAACGATGCCGGTCCAGCGCAGGGCCGTCTGCGAGGCAAGGGTGATGGCGACGGTGTTGAATTGCTCGCGCGAGGCCTCGCGGTTAAGTGCCGCCGCTTCGGACTGCGATTTGATCCGGCCCCAAAGATCGGCTTCGTAGGAGGCGGTTAGGCCAAGGTGGTAGCTGTTGTACGAATCGCTTCCCGGGCCGAAGCCCGATGCGATCTCTTTTTTATTTGCGGAGGCGCTGCCTTCATAGCCGAGGGAAGGGTAGCGCGATGCGCCGGCCTGCTTGGCGATCGCCTCGGCCTGCGCCAGCCGCGCCCACGCCTGCTGGATCGAGGGGCTGTTGGTCAGCACCTCATTGATCAGCGTATTGAGCTCTGCCGACTGGAAGCTTTCCCACCAGCGGTTGGTGTTGTCCAGCATTTCGGAATAGAGGGTAAACTGTTCCGGCACGTCGTCGTGCAGATTCGTCCGCTCCTCCGGCGCAAAGATCGCGCAGGAAGAAAGCAAAAAGATTGAAACACCCGCTACGCTCAAGGCACCAAGTTCACGAAGGCGAAAAAGCTTGGAGTCCTTTGTGTCTTTGTGTTTGAAATCCATTATTCCTTTTCCTGTTTGGTTGCGTTCAAACCGCCGAGGGAGAAGCGGGCAATGTGGCGGGCGATGCTTTCGATTTTTTCTTCAGGCACGGTTTCTTTTCCGATCATGAATTTTTGGAGAGGGCGGCTGAAGTTGTAAAAAGCGCATTGGCCAATAATGCTGTTCATGCAGAGTCGGAGCTGTTGGCCGGTGATCTTCGCTCCCAGTTCGGCATCAACGACTTCTTGGATGAACTCGCTTTGCGGAAAAAGGGCTTCCTGGGCAATGCGCTCGAGCGCAAGGGTGGGGGATGCCATTTCCCGGTAGAGCAGTTTGGCAAAAAGCCCGTTTTCATTTTCGCTGAAGATGCGGTGGAGGATGGCGCTCGCATGGCTGTAGAGATAATCCTCGATACCGGGGTTTTCCGGAAGGCCGCCATTGAGGGGGTAGGCCTCGATTGCAAGGGCAAAGGCATGTCGCCAAACCTCGTCGTAGAGATGTTCCTTATCGCCAAAGTGATAGTTCACTGCCGCAATGTTGGCTCCGGCGGTCTCGCAGATTTCCGCCACGGTGGTATCGCGGAACCCTTTTTCCGCAAAGATTTCACTCGCGGCCTTAATCAAACGCTCTTTGGTGGTCTGTTTTTTTAACATGATTCAAATACTCATTTGAAATATTTGTTTGGAATGTAGGGACTGAGTTGAATATTGTCAAGCGCGGAAAATTTTGGAGAAAACACCTCATGGTTGCCCAGAAAATTTTATATCACATGTGATATAAATGCCCCTAAAAGATGCCTAAAATAGGGATAAATATATCGTATGTGATATAAAAAAAGAGGCACGGGGAAAACCAGTGCCTCTCTTTTTTGCTGCAGGGTCTTTCTAAAGACCGTAGGCGGAGAGGTCGATTCCGTAGGCGGAAGGATCTACTCCATAGGATTCGAGCTTATCGATGTAGAGGCTGCACTGCTCCTTGAGTCCTTTAAGCTGTCCAGTGTATTGGGAGATCTGGGATTTTAGTTCCTTGCCTTTTGCCCCCAGTTTCTGTGTCCATTTCAGCTCCTTAAGCTGGGCCGTGTAGTCGGTGACCTGGTTCTGTGTGTCGGAAAACACATTGCTGTACTGGTTGAGGTAGGCCACCAGTTTTGCGGCATCCATGCCGGCAACCTTCTGCTTGATGGCTTCGACGGGTTTTTCGAGGTCCGCGATAATCTCTTCTTTCTTCACATTGTAGGATTCCGCCACCTTCTTTGCCTGTTCCACGGCATTTGTAGCCATTGCTTCGGCCTGCTTGGCCGTCTCGTCGGCCTTTTTGATTAAGCCCGAGGTGTCGGCCGAGAGGCTTCCGTCCTCATTTTGTTTCAGGAACCCGCTACCAAACACAAACGCCGCCGCAAATAATACCAATCCGATTCTTTTCATGATTATTCCTCCCGTTGTTTTTCTTTTCCAATGCGGGAAAGCCTACTTGAACACGAACTCGGAATGCAAAGGAAACGGAACATTTTTACCAATGCCGGTGTTTTTTCTTTTTTGCACCATGGCGGCGC
>JBDLJW010000116.1:0-5648 GCA_039714135.1 Verrucomicrobiota bacterium
AGCAACGGGCCCGGCGCGGGTACGGTCACATTCCGGGATGGTGATGGAGAGGGGCGGGCCCGCACCATCGAGTCCGTGCCGGTCGAGGCCAAGGCGCTGGGCTACCATCCGGCGGAGATGAAAGATTTGTCGGATGATGAGCCGGCTTCGTTGCCCTTTCGCCACGAAGTGCGGCTGGCCGGGCTTGCGCCGGATACATCCTACAAATACTCGGTGCTTCAGAACGGTGACAAGGCAACGGGGCAATTCCATACGCAGGGCACGAAAGATTGTCCGGTGCGCTTTATCGTTTATGCCGACAGCGAGACGGAACCGGAGTCAACCGGCAAACCTGCGCCGTGGGGCGGCACCGCCAACCGTTCGTACCTCGTCGACCAGACCACGGGCTATTGCGAAAACCTCAAGGTCATGGCCCGGCGCAATCCTGATTTTGTGGCCATTGCGGGGGATCTGGTGCAGTCGGGCGGAGAGCAGCGGGACTGGGACGAGTTCTGGCGCCAGAACTCCGCGCTTGCGTCGTCCATTCCAATTTTTCCGGCGTTGGGGAACCATGAATATTATGGCGGGCCGGGCGAGCTGGGGCATTATGGGCCGGCAGGCTCGGAACGTGCCGTGCAAAAATATAAAGCCTATTTCGACCTGCCGGCGAACGGGGCGACGAACAAGGCCCATCTCGAAAGGTATTATACGGTTGCCTATGGTCCGGTCAGCCTTGTTGTGCTCGATCTTAACAACGGATATCCCCATCGGAGCCCGCGGGATACCAATTGGAGCCTTGCAGGAGAGGGGAATGATTCTGCGCCCGCCTGGCATCCGGGGTCGCCGCAATACGACTGGCTGGAAGAGACGCTGGCTCTGGCGCAAAAAGAGAGCACCTTTACGTTTGTCATGTTTCATGACTGCCCGTATTCCTCGGGAATTCATGGCCTGCCGCCGGGTGTTGGTTCCGGCAGGAACAACCTGTCGGGCGTGCCGGTGCGCGCGTTGACGCCCCTGTTCATGAAATACGGGGTTGATGCACTTTTGACCGGCCATGACGAGATGTACGAGCATTCGGCAGTTCCCGGTGAAGAGTTGTTGCCCGGCGGGAAATTGGCCAACCATGTGCTGCACGTCTTCGATGTTGGTGTTGGCGGCGATGGTCTGCGGGGTCCGTTTGACGGGGCCGTCAATGGGTATCGGACATTCCTTGCGCATGCGGATGCTCCGGAGGTCTACGACCAGAACGGCATCCTGGTTGATGGAGGCAAGCACTATGGCCACTTGGAGGTAAATGTGGCGAGGAATCCGGAAGGTCGGTGGCAGGCCCGCATGGACATGGTTTATGTGTTTCCCGTTTCCGGAAAGGACGGCCATGTGTCGGGCTTCGAGCGCAGGTTGTACAAGGATTCCACCGTCCTGGTGGAAAGGCAATAGCAACCTTCGGGAGGGGGGTGCCTCGGGAATGTCTCTTGTGGTTAGAGCTTTTAAAGGCAGGGGATTTGTTTAAACTCGGGGTTACATTGAGCGTATAATTCCCGGGTGTTCGCATGGAAGACAAGAAACAGATGAAAGAAGAGCCGAAGGATGGCAAGGACATCATCCTCGATCTAAATTTTGTTCCCCAGTGGGCGCGCAAGCCGCCGGGAAAGAGCCACTATGGCACGAAGGATTATTCCGATTCCGATCGCCGTCGGGAACGGCGCGATGACCGCCGTCCACCCCGCCGCGATTTCCGCAATGATCGCCCGCGCCGCCCGCGTCCGGAACGCGAGGAGCGCCCCCGTCCGCACCGCCCGCGCGAACCGGTTCGGGAGATTCCCGTTTCCGTCTCTTTTCTTCCGGAACAAAAACGACTGGCTTCACTCGTTCGGCAGATGCACCATTCCCGCCGCGCCTTCCCGTTGATGGATCTGGCGAACCTGCTCATCCATGATCCCGAAGGCTATCTGGTAAAGATCGAGGCAAACAAGGAAACGCCGGACTTCACGATGTTCCAGTGCAAGCGCTGCAAGGCGGCGGCCTGTTCGGAGGAGATGATCGTCCAGCATCTGATGTCGAAGCATCTGTCCGATGTCTACGAGAAGGAGGAGATCGAGACCGAGCCTCCCGCCGGACAGTTTGTCTGTGTGGCGCGTTGCCGCAAGAGCGGTGTGTTGCTGGGGCCACCGAACCACCACAGCTATGCCGAGAAGCTCAGCGAACTGCACCAAAAACATTTTCCGCACCTCACGCTCGAAGAATACAAGCGCAACATCGAGACGGTGCGCGACGAGGAGCTGATCGAGCAATGGCGGCAGGAAAGCCGAAAGAAAACGATCTACAAGCTCAAGTCGGATCCCGAAGCGGAGCCGGTTGAGCTGCACAAGGCCGAGGCTGACTTCATGCGCGATATCGAGTCGATGTATATGAAGACGCACCGCGCAATTGTTCCCTCGCAGGTTGCCCAGAATTTGGAAGATCGCGACATTACCCACGCCATCCGCCGGGTCTGGTCGAAGGAGAGTCATTTCCCGCTATCCATGTCGTTCGCAATGCGTGCGGCCTTCCGGCATATGCATCTGCATTTGTTCAAGGCCGGGAAGATAAACTTTGTTACCCACATCAAGCCGCATCCGGTCAAGCCGGCGGATACGATCGACAGTATTGCCGAAGTGCTGGTTTTCCTGAAGGAGAACCCCGGTTCGACGCGGAAGCATTTGCTGGAGGCTCTGCATCCTTCGCTCAAGCCGGAGTCGAAGGAGGCGGCGGAGGCCTTGCAACCGCTGGGCTGGCTGATCGAACGGGGGCACATCATTGAGTTCTTCAATGGGACTCTCTCCGTTCCGCTGGGCCGACGTCGGCGCTAGTTTTCACTTCCAGCGTACAATATTTTTATTTGCCGTCCGTTTTTCTCGGGATGCCGAAAGGCGGGGTTGCGCTTGACGAACCGGATGCGAGGAAACATTATTCCCTGCATTCGGAAAAGGGATTTCAATGACGGGAACCAACTACATGATTTTAATTGCCGGTGCGGCGCTTGCCGCGGGCATGGCCTGTGCGGAGGAGCGGCCGGAATACAAGCCGGAGCGTTACGACGTAATTATTGAGCGGTCGCCGTTTGGGGTTGAGCCGTTGGTGGAAACCGAGGATCCTCAGAAGAAGGCCGCTGCGGCGGCTGCGGCTGCCGCCAAGGAGCTGAGGCTCTGTTTTCTGCTCGAAAGCGAAACCGGCGAAATCCGCGCGGGCTTCGAGAATCTGAAGGCCAAGAAGGGGGATTCCAGAAGCATCATTCTCATGGTTGGCGAAAGCTTTATGGGCATGAAGTTGCTCGATATCGATCTTGATACGTCGCAAGCGACGCTCGAAAGCAAGGGGCAGTCGGTGGTGTTTGATCTAACCAAGGGAGCTGCGCCGGCTAAACGTCCCGCAAAGAAGGCGCCGACAAAGCAGCCACAGCGCCGGTTTGGCGGTGGGTTCCGTCGGAAAGAGCCGCCGAAAAAACCGACACCCCCTCCGGCGCCGAAACTCTCTCCCGAAGAGCAGGAGAGGCGCCGTGCGGAAGTTCGTGCCAATCTGCAGGACTACCAGATGGAGGTAATTCGGCAAGGTATGCCGCCGTTGCCGATTCCGTTGACACCGGAAATGGATGACCAGCTCGTAGCCGAAGGTGTTCTGCCCCCCACGGAGGGGCAGGAGGATCTGCTACCGGAGTAGTTCGGCAACAATGATGTCGAAGTAGGGGTCGCGGATCAGAAGAAGGATTTTGTCGGCGCGCAGCATGTCCCTTTCCCGAAGGCTTTCAATGCTGGCTCGGATTTTTTCATTCCTCCCGAAGGCCGAGAGTTTTTCACATAGGCCGGAACGGGTTTCTGTGCCCGAGAGCACTCCGAGCTCGCGTAGGTTTTCGAGAGTGGGTCGGTCGTTGAACAACCGTTGCATCGATGCGTTCTGCTGGATGCGTTCCGGCTCCCCGCTCAATAGGTCCGCCGCCAGTTGCTGGTCGGTGACCAGTTGCTGAATCGACTCGGCCTCCACCACCTCTTCGAGAACCGCCATCCCGTCCGCAGGGTTGCTGATCATGTGTGATATGGCATCAACCTGGGGTTCGCCGGCCTTGCCGGGAATGATGTATCGGCTGGTTTCATAGATTGCCCTCCGGGCCAGCCGGCTGAAATATGCATCGTTGGCGCCGGGGATGGCGCTCCCGGTTGTGCCGACCAGGAACAGGTCGCCCATCCAAAAGAGCAGCACCAGCAAAAGAGTGCCCGAGCCAAGATTGATCGTGCCACCCGCAAGGCTGCTGAGGATGGGGTGGTGGAAGTTTTCGTCCTCCTCTTGTTTTTCCCGGTGCTGGTTGCGCATCCCGGAGATGACGATATGGAAGAAGTAGAAGATGAACATGAAGGTCATTGCCGCCACGATGGGAATGGTGACGATCTTTGGGCGGTGGGTGGCTTCCCCCAGCCAGAACCCGATGTAGCGTCCCGCAAAGAAGGCGCCGCCATAGGCGAGCACGATGCGGATGATGCCCAGCAGGGATACCATGAAGCCCTTGCGCAACCCCGCCAGAAAGAAAAACAACAGAGTGATTGCCGCCGCTATATCGATTGCCATGTGCATGGGAAAACTCCTCCAAATCAACATTTGAAAGATAGATTGTTATTTGTTCCGCCGGAAGCTTAAAATAATCCGCTCAAACAACAAGTACGGAGCGTGAACCATGGAATTTCTATATGCGGCTGAGTTGAAGAAGCGGTTTACTTGCTATGGCCATTTCTATGAGTTGATGCTGATGAATGGCGAACGGGCGAAATGCCGCAGTGTGCTGGAGATCGTCGACTCCTCCATTCCGCAGGAGAACCCGTCCAATATTTCCGAGCTGGAGCCGGACGTGGTGGTCATCATGATGAATCCCGGCTCGTCGCACCCCAAGGATATCTACCACCTCGACAAGGAGGTCGAATACCCCCGGCGGGAAAGCTCCATGCGCAAGGAGTTGGTGCTGACCCAGCCCGACAATACACAATACCAGGTGATGCGCATTGCCGTTGCCAGAGACTGGCGGCATATCCGCGTGCTCAACCTTTCCGACCTTCGCGATCCCAAGTCCGGTAGCTTCCTGCAGAAGGTCGATGCACTGGCGGGAATCATGGGCGGCCACATGCACAGCATGTTCTGCAGGGAGCGCACCGCGGAATGCACCCATTCCATAAGGCGCAAGGGCAATACGCCGATCATGCTGGGGTGGGGGCAGGATACCGGCCTGATCCCGCTTGCCGAGCAGTGTATGAAATGCATCGAAGGCGAACCCGTTTCTACCGTGGCCTCCGATGTCCATCCGCTGCTCAACGCACATCCCAGTCCCATGCTTCAATCCAAAAAGCTTCAGTGGCTGGATACCATGATGCAGGAGTTGGGAAAATGAAACGGATCGGAATAAACGAGTTGCCGGAAAAAGGGGTTTCGCATAACGCAAGAATCCGAAAGCGCGTGATTCTTGACGATGGCGAGGTCGGGCCGATCACCAACTATGCCCGCGCCGTCTTCCCGCCCGGCGAAAAGGCCGGTGCCCACAGCCATGATGACATGGTGGAGATCTTTACCGTCGAATCCGGATGCGGCGAAATCCGCATCGACGATATCGCCTATGTCTTTTCCGCCGGCCTGACCTTCGTCATCGAGCCCGG
>JBDLJW010000117.1:0-5640 GCA_039714135.1 Verrucomicrobiota bacterium
AAACGGGGTCATCTCGATGTAGGCATTGATAATGCGCGGCTGGTCTTCGCCGATTTCAAGCCCGTGCCAGGGGTGCGGGCGCCAGCGGTAGAATGTTTTTGGGAATCCCATGGGATATTTCCTTCCTGATCAGATTTTTCTAATCTGTCCGCACAATATCCGCACCGAGTGCGGAAAGTCGATCTTCGATTGCTTCGTAGCCGCGGTCGATCACCTGTGCGTTCTTGATGACGCTTTCGCCTTCGGCGCAGCAGGCGGCGATGAGCATGGCCATGCCGGCGCGGATGTCGGGGCTGGTGAGTACGCTGCCGCGTAGTTTGGTGGGGCCGATGACGACGACGCGGTGGGGATCGCATTGGATAATGTTGGCCCCCATCGCCATAAGGTGGTCGACAAAATACATGCGGCTTTCGAACATTTTCTCGAAAAAGAGGGCGGTGCCTTGGGTCTGCGTAGCAAGTACGATACAGACACTCATAAGGTCGGAAGGGAAGGCGGGCCATATGCCGTCTTCGATTTTCGGGGTCGCATTGCCTTCGTCTGGCCGAATGCAGCGTTCGGTTTGTTGCGGAACAATCAGGGTGCGGCCATCGCGGGTCCACTCCACCCCCAGTTTTGAAAACGTCCGCTGCATGACCTGCAGGGTCAGCGGATCGCCGGCATTAGGGATGGTCAGTTGCCCGCCGGTCAGGGTCGATGCGGCGATATAGCTTCCTACTTCGATAAAATCCGGTTGCACGGAATATTCCGCGCCGTGCAGTTTTTCTACGCCGCGGATGGTCAGATTGTTGGTTCCGATGCCGGAGATATCCGCGCCCATCTGGTTCAGCAGGTGGGCAAGATCCTGGACATGCGGTTCGCAGGCGGCGTTGTAGATCGTCGAGGTGCCTTTTGCAAGGGTGGCGGCCATCATGACGTTTTCCGTTGCGGTCACGCTGGCTTCGTCGAAAACCATTTTCCAGGCGCTTAGTGGTCCTGCCTTGAACCGGTAGGCTTGGTCGGTGGAGATTTCCGCGCCAAGGGAGCGAAACCCGTAGAAATGGGTGTCAAGGCGCCGCCGGCCGATCACATCGCCCCCCGGCGGATAAATAACCGCGCTACCGTGGCGGGCGGTCAACGGCCCGGCCAGCAGGATGGAGGTCCGCACCCGTGCGCAGAGTTCCTTGTCCAGTTCGGTGGTTTTCAGGCTCCCGGCGCAGAGGGTGACGGTGTGGTCGTTGAGCGATACCTCGACACCGATCGATTCCAGCAACTGGAGCATTACCTTGACGTCGTTGATGAGCGGTACGTTGTGGAGCACGACGGGCTGGTCGGTTAGCACACAGCTGGCGAGCATCGGCAGCACGGCATTCTTGTTGCCGCGCGGATGGAAGGTTCCCCCGATCGTTTTCCCGCCGTTGATGATGAATTTAGCCACTGCCTGCGCCCCTGTTGATGTGAACGGTGAATTAACGGCAACTATGGATTGCGGAATTCATCCTGCCAGACCCAGATGAGCTTCTTTTCAACCACTTTGCCATCCTTGCCTTTCCCCAAGGGGGCATCGGAGGTGGTCGTGCGGCTGATGCAGGCTGTGTTCAGCATGGAGACGATGGCGAGCAGTAGAATAGAGGCAAACAATTTCATAAAAACTCCTTAAATTTAATACATTATCCCTTGATCAGCCGCTGGCCTCAAGCCCGATGCTGAAAAAACGGGGAATAAAAGCGGAACTACGAATCTTCTTTTCGAACAAAGCGCGCGATAAACATGGCATCGCCGGGGCCGTCCCACGGCCAGATTTGTAGCTGGCCGTCCGTTGGTTCGCCAGTCAGAGGGTTGTCGAAGGGGTCGAGTTTGAAGTTGGGATTCTGGTCGAGGAAGTTCATGACGACTTCCTCGGTTTCGGGGCGGGTCAGGGTGCAGACGGCATAGACGAGAGTGCCGCCGGGTTTTACGCACCACTTGGCATTGTTCAGAATCTTGAGCTGCCGGGTGGCGCACTGAATGACATCGCGCTTGGAGCTGCGCCAGCGGGCATCTGGATTACGTGACCAGGTGCCCCATCCGGAGCAGGGGGCATCGACGAGTATGCCGTCGAAGGTTTTTTTGAAGGGTTCGTCGCGCACGGCATTGTGCGGCTGGGTGCGGATTCCGCGGATGCCGTATTTTCGGGCACGTTTCTTGAGCTCTTTGAGCGCGGAAATCCGAATATCAGTGGCGAGTATCTTGCCTTTCTGGTGCATCAGATCCGCCAGATGCAGGGTTTTTCCACCTGCTCCGGCGCAGCAGTCCCACCAGTCTTCACCTTCTTGCGGCTTGCAGACGAGGCCCGCGCACTGCGAGGCGACATCCTGCACCACGAACTGCGCGGTATGGGCGGACAATATATTTGCCAGGCTGGTCCCTCCGGCGACCGAGAGAGCGGATGGCTGGTGGCCGTGAATGGTGGAAGGAACGTTTTTATCGGTCAGGGTTTGAACAAGTTCTTCAGGTTCGGTCCGCAAGCGCATCCAGGTTGGCGGGCGTTTCTGGAACTGCTCGATGCAGGGGATCGCCTTTTTGGGGTCGATCATGCTTCCAAAGTCAGAGAGGGCAAGTTCGGGGAGCTCCAAGGGCTGGAAGTCGGGGGTTTCCTTGAACCATTCATTGATGGCGGCGGCTTTTTCAGCAAGGGTTTTCTCCCCCACGGGTTCGATGGAGCAGGGGAGGGAGCAGCGGCCCTGCAGATATTGGAAGCTATCGCCCAGTTCCGTGCAGTCCAGCGCGGCGCCAACCAGACAGGCCTCGGAGACGGACAGCTGGAGTTTGTTGACAGTCCAGCCATACCAGCGGAAATAGGAAAAGACCGCCTGTGAAAGGAACCGGCGGTCACGCGAGCCGAGTTCCTTGTGTGCGCGCAAGTGGCGGGAGAGCAGTCCGTCGGCGGGTCGGCCCTCCTCGATAACCAGGCGGGTTATTTCGGGAAGAAGCTCTTCAAGCATATCCGCATGGCGGCGTACTACTTTCTCGGGAAGGGGGGCAGATTTTGTTTCGTTGTTCATAAATTCGCATTTCTGGGTTGTACCTGTATTCATCGACAGGTATTTAGAGGGCTTCATTACTTGAGGTGCATGCAAATGTCAAAAGAACTTGGATATGTATTGATCACACCGTACACGCTGCGCAAATCGCGCACGGGCGGAGTACTGGGTCGGTTGTTGAGTCGAACAGGGCTCGATCTTGTGGCGGCCCGGATGTTTGGCCCCAGTGCGGAACTGGTTCAGCGCTATGCCGAACTTATCCGAGATAGCGAAGACGTTTGGCCGGAAATCCGTGATCTGCTTTCGGACTATGTTGAGCGCGAGTTCGCTCCCGACGAAGACGAGCAGGTGCACCGTGTCCTGATGCTGCTTTTTGAGGGCGAAGATGCCGTACGCAAGCTGCGCGACGCCGTCGGCGGTTTTGAGGATTCCATTGAAAGCGCCGACACCATCCGTGGAACCTATGGCGACTACATCAAGGCCAACGATGGCTCCGTCACCTATTTCGAGCCGGCCGTGCTGGTCGGACCCACCACCGAATTCGCCAAGGAGTCGCTGGAGCTATGGGCCAGGTTTTCCGCGGAGGACGGCGGAGTCCTGGACAATGCCATTCGGCTTGCCGCCGAAGAGGATGTGCAGAAAACGCTGGTCATCATCAAGCCCGACAACTTCACTTTCCCGAGTTCGCGCCCGGGCAACATTATTGATGTTTTCTCGCGTTCCGGCTTGAAGATGATCGGAGCCAAGCTGCTGCGCATGAGTCTGACCGAGGCACTGGAGTTCTACGGCCCCGTCCAGCCGGTGCTGCGTGAAAAGCTCGGAGGGATCGCGGTGAAACGCGCTTGCCGGGCGCTCAACGAGGAGTTTGGTTTTGAAATGTCGGACGAGGTGAAAGGGGCGCTCTCCGAAACCCTCGGTCCCGCTTTTGGCGACAACCAGTTCTATTCCATCATGAACTTCATGACCGGCCACTGGGCCCCGGATGTTTGCGGCGATAGTATGCAGGCGGAAGGCAAGGTTCGTTGCATGACGCTTGTCTATGCCGGCGAAAACGCTGTTGAAAAGATTCGCGACATTCTTGGGCCCACCGACCCCAGCAAGGCCGCGCCCGGTTCGGTTCGCAAGGAATTCGGTACCGACATCATGGTCAATGCCGCCCACGCCTCCGACTCGCCGGAAAACGCTTTGCGCGAGATCGGCATTGTTAAAGTGGAAGAAGACACCATCAAGCGGTGGTATGATTGCTATTATGGATAATAGAGAATTTCGGATGCGTATTACGAAATAAGGAGAAGAACTATGTGGAAAGAAATCGAAGCGGCTCCGGCCGATGCAATCCTGGGCCTTACCGAGGCATTCAAAAAAGATTCCAACTCCCGGAAGGTCAATCTTGGCGTAGGCGTATACAAGGACGATCAGGGGACAACCCCGATCCTGAAATGTATCAAGGCCGCCGAGCAGAAACTGGTTGAAACCGAGACCTCCAAAGGCTATTTGCCCATCTCCGGCGATCCGGCCTATGCCGCCAACGTCCAGCAGCTGCTTTTCGGTGCGGATAGCGAGGTCATCGCTTCCAGCCGTGCGGCCACCATCCATGCCCCGGGCGGAACCGGCGCATTGCGCGTTGGCGCGGAGCTGCTCAAGCAATTCAATCCCGATGCCAAGCTGTGGGTCAGCTCGCCGACGTGGGCCAACCACAAAGGCATTTTCGGTGCTGCCGGCTTTGCGATCAACGACTATCCCTACTACGATGCCGCGACAAGGGGCGTCGATTTTGCCGGCATGCTTTCCGCGCTGGAAGCTGTTCCCGCGGGCGACGTTGTGCTGTTGCATGTGTGCTGCCACAACCCCACCGGGGTCGACCTTTCCGACGAACAGTGGGATCAGGTGGTCGCCACGGCGAAGGCCAAGGGATGGACGCCCTTCCTCGACTTTGCCTATCAGGGCTTCGGCGCCGGCATAGAAGAGGATCGCGGCGCTGTTGAAAAATTTGCGGCGGCAGGAATCGATCTCTTCATCGCCAGCTCGTTCTCCAAGAACCTCGGTCTTTACAACGAGCGCACCGGCGCGCTGACCATCGTCAGCCCGACCGCGGCGGAGTCGGCGGTGGCGATGAGCCACGTAAAGAAAACCATCCGCGTCAACTATTCCAACCCGCCGGCCCACGGGGGTCTGTCTGCACGCTCCGTGCTGGAGGATTCTGCGCTTTACGGCCAGTGGATCGGCGAGGTGGCGGAAATGCGCGAGCGCATCAAAGCCATGCGTGCGGCGCTTGTCGACGGCCTTGCTGCGCGCGGGGTGGAGCAGGACTTCTCCTTCATCAAGGAGCAACGCGGCATGTTCTCGTTCAGCGGTCTCTCCGACGAGATCGTCGTCTGGCTGCGTGAAAACAAGAGCATCTACATTGTTGGGGGAGGGCGCATCAACCTTGCCGGTCTCACCACAGCCAACATTGATTATGTCTGCGACTCCATCGCCGAAGCACTGAAAGCCTGACGGCATTCAATGCCTGAAAATGAAAAACCCGGCTGTTTGGCCGGGTTTTTTTTGGCGCTTATAGGTTGAATTTTAAGGCCGGTTTAAGTAAATCGGTACGCCTATACGGAATTGAGGGCATATGGCGGATATTGTAAAAATT
>JBDLJW010000118.1:0-5517 GCA_039714135.1 Verrucomicrobiota bacterium
CCTCGCCGTCCCCGCACTGCTTTCGGGGCTGGCGTGGCCGATTTATGTTTTGCTCTTTCTTCTCTGTACCCAGAGCGCCCTGTTTGGTCCTGCAAAACGCGGCATTGTTCCGGAGTTGGTCGATGACGCCGACCTTTCAAGGGCAAATGGTTTTCTTACGGCGGCGACCTATACCGCAATTATTCTGGGAACAGCTCTTCCTTCCTTGCTGATTGGCTATGCCGGGCTGAGCGCCCTCTATGCGATTGGAACCTGCTCGGCGCTTGCCATCGTCGGAACCATCTCGTCCTACCGCATCGACAAGGTTGCTGCGGCCGGAATCCATAAAAAATCGTCACCCTGGATCATTCCGGATGTGACACGGGCCGTGAAGAATCTGAAAACCGATAAATGGGCCAAGCAGGCGGTGCTGGGGTTGGTGCTCTTTGGAGCCATCACAGCACTGTTCCAGCAAACCCTGGTCGTCTTCGGGAAGGAAGCCCTCGGGCTTTCCATAGAAAAGAGCCCGATGCTGTTTCCCCTGGCAGCTATTGGAATCGGTATTGGTGCGCTGCTGACCGGACATTTCTCCAAGCACACGATTGAAATCGGGCTGATTCCCGTCGGCGCGCTTGGAGTCATGGTTTCCGCCATTGCGCTGAGTATCGTGAGCAGCCCGGTCTGGATCGGGTTCTGGATCATCCATCTGGGTGCGTGCTGCGGCATGTATCTTGTTCCCCTTAACGCCTTCCTCCAGCATCGGATTCCGAAGGATCGCAGGGGCGAGGTGTTCGGGGCATCCAGCTTCCTGAGCTTTAGCGCCATGGTGGCTTCTTCCGGTTTGTTCTATGTGCTTACCAAGCAACTGCACGTCAATGCTCGCGGATGCGTGTTCATCACCGGACTCATTGCAGCGGTTCCGGCTGTGCTGGCCTGCATGCGCCTGCCGAACTTTTTTACCCGCTTCTGGCTGATGCGGCTGATCCACCGGCTCTATAAAATCCGGTTCCAGGGAATAGAGAATCTGCCGCGCGAAGGCGGGGCCCTGCTGATCTGCAACCATACCGCCTATGCCGACGCGCTGTTGCTGCAGGCCGCCACCCAGCGCCCCGTCCGCTTTGTGATGTCGCGCGATGTATTAAAGACCTGGAAGTGGGCCTATCCCTTCTTCAAGCTGACCGACTGCATTCCGATCCATACCTCCGACGGACCGCGCGCGCTGGCGCAGTCGCTGAGGGAAGCCCGCGAGGCCATGGAGGCCGGCGCGATTGTCGGCATTTTCCCCGAAGGCGAACTGACCACCAATGGCAACCTGATGAAGTTTAACAAGGGCTTCGAGAAGATTGCCAAAAACAGCGGCTGTCCGATCATTCCGGCGCACATTGGCAATATCTGGGGTAGTATCTTCAGCTTTAAAAACGGCAAGCCCGGCCTCCGCCGCCCGGATCAGTTTCCCCGACCCGTATCCGTCCGCTTCGGCAAAGCGCTGCCGACCAACACGCCTGCCGACGAGGCCCGCCGCGTCATCGCTGAACTCGGTGCGGAATATGCCGCCGAGAAGAGCCTGCTTCCGGGCCAGACGCTTGGCCATGAATTTGTGGAACAAGCGCGCCGCAACTGGTTTCGACCGATTGCCTCCGACACGCTTGGCAGCAAGGCAACCTATGGCAAGCTAATGATCGGCGGCATTGCCCTGGCAAATCGCATCAAGCCCTGCATCGGGAACCAGAAAAACGTCGGGATCCTGATGCCTTCCTCGCTTGGCGGTGTTGTTGCCAATCTGGCAACCACGCTTTCGGGAAAAACCAGCGTCAACCTGAACTGGACCGCCTCAACCGAGGCGCAGCGCTCGGCAATCAAGCAATCGCGCATCAAATATGTCATCACCTCCCGCCGCTTCATGCAGAAGACCGAACAGCCCGACCTGCCGGTGCGCTGGCTCTATCTCGAAGACCTGCTCAAGAACCTCGGGCATGTTGAACGGTTCCGCGCCATTCGTGCGGCCCTGTTCGCTTCGCCGAAACACCTTGCCGGTGGACGCGAACCGCAGCCGACGGATGCCGCAACGATCATCTTTTCGTCCGGCACCACCGGCACACCGAAAGGCGTTGTGCTGAGCCATGCCAACATCCTCTCCAACGTGGAAGCCACCCAGTCCGTACAGCAGTTCAGCCGGAACGATGCCATGTGCGCCGTCCTTCCGCTCTTCCATGCCTTCGGCTACCTCGGACTCTTCTGGTGGCCGCTACTCAAAGGCATTCGCACGGCCTATCATCCCAATCCGTTGCAAACCGGACGCATTGTCCGCCTGATCAAAGAGGAAAAGCTGACCGCCCTGTTGGCCACGCCGACGTTTCTGCAGGCCTACATGCGCAAAGCATCCGCCGCCGATTTCCAGACTCTGGAAACGGTTATTACCGGTGGCGAAAAGCTTCGTCCGGAACTGGCGGACAAATTTGAAGAACGGTTCGGTATCCGTCCGCTGGAAGGCTACGGATGCACCGAGCTATCTCCGGTAGCCCTGCTCAGCCTCAAGAACGGAAACCGTTCCGGCAGTGCCGGGCAACCGCTGCCCGGTGTTGCCGTGCGGATGGTCGATCCGGAAACGCATGAAACCCTGAGCGATGGCGAAGAGGGCCTGATGCTCGTGAAAGGCCCGAATGTGATGCAGGGCTATCTCAACCAGCCCGAAAAGACGGCTGAAGTGCTGCAGGACGGTTGGTACAATACCGGCGATATCGCCCGCATGGACCACCGTGGCTTCGTCTTCATCACCGGCCGGCTTTCCCGCTTCAGTAAAATCGGCGGCGAGATGGTTCCGCATAATGCGGTAGAAGAAGCCCTGCAGCAAATCGCCGAAACCGACGAGCCCTGTATTGCCGTCGTCGGCATTGCCGATGCCGCCAAGGGCGAGCAGCTGGCTGTCTGCTGCACCGAACAGGCGGGTGATCCCGAGACGCTGGTTTCCAGGCTTCGGAAGCTCGGATTGCCCAACTTGTGGATTCCGCGCGTACCCAACTTTTTCCGCATTCCGGAACTGCCAACCCTGGGAACAGGAAAGCTTGACCTGTGTACCATTCAGAACTTTGTGAGGGCGTCATGAAAAAGGTCCGTCTAATTGGAATGATCGCCCTAATCTGTCTAACCCTGATCGGGGTCGGCAGGGCGTGTTCGCCGAGTGCGCCGCCACGGGAAGCCCAGCGGTCTGTCTCGGCCGAAACCGTTGTCCTGCTCCACGGTCTGGCACGCTCCAGCAAGGCGATGAACAAGATGGAGAAGGAACTGCGGGCGGAAGGATATCGCGTCATCAACCACGACTATCCCTCCACCAAAGCTCCTGTCGAAAAGCTGACTAAACAGGTTTTCAAAACTCTGGAACCGCAGATCAAGGAGGCCGAGGCCGTTCATTTTGTCACTCACTCCATGGGCGGAATTATTCTGCGCCAACATCTGGAAGAGCATGAGATACCCAACCTTGGACGAGTGGTCATGCTCGCGCCACCCAGCCGTGGAAGCGAAGTGACGGACAAGCTGGGTAGTATTTTCCTCTACAAATGGATTAATGGGCCGGCCGGGAATCAGCTGGGCACCGGAACCAACAGCCACCCGCTCCGGCTGAAGGCACCGGAGTTTGAACTGGGTATCATTGCGGGCGACCGCACAATCAACCCGTTTCTCTCCATGCTGATTCCCGGCCCGGACGACGGCAAGGTTTCCCTCGCCCGCGTTAAAACCGAGACCTACACCGACTACCTGCAGTTGCATGTCACTCACCCCTGCATGGTTTGGAACAAGGTCGTCATCTCGCAGACCAAACACTTTCTGAAATACGGACAGTTCCATCGGGCAGGCAAAGATTGGTCATTACGTTCCCAATCACCTGCGATACGTACCGCCGACATCCTGTCGGCCACAGAGGAGAAGACAAATGATTAATATTACTGCAGCATGGATCGGCTTTTTACTCGGATGCATTTCCGGCGCGATACCCGGCCTGTTTTTCCACCGGCAGGACTGGCTCGGTGGCTACACGGCGTGGCCGCGCCGCCTGATCCGCCTTGCCCACATTTCCTTTTTCGGGATTGGGTTTCTAAACCTTGGAATGGGCCTGACCTGCCAACAGCTCGGAATCCAGGCGCCTGCGGCGTCCGTTCTAATGCTGGTCGGCGCGGTTGCAATGCCGGCGGTCTGCTATGCGAGCGCTTTTCGCCCGGCCTTCCGCCACCTGTTTTTCATTCCCGCAGGCTCTGTCCTGCTCTCAATTGTTCTATTCATAGAAAGGATGGTATAGCCATGAAAATTGCACTTATAGCCATGAGCGGTATCCGCGCGTGCGATACCGAATTGTTGGAACTCGGACTGACGCTTCCCGGATTCGTGGAGCGCAGCAAGCAGATCGCGTCGCTCCCAAGTCTTGGACTGTTGACACTGGCGGGCATGACGCCGAAGCACCACGATGTACACTACATCGAGATTCCCGACCTGCATGCCGAAGAAGGGGAGCTGGAGGAGTTCGACCTTGTTGCCATCTCCAGCTACAGCGCGCAGATCGACGAAGCCTACGAACTGGCACAGCGCTATCGTGCCCAAGGGACTCCGGTTGTCATGGGAGGGCCGCATGTAACCGTTCTCCCTCACGAGGCGAAAAAATACTGCACTTCCATCGTCCTGGGCGAAGGCGAGCCGGTCTGGCACCAGATACTGGAAGATGCAGAACAAGGAGAGCTTAAGCTTATCTATGATGCGCGCCACGAAGACTATGATCTCGCCGATGCGCCAATGCCCGCCTTCGAGCTGCTGGACATTTCGAAGTACAACCGGTTGACCGTGCAGACCAGCAGGGGCTGTCCGCACAACTGCGAGTTTTGCGCAGGCTCCCGGTTGATCTGTAGCCACTACAAGCAGAAGCCGGTTGAAAAGGTATTGGCCGAAATCGATCGCATTTGCGAAATCTGGCCGCACCCGTTCATCGAGTTTGCCGACGACAACAGCTTCGTTAATAAAGCCTACTGGAAACAGCTGCTGCCGGAACTTAAGAATCGGAAAATCAAATGGTTCACCGAAACCGATCTCTCCGTTTCCGAAGATCCCGAACTCCTGACCATGATGCGCGAGTCCGGCTGCGCCCAGGTTTTGATCGGCCTCGAAAGCCCGACACAGGAACCGCTGAATGGCCTCGAACAAAGCAGCAACTGGAAGAAGAATCGCTTTGCCGAATACAAGCATGCGATTCGCACCATCCAGTCGCACGGCATCACCGTCAACGGATGCTTCATTACCGGGCTCGACGGCCAGACCACGGATGTTTTCGAGCAAATCTACAACTTTGTCCACGACACCGAACTCTACGAGGTGCAGATCACCATTCTCACCCCGTTCCCCGGAACGGCGCTCTACGAGCGGCTGAAAAAAGCCAACCGCTTGATCGAACCCGCCAACTGGAAAAAGTGCACGCTGTTCGATGTCAACTTCCGTCCACAAAACATGACAGAAGAAGAGCTCCGCACAGGTTTCCACGGCCTCGCCATGAAGCTCTAC
>JBDLJW010000119.1:0-5427 GCA_039714135.1 Verrucomicrobiota bacterium
TGGAGCAACAGGCAGATGCCGAAGGTTCCTGCCAGCAATGCGGCGAGCTTCAGGGTTGCGGGCAGGGGGAGGGGCAGGAGGAAGTAGGATATGGCGGTCTGCACGGGCATGTGGATGATGTAGACGGGGTAGACCGCCTGGCTGAGGTAGGCCAGTTTTTTTGACGGCTTGTTGAGGTGCAGCGATCCATAGCCAAGGATTGCCAGCATCCAGCACATGGATTCGAAGGCGATCAACGCGTTGGGTTCGCCGTCGGCTCGAAAAACCAGCATCCGCAGCAGGTAGAGAAGGAGTGCCAGCGCCAACGCGCTGTGGCGAACGCCCTTTGCCGCCTTCCAGAAAACATCCTTGAGGGAAATGAAAACAAACCCGGTAAAGAAGGCGGCCAATCCGATCCAGAATCCGTGTGCGGTTTTTGCGTAGGAGGGAAAGTTTTCCGGGTTCACGATCCATGCCTCGATCATCAGGGGCAGGGCGGTGAGGAACAGTGCGATGGGGCGGCGGAATAATTTTGAGAGCAGGCGCAGGAATCGGTTGTTCGGATGATTCCTCAAATAGGCAAGTACGGGAAGGAGGATCAGGACGTAGAGGTAGATGTTGGCAAGGAACCAGAGATGGCCGGTGTTGGGGAAGTAGACGAGCTTGTTTTCGTAGTATTTCAGGCCGAAGAAAACCGTGATGGGGCAGATGAAGAAGACCCCGAAGGCGAGCGGGACAAGGATGCGGACTGTACGGTCCTTGAGCATCTGTCTCCAGTTGCGGCGTTCCATGGCAAAGCGCACGCCCATGCCGGAAACCATGAAAAGAATCGGGATGCGCCAGACATTGATCATTTCCATGATCATCCACGCACGTTCCATGGAAACCCCGTTCTGGATGAAGAGGATCTTATGCCCCCAAGGCTGGAAGCTGATCATGATGTGGTAGACGATCAGCAATCCCATGGCCATGACTCTTAGCCAGTCGACATCGTGGCGGCGTCCGAGAGTTGTTGGTATTGGTTGTTCTTTATCGAGTGGCATGAGAGATCCTGGCGGCATTAGGCGAAGGAGGAGTAGACAAGCTTCCCGCCGCATTTGCGGCAGACAAGGTGCGGGTTCTGTCGTTCGGCCGTATGTGTCCAGCAACTGTTTTCGCAGGCCACGGAATAGCGCGGCGGGGAAAACTGCAGCCGGTGGCAGCGTTCGCCCGAGCAGCCGATCTCCCTGGCCTTTGCTTTCCAAATCGCATCGTGGTGGTGTTTTCGGCCAACCAGCGCATGGGCGATTTCATGAAGGACGGTGTCGCGGATATCTTCGTCCGAGGCCGATTGGACAAGGTTAAAGGAGATGGAAATTATTTTGTCGCGATAGTTGCAGCACCCGGCGCGGCGCGTGCCGTGGTCGAACTTGAAATGCCATTTCTTCAGTCCATGGGCATGCATCAACTCCAGTGCGGTTTGGAGGACGGCGGCCACTTTCTCCTCCCGCTGGGTTGCGGCATCTCCGCTCGGGAACAGAAGCTCGTAGGGAACGTGGTATTCCTGCTCCTCCGCCCGCACAACCGCACGTTTGGGATTGGTGCGAATGAGGGTTCCTTCAAGCATTCCGTTTCGATACTTGAATCCAACGGAGTCGTTTGGTGCAAACCGTGCACGTATTTTGTCGGCTTCTTTCAGCATGGATGTTCCCTTGTTCAAACCCAAACCATATATGCGCCGCACGCTTTTTGCAGAACTATTAATGACTGAAATCCCGAGGAAGGCGTGATAGCTTCCCGCGCATGGAAAACAAACATTCCCTAAAAGACCAACCGTTTATCGAATTGGTGAAGCACCGCACGAGCTGCCGGGCATACGAGCCAAAACCGGTTCCGCGAGAGCATCTGGAGTTGATGCTGGAAGCCGCCCGGCTGGCGCCATCGGCCTGCAATAAGCAGCCATGGCGGTTTGCTGTGGTGCAGGACGATGCCGTTCGGGCAAAGCTTGTCAAAGAATCCCTGCGGGTGGGCATCGAAATGAAATGGGCGGGCAATGCCGGGGCAATCATTGCCGTGGGAGTGCGGCGGACGGGCATTGTGCATAAAGTGGGAGCAAAGATTTCCGGTGTTGAATATCCACAGGTCGATCTGGGCATCGCGGGGGAACATTTGGTGCTGCAGGCCGAAGAGCTGGGGCTGGGTACCTGTTGGATCGGGTGGATCAACCAAAAGGCCGTGCGGCGCATTATCGGCTGGCCGCGCAATGTCGAGCCAATGGGTCTTATTACCGTCGGCTGGCCCGTTCCCTCGGAGCGGAAAACCCGTCCGCGGTTTGAGCCCGATGAAATCGCAAAGTGGATTTAAGGCCGTTCAGGGATTCTCGGCGATGGCGATGCGGTCGAGGTCGGCAATGTCCTGTTTAATCTGGATGTTGAGGTAGCCGGAGCTTTTCAGGCACTCGGAGACGGTATTACCCTGGTCGTAGCCGTATTCAAGGAAGAGCATGCCACCGGGATTCAAAACGGTGCGCGCCTGTATGGCGAGCTCTTCAATCAGCTCCATTCCCGATGGGCCGCTATCGAGTGCGGATTGCGGTTCGTGGTCGCGCACGGCCGGGGAGAGCGCTTTCCAATCGCCGGTGGAGATGTAGGGAAGGTTGGCGACGATGGCGTCGAAGCTTTCCGGTGCAAAGCCGCTGAGTAGGTGGTTTTCTTTCCAGTGGATCTTGTTTTCCAAACCCTGGATCCGTGCATTTTCCTGCGCCAACTCAAGTGCGGCGCTGGAAATATCGACCGCCGTAAAATCGGCATCGGGACGTTCTTTGGCGAGCGCGAGAATGATGCAGCCGCTACCGGTCCCAATGTCGATGATACGAGGTGAAGGTAGGGACGGCTCGCCGAGCCGTCCGTCTTGTTTTCCTTCGGTCGGGCGGCTCGCCCGGCGGTCGAGCCCTACCTGCCAAACTTGGGAATCGAGCACCTCTTCGACCAGCATCTCGGTCTCGGGGCGGGGGATGAGCGCGCGCGGATCGCACTTGATTTCAAGTCCCCGAAAATCGACGTGGCCAACCACATATTGCAGCGGCTCGCCGGCCTCGATGCGTCCGGAGAGCTGTTCCAGCGCGAGAAGTGCCTCCGGCGGGAGTGGCTCGTTGCGTAGATAGATCTCCAGCGGCTTGCACTCCAGAATATGCGCAACCAGCTCCTCCGCCACGCGCTTGGCATTGTCCACGCCCGCCGCAGAAAACCGCTGTTCCAGTAACCCAACTTGTTTGAGAATGTCCATGCCCCTAGTGCCCAATGCCTTCTGCCTAATCCCTACTTATACTTCTTCGGGGCAACGCTGAGGTTCTTGATGCGGTAGTTGATGATGCGCTGGGTGGTTTGCAGATAGCGCGCCGCCGCCGCCGCGTTTCCCCGGTGCTTCTTGAGCGTATCAATCAGGATTTCACGCTCGTAGGCCTCGACCATCTGCTTAAGGTTGGCTCCGTTTTCAGGCAGCAGGTTGGTGTGCGTTTCATCGCTGGTTTGCAGCGACGGAGGAAGGTTGAAGCCGTGGATAACGCCGTCGGAGGCGGTAAGTACGGCGCGCTCGACGCAGTTTTCGAGCTCGCGGACATTGCCCGGCCAGTGGTAGGTCATCATCATGTTGATGGCGGAGGTCGAGATGCGCTTCATCGCCTTGTTGTACATCCCACCATATTTTTGAAGGAAGTGGTCGGCCAGCAATATGATGTCGGATTTGCGCTCGCGTAGCGGCGGAAGGAGGATCGGGAAGACGTTGAGGCGGTAGTAGAGGTCTTCGCGGAAGGTATCATCCGCCATGCCTTCCTCAAGGTTGCGGCTCGTCGCCGCCACCACACGCACGTTGACGGTGATGGTTTCGTTTCCTCCAACGCGTTCGAAGGTTTTTTCCTGGAGCACGCGTAGCAGGCGCACCTGCACAGCGGGGGAGATGTCGCCGATTTCGTCGAGGAAGATGGTTCCGCCGTTGGCCAGCTCGAAGCGGCCCTTGCGTTGCTGGGCCGCGCCGGTGAAGGCCCCTTTTTCGTGGCCGAAGAGTTCGCTCTCGATCAGGTTTTCGGGTAGCGCGGCGCAATTGACGCTGACGAAGGCGTTGTTCTTGCGCGGGCTGTTGAAGTGGATGGCGTGCGCGACCAGCTCTTTCCCTGTTCCGGAATCACCGCGCACCAGTACGGTTGCCGCGCTGTCAGCCACCTGCACGATTTGCTCGTAGACCGCCCGCATGGAGTTACAGTTGCCGACCATGTTGTCGATGCTGTAGCGGTCGCCCAGCTGACGCCGCAGCATTTCGTTTTCCGATTCAAGCGCATTGCGCTCCTCGATCTCCTCGCGAATGGTCGATACGGCCGAAGCCAGAATCTGTGCAACATGCTGGAGAAAGAGGAAGTAGCCGTTCAACTCATCCTCCTCGCAGGCGGGCAGGTCGATGCTTATGGTGCCGATCACCCCCTTGTTATGGAGAATCGGCACGCAGAGGAATGCGGTTTTCTGATCGTCGCGTGCCTTGGTGCGGTTGAGAAAGTCGGGCGACTGGCTGATGTCCGGCACCAGTTCCGGTTTGCCGGTCTTGGCGACGCGCCCTGTAACGCCCTCGCCGAGTTGGTACTGCCCGCGCCGGGCTTCGCGGTTGGATAGGCCGCTCGATGCCTCGATGTTCAGAATGTCCGATCCCGGTTTGCGTAGGGCAAGCGTACCCCGCAGCACGCCCATATCGGTTTTCATGATCTGCATCACCTCGTTCAGCAGCTCCGAAATATTGTGCTGCCGTGCAGACGTTTTCTGCGAGATTTTGTATAGAACGTTCAGTTCCTTTTCGCTTTGATTCATCAGGAGCCTCTATTTGTCTCTTTTGTCGGAGAAAGGACAAAAATGTATGATGATGGTCCTGTTGGACACAAGTGTATTCAGTAGGGAATAGTATTACGGATTGATTTGCAGGGTGGTGGAAGGGGTGAATCTGGCTGGAGGGCGACGCTCCGTCGGAGCCTTGCATGATTCATTATGGTTCCGACGGAGTGTCGCCCTCCATTGTTCGGATCAAGGAGAGGTCTCAGGTTATGGCCGACTATCGCGTATTTTTGTTCCGGTAGAGTTCTAGCTTAGTTTCCAATCTGCCGAGAATCGTTTGATAGTTTTCACGGTGTTTGTACTTTTTGCGAACAAACTCGATCGCTTGTTCTTGGTGTTTCACCGCTTTTTCAAACTGGCCATCGAGAGCATAGGCTAAGGCCATAGTTTGATGGGGGAGTTCATCTGGTTGAATGGACAATGCTTGCCGACCATATTTAATCGCTTTTTCCACGTCAAGATAGCCGGTATGTCCGTAGTAGGTGCTATAAAACCCCGACAGCAACCGGCATGCTGAGTTGTTGTCTTCCTTGGCTGACTTCTCCAGCCATTCCAGCCCAAGAGGAATGTTGGATGGTTTCAAGTACCATATGTAGGT
>JBDLJW010000120.1:0-5309 GCA_039714135.1 Verrucomicrobiota bacterium
CGGGATATTCGCGGATGATCTCTTCGATGGTTTTCTGATGGATGCGCGTAAGTTCGGCTACCTGCTCCTCTTTGGGGCTTCCGTTGTCTTGCCACTGAATCGGCTCTCGTATCACCATTCGGTATTTTCCGTTTTCGGCCTTCACCATAAAGGCGGGCAGTGCGACCACCCCGAAGCGGATCTGGAGCAGGGCGAGGGAGGAGGTGGTAGGCGCTTCGCGACCAAAGAACTCGACGCGGATGCCTTCGGGAGGATTGAGCTTTTGGTCGATCAGAAATCCGGCGACCCCGCCGTTCTTGAGAACCTTCATGATGCGCATGAGGGCTTTTTTCTTGTAGAAGATTACGATACCAAAACGTTCGCGCAGTGGGCGGACAATCTTTTCCTCCAGCAGTGGGTTGTCGGTTTTTCTAGCGACTACATGCAGGGGGGTGTCGATACGGAGTGCCGTGTATTGCGGCATCAATTCCCAGTTTCCGATATGGGCGCCGAAGACCAACAGCCCTTTTCCCGTTGCCTTGGCTTTTTCTACATTTTCCCATCCGTCGGTTTCGACAGAGTTCAATAGTTCATCATTTGATATGCGTCCGTTCATCATCAGCGAGTTGAAGGCCATTGATTCTGCAAGGTTGATGTAGCACCGCTTCGCCAGGTCTTTTCGCTCGGCCCGGGTTTTGTCGGGAAAGGCAATCTCGAGGTTGCGCAGGGTCAGTCTCGTACGGCGGCCCAGTAGATGGTATGTGAGTTTTCCAATGCCGTGGAACAGGGTGTAGACACCTTTCTGCGGGAGCCTTCGACAGAGTCCAAGCAGGGTGGCGGTGGCGGCATATTCAAATCGATGACGTAGTTGCATAAAATTGTGTTGGCTGTTTAATGGGGAATTAAAGCTGTATTCTCCGGCAACTTCAACTGGATTGCCTCTTAACTTGAGCTGTGGAGCATTCGGCACTACATTATATTTTTCGATGGGAGATTTGATTTGCGCAAACTGAATCGATATTTGGCCAGGGACTACCTGACGGTTTTCGGCATCGCGATGCTGTTGATTACCTTCGCTTTCACCATTGGTGCAATCTACAAGGTGATTGACATCATGGCCAAGGGAGTGTCGGTTGGTATTGTAGGGCGCTTTTTCCTGTACAGCATTCCATACTCGTTGGCGTACTCGATTCCCATTAGTGCCCTTTTTTCGACGCTTTTGCTTTTTGGTCGGCTTTCGGCGGACAGCGAAATCAGCGCAATGAAAAGCAGCGGCCTGAGTCTGTGGCAGATTGCCTCGCCTGTCGTGCTGGTCTCCCTTGTGCTTGTTGGTATCTGCCTCTACAACAACTGCATTGTTTATCCGACCACCACCTATGCCACCCGCCAGCTTACCAAGGGGATTGGAGTGGAAGACCCGATCAAGCTGCTCGAAGAAGGTCGCTTTATCCGCGAATTCCCCGGCTACATGATCTATGTCGGCCGGAAAAATAAGAACCGTGTCCGCGATCTGGTGGTCTATGAGGTCGATCGGGAGACGGGGGAGGTAACCGGTAGTATTCGCGCGGGAAGCGGCATCATGACTGCCGACAAGGAAAAGGCCGAGTTGAAGATCGACTTGTTTGATGTCCGCATCGAAATACCTGATCGCAATGCACCGGACGATTCCAGCAAGACCCGCTATGTGAATGCCAGAAACTATCCCATCCGCTTGGATTTCACGGAGTTGATGGGAAGTAAGAACGTTTCCAAAAAGCGGAAGAACATGACGATATTTGAATTGGCGCATCACATTCGGAATGCAGAAACGGAAAACATCCGGTTGAGCGAAAAGGATCGGCGCATTGAGCATGCAAAGAACCTGGTGGAAGCCCATCAGCGTATTGCCTTGTCGATTTCTCCCTTCATGTTTGTCCTGATCGCCATCCCCCTGGGCATTACATCACACCGCAAGGAATCTTCCATCGGCATGGTAATGAGTCTGGGCATCATGTTCGTTTATTATCTTTTCATGATCCTTTCCGACACATTCGACAAAACTCCGCATCTCTATCCCTGGCTGATGCCATGGGTCCCCATTGTCTGCGGCCAAATTGGCGGCTTTCTGCTGCTTCGTCGTGCAGATTAGTTTCCAGCCCGCAAGGCTTGCCAATATCCGGGGCTCCAAGTATGTTCATTTCCGCTGTGCTAGATGGGCGTTTAGCGGTCGCTTGTCGCCTGCAATCCGCTATAGCAGGGTCGAATTCCCCTACGAGGCAGGAGGACAGCGGTAATCTTTGGTGGAACGTGTTGAAGCGATGGCTTCCGGATGACGAAAGCGGGCCAACCCCGTCAGGGTCGGAAGGCAGCAGCGGTAAACTTTGTTTTTCGGGTGTCGGGAATGTCCGGAGTGGAGCGCAAAACCAGAATTTTTGCCGTTGCCTGAATGTCGGATGGGGGTGCACAGCACCTTTTTGAACCGCAGGCCGCCGACAGGCTGGTGCGAAGCGACAGAAACGAACGAAGAAAATGGCATACGAAGTATTAGCACGAAAATGGCGGCCGCAGCAGTTTGCTGATGTGGTCGGACAGGAGCACGTTACCAAGACGCTGACGAATGCGATCGAGAGCGGGCGCGTTGCGCACGCCTATATTTTCATCGGTTCGCGCGGCATTGGAAAAACCACCTCCGCGCGTATTCTCGCCAAGGCCCTCAACTGCGAAAAGGGGCCAAGCCCGTATCCGTGCGATGAGTGCGACTCCTGCAAAGAGGTCATGGCCGGAAACAGCCTTGATGTGATCGAGATTGACGGTGCCTCCAATAACGGTGTCGATCAGGTGCGCGACCTGCGCGACAACGCCCGCTACACTCCGGCGCGTGGTCCGTTCAAGGTCTATATTATCGACGAAGTGCACATGCTCTCCACGGCCGCGTTCAATGCGTTGCTTAAGACGCTCGAAGAGCCGCCGCCGCATGTTAAATTCATTTTTGCCACCACCGATGTCCACAAGGTTTTGCCGACCATCCTGTCGCGTTGCCAGCGGTTCGATCTCCGCCGTATTTCCGTGCAGGATATTGTCGACCGTTTGCGCAAGGGTTGCGACGAAGAAGGGGTTTCCATTTCCGAGGATGCCCTGCTTGCCATTGCCCGCGGAGCCGAAGGCGGGCTGCGCGATGCCGAGTCTGCGCTTGATCAGATTATCTCTTTCCGCGGCAAGGAAATCGAGGAAGAGGATGTCCTTGCGGTATTCGGCCTTGTTTCACGCCATGTACTTGAAAATATGACGGGAGCAATCCTGAAGTCCGATGTGCCCGGAATCATCAATATTGTCGCCGAAATGGACCGTGCGGGAAAAGATCTTCAGCGCGTGGTAATGGAGCTGCTCGAGCACTTCCGCAATCTACTTGTTGTGCTGTATGCCGGAAAGAAAGCATCTGCTCTCGAACTGCCGGAAGCGCAAATGAAGTTTTATGAGGACCTTGCAGGGGAAACCGAGGCGGGGCGTGTGCTTCGCATCATTGACGCCTTGGTCGAGACCGATGGCCGCATGCGCTATGCGCTCTCCAAGAAGACTCTGCTCGAAACCGGCCTGATCCGTTGTTCCCGCGCCGCCGAAACCGCCACCATCAACGAGCTGCTCAAGCAGGTGGCCGAGCTAAAAAAAAACTTTAAATCCGGCGCCGCCCCGGGTGTAGTCGCCGAAAAGCCGGCGCAGGGCTACTCCGTTGAGCCGCAAAAAAAAAAGCCGGACTTTAATGGCGAGGTCGAGTTGTTGCTGAAGGGCTGGCACGACATCATAGACCACATTTCAAAAGCCGACCCGCTTTCACGCCGCTATTTTCTCGATACCGTTCCGTTGCGGGTGGATGACGCACATCTAGTCGTCGGGTTCGACCCCGAATTTTCCAGCGAGCTGGAGCGCTTTGACAACCCACGGGCCAAGCTGGCATTGGCGCGGGTGGTGGAGAAGAAGGTTGGCCGGATGCTTGGTGTATTGTTCGAACCGCTTAAGCCGGGGCATCGGAAACCGCTCCCCTCGGATCATGCTGTTTCCGCCACAAGCGACCATTCGTCGCCAACGTTGACTGGCGAGGCCAAATGGTATGCGAATCCCGTTGTGGGGATGGTGGTGGAGGCCTTTAATGGCGAAATTTCAGACATTCGGGAATAGCGGAGCCCCAGAGAGCTTAAAACGTAATACTTAAAACTTAATCACTAGGAACCCATCCATATGAACATGATGAAAATGATGAAGCAGGCTGCCGATCTTCAGAAAAACATGAAGAAGAAGCAGAAGGAACTCGCAAAGACGGAAGTTCAGTTTTCTGCTGGAGGCGGAATGGTGACGGCCGTAGCCACATGCGATATGAAGATCAAGAGCATCAAGATCAATCCAGATGCCGTCGATCCAAGCGACGTGGAAATGCTCGAAGACCTCGTGCTGGCCGCCGTCGACGGAGCGCTGGCCTCCGCCCAGGATACCATGGGCAAGGAAATGGGAAAACTGACCGGAGGCATGGGGATGCCCGGCGGGATGGATCTACCCTTTTAGGATTTTCATGTGAACCATCTAATTCCTCTCGATAATCTTATTGCGGCCTTGGGTCGGCTTCCGGGTATTGGGCGGCGTACGGCCGAGCGTATGGCGATGGTTCTGGTTCAGGATCAGAAGGGGTTGATGCGTATTCTTGCCAATGCGCTGCTGGATGCCGATGAGGGGATCGTGTGCTGCGAAAGGTGCGGCAGCGCAACGCTTGCAACGCAAAACCCTTGCGAGCTGTGCATTCAACCGCGTCGCGATGCACGGATTCTTTGCGTGGTCGAATCGCCCGGCGATATTATGAAGATTGAGCAGTCGGGCGGTTTTCAAGGACGTTATCATGCGTTGATGGGAAAGCTTTCGCCCATGCATGGAACCGGCGCTTCGGATTTGAGGGTTGATCGACTTCTTCAGCGCATTGCGGACGAGGGAATCGAGGAGGTTCTAATCGCGCTTGGTACCGATGTTGAGAGCGATGCCACCGCCAGCTATCTCAAGGAGGTTCTTGCTTCCCGCAATGTGAAAATCAGCCGGATCGCCTTTGGTCTTCCGGCAGGAAGCGCCGTTGAATATTCCGATGCCTCCACGCTCGCACGTGCCATTTCCGGCCGCCAGAAAATGTAGAAACCGGGGTCTCTTTTGGTCATGGTTGGGCTGGACGATAAAAAGTTGTTTTCGGGGTGTTGACTTCCCGCGGTTTTCGTGTACCTTTCCAGCTTCTTTTGAGTATTCCTGCGTAGCTCAATGGTAGAGTAGGTGACTGTTAATCACTTGGTTGTTGGTTCGAGTCCAACCGCAGGAGCCATTTT
>JBDLJW010000121.1:0-5279 GCA_039714135.1 Verrucomicrobiota bacterium
CGGCAGCGGCGGCGGCGAATCCTTTAATGCCCGACTACACACGTAGAAGCTGTTGTGACTCTTATTCGGACGGGGGTTCGATTCCCCCCATCTCCACCAGTTTTATTAAAAAAACTCCTTCTCTCACGAGGGGGAGTTTTTTTATTTATACCCCGTTTGCCCCTTAAATAGGGGTGTTTTCAACGTTCCAGCATTTTGTGTTGAACCGGACATGCCCCTCAATTCTCCGGTTCTCCGCAGCATATATTCTCTGTTTCTCCGCTTTTTCTCTGAATTTTCGGACGGAGTCCGAAGCGCGTCCGAATATCGACATCCTTTGAATACAGGCATTTACGCAAAAAACCGTTTTTCACGGTTGTGTCTGCGCGGCAATCGGCAGTTAATTTCGGTCGCACATTCGAACCTATATCCGGACTTGCCAAAGGAAGAAACGTTAATTTTCTTTCTGCAACGCCGTTACCATTTAAAAACAAGTCACTTGCAACGTCCTGACACAACGGAGGTTTACTTAAGACCTGTGCAACGGGTATTAACTTCACTTCCCGTTCAATTCAGTTAATCACCGATCTTTCCTTGTCAACAAAATGCTTCGTGATAGATTCATTCGTACAAGAAGCATTTCTACAGGAATCATAATGCCCATGGAAAACTCAACTGAAACCCAGCAAACAAGCGCAGACCGCTCCGCCTTTTTTGATACCTACGGCATCAAGGTTTTAAAATCGCTTCGGCGTATTATTCGAGCCGTAGATATCCATTCAAAAAAGCTGAACCACGAATACATGATTACGGCTCCGCAGCTCATTTGCCTCTATAGCCTTCATGCCAATGGCAGTATGACACAGTCTAAATTAGCCAATGAGGTAGACCTTGGAATGAGTACGGTCAACGGAATCGTGGATCGACTGGAATCCAAAGGATGGGTGGTCAGAAAGCGTGATGATAAGGATCGCAGAAAGGTTTTTGTAGAACTCACGGACAGCGGAAAGATGCAGGCATATGAAGCCCCGGCCCTCCTGCAAGACAAGTTATCCACTGCTTTGCAGTCTTTGCCGGAGCTGGAACAGGCCGCCATAGCACTATCGCTGGAACGGATTGTCGAGCTGATGGGAGTTGGTCACCTCGAGGCCTCCTCGAACCTATTACCCAACGAAAAAATTTCAGAAAAGGGAGAAGAATAACGCAATGGTTTTATCCAAAGCACAAAAAGAGATTATAAGCACGATAGACGAAGATCTTCATGCCAATGAACATCGAGAGCACTGGCAGGATTGGAAGTGGCAAATGCGTCACTGCATTCAGGATATCGATACGTTCGAAGAAATTTTAGGCATTGAGTTAGAAGATAAACAGCGAAAAAAACTGGAACATTGCGCCGAACGGTTCCCCATTTCCGTGACGCCTTATTACCTTTCATTGATCAATACGGATGATCTGGAAAATGACCCAGTTTACCAACAATCTATTCCCTCGCCGTTGGAGAGCAGTGTGCTGAAATCGGACATGGCCGACCCCCTTCATGAAGATGCCGACAGCCCGGCTCCCTGCATTACACACCGCTATCCTGACCGCGCCCTCTTTCTTGTGAGCAACACTTGCGCGATGTATTGCCGTCACTGCACCCGCAAACGCACGGTGGGCGATCAGGATTCTATTCCCAGCAAAAGCGAAATGGAACAGGGAATAGACTATATTCGCAACACGCCACAGATACGCGACGTGCTCCTCAGCGGTGGAGATCCGTTTTTGCTTTCGGACGAACGACTCGACTGGATTTTGACAGAACTGCGCAAAATAGAGCACGTTGAAGTCATCCGCATCGGCACTCGCACACCGGTCGTGCTGCCTCAGCGTATTACCGACGGGCTGATCAACGTCCTCAAAAAGCATCACCCGTTGTGGGTGAATACGCATTTCAATCACCCTCGGGAAATAACAGCATCGGCAAAACGAGCCATTGCAAAGCTGGCCGATGCCGGAATTCCACTTGGCAATCAGTCTGTTCTTCTTGCAGGAATTAACGACTGCCCCCGCATCATGAAGGCGCTTGTTCACAAACTCGTAGCCAATCGAATCCGTCCATACTATCTCTACCAATGCGACTTGTCCGAAGGGCTGGCCCACTTCCGAACCCCGGTTGGAAAAGGGATTGAAATCCTCGAAAGCCTGATTGGCCATACCAGCGGATTCTGTGTACCAACCTACGTGATCGATGCTCCAGGAGGCGGAGGCAAGATTCCCGTCATGCCTAACTATCTAATCTCATGGTCGACCAATAAAGTAGTGCTCCGCAACTATGAAGGTGTCATCACAACCTATAAAGAGCCGGATTCGTATGAACCGATCTTCTGTGACCGCCAATGTGAGCAGTGCGATCTTCAGCTTTCGCTCGAAGACGCCGACGAAAGAAGAGCCACCGGCATCCAGAAGCTGCTCGCCGATCATGATGAAACCATCGCACTGGTTCCAAAAGGCAACGAACGGCACGAACGAAGGGGGTAAACTATGGGCTGGATCGACTACAGCATCTTCGCCCTCTACATGGCGGGGGTGCTCTCAATCGGGATCTATCACTTTCGGCGCAATAAAAGCACGGAAGATTACTATGTTGGAAACCGCTCCATCGAATCGCATCACGTTGGCCTCTCCATTGTCGCCACCGATGTCGGTGGCGGTTTTTCAATCGGACTCGGCGGAGTCGGGTTTGCGATGGGACTGGCTGGAAGCTGGCTTCTCTTTACCGGACTGGTCGGAGCATGGCTGGCTGCCGTACTCATCATTCCGCGAGTAAAGCGTATTGATGCTGAACAGGGTATGATGACGTATCCGGATTTCCTGCGCTCTCGCTATAACGGTTCCGTCGCACTGGTTGCCGCGCTGATTTCCGGCATCGGTTATCTTGGATTCACCGCCGCGCAATTACTGGCCGGAGCCAAGCTGGCCTCCGCCACCATTCTTACAACCAATCCCTTTGGCATGGACCCGATTCGTTTTGCCCTGCTTGCCATCGCTGTAATCACCATTCTCTACACCGTAATCGGCGGGCTAAAGGCCGTTATCTACACCGATACCATTCAATGGATTATCCTGCTGAGCGGCCTGATCTTTATCACGATCCCTGTGACCTTATTTAAGATCGGCGGTTTTAGTGCGCTGCGCGAAGCCCTGCCTCCCGAACATTTTTCACTATGGAATATCAAGCCAACCACCTTCATTAACTGGATGATTACCATCATCCCCATTTGGTTTGTTGGGATGACCTTGTATCAGCGCATCTATGCCTGCCGAGATGAAAAGGAAGCACGAAGGGCGTGGTACATCGCGGGAATTTTTGAATATCCTATTATGGCGTTTACGGGCGTGTTCCTCGGCATGTGTGCCCGGGTGGTCTTCCCCGAAGCCGAAAGCGAAATGGCGCTGCCCATGCTGATCCGCGACCTGCTGCCCGTCGGCATTACCGGCATTGTCATTGCCTCCTATTTTTCCGCCATTATGTCCACTGCAGACAGTTGCCTTATGGCAGCCTCCGGCAACTTCGTTAATGATATTCTTGAAAAACACATCCTCAAAGGAATTGGAGCCAAGGCATCCATTCGACTTTCGATGCTTGCGACGCTGATCATCGGAGCAACAGCCGTCCTGATTGCCGCGCGGTTTACGACCGTGCTGGATGCCATTCTCTATGCGTATGCCTTCATGGTTTCCGGACTCTTCATTCCCACGCTCGGTGCTTACTTCTGGAAGCGCGGCACGTCCGCTGGAGCCTTGGCCGCCATGATCGGCGGAGGCCTTTTAACGATCCTGCTGATGATCGATGTGCTCCGCCTTCCGTCCGTTCTCGCGAACATCGGACTCGACTTTAGCGCATACGGTATTCTTCTCAGCCTAATACTTTACATCACTGTTTCACTTTCAACCCAAAGCGATTAATGACCGACCACATTGAAAACATTCTCGGCGCGACCATCCAACACGGCACGTACAATGACCGTATCTACTTAATGAAACTTGGAACGGCTGATCCGGCTCGTCTTATCCCCAGGCTTTCCGCACTGGCTCATCGGAATGGCTACTCTAAAATATTCGCCAAAGCACCTGCGTCAAAAGCACGGCCATTCTTGATTCACGACTACCGAGAAGAGGCTTCCATTCCGGGGTTTTACAACGGCAAAGAAGAAGCCCTCTTTCTATGCTGCTACCCCAAATCCAACCGAAAGAACGAACCCATGATGCAGATCCTCGACGACATCATGGTCTCCACCCGCGAACGGCAGAATGCGGGCATACAGAAAAAGCTCCGCGACGATGCAACACTCCGCGCTTGCACAGAAACCGATGTTGAAGCAATGGCCCAGATCTACGCCCAGGTCTTTCCCTCCTATCCGTTTCCGATCCACGATCCCGACTACCTGCTCGAAACCATGCAAAGCCACGTCGCCTATTTCGGCATTGAGATCGATGGAAGACTGGTCGCGCTCTCTTCCGCCGAAATGGACACGGACGGGCAAAACGTCGAAATGACCGACTTCGCGACCCTGCCTGAGTTTTGCGGCAACGGCTTCGCCGCGCACCTGCTCGCCGCTATGGAACCCGAAGTCATCAAACACGGAATTAAAACCGCCTATACCATTGCGCGAGCGGCATCTCCCGGCATGAATATCACCTTTGCCCGTCTAGGCTACTCATATGGCGGTCGCCTGATCAATAACACCCAAATTTCAGGTCATATCGAAAGCATGAATGTCTGGCACAAACCTTTGTAGCCTTGAATTTCTACGTTGCTTTGAACCCAAAGTGGGCTCGTTGCTCCTCCCAATCCTGGAGGGTGCGGATATTCATCCACGACGGAAATGACTGAAAAATATAGGCGAAGTGAACGGAATTTGAGAGACGGGTGTGCCGCCGAGAAGAATCTGAGATCAGAATTTGACGATGAGAGTCACGAAAACAGGTAAAAATATGCGATCCGGGCATGGTGAACCAGCCGTTCGATACGAACGGGAGGTGATGGTGTGATGATGATCGGGCAGAGATTAAGCTGCGGCGCGTTCGTACCAAGCGAAGCTGGACTCCCCACCGCATCCGCTACCGCCCCATCAAAAACTAACTTATTAATTAGAGATCAAACTCCGAACAAACGGGAGAGCAACTTGTTGAGGCGAGGGATTCCAATGGCCTGGAAGTCGGCGATGTCGACTTGCCGAACAAGTCGTAGAATGCGAACGAGCAGCAGAAAGACGAGCAAGTAGGCTATTCCAACCGCAAAAAGCAGGCCGATG
>JBDLJW010000122.1:0-5243 GCA_039714135.1 Verrucomicrobiota bacterium
ACATACTATATAAAATCGTCATTTTTAGGGCAATATACGACCTAAATATATAGAATATGATATAAGGAGTTTCCTGAATTTGTTCTAGAAAGATTGTCCAAGCATGGCGGAAAAGACGAAGCCTTCATCGGAGGCCACGATGTCGAGCCGCCCGATGCTGGCGTGGAACATGCCGCGCAGGCCGATGCCGACATCGTATTTCATTTTGCTGTGCAGTGTGCCGATGTCCCAGGAGGGTGCGACACGGCCGACTTCCACCAGCCCGACAATCTGCCACCAGCGGACTTTCAGCGGGTCAAGGAGTCCGATTTCTGAAAAGGGTTGCCATTCGGGCATGACCCGGTATTCGGCGGAATAGTGGATAGCGGCCTTGTCGTGGAAGCGGTTGGAAGGGTAGCCGCGCAGTCGCCAGAATCCACCGAGAGTGGGGCCGGTAAAGTAGGGCGCCTTTCCGTCCCGTTCCATGGACGAGTCGGGATCGTATGAGGGCGAGTAGGCGCTCCATAGCGAGAGTGCGAGGGTTTGCTGCCGGCTCCAGCTGGCATCCCAGAGCGGGATGTAGCTGTTGATTTCGCCGCTGAGCGAGGTCCAGCGGCGGGTCTCTTTCAGCCAGTCGGGGTCGTGGGCAATGCTTGTCTTGATGAGATAGCCGCGGTGGGGGTTGAGGGCAAAGTCGCGGTTGTCGTGTTCGTATCCGAGTTCGAAATAGAGGGTTTCGAGTTTCTTGTCTTTGGCTGTGGTGAATTGTCGGCGGTAGTAGGGCTTGAAAAGGATGCTCGACCGGCCGCTTTCAAGGGGGTTCCACGAATCCGCGCCGCTGGGGCTTTCCTTTAGGATTCCATTCTTTGTGATGTAGGTATGGACGGCGGTGTCGCGAAAGTGCCCCCATGGGAGGGTGTAGCGCATTTTGAGGTCCACGACGGCATCCTGGGCGTTTTCCTCGATATAGTTGTCGGAGCTGGATTCGTTGGAGCCTGCGCGTTCGCCGGTGAAGGCGGGGTTGCCATCTGCATAGACGCGCATGTGGGTGAAATGCCCGAGCATGATCGTGGGGTGGATATAAAGGCGGTCGGTTCCACGAATCCGAATGTTGCTGCCGCCGAGCATGCCGAAGGTCGAGCCGTTGTCGGTGGAATAGGCGGTTCCGTAGTAGAGGCTTTGTGTCTTCGGGCCGTAGCTTCCGCCAACCCCGAGGCCCAGGCCGAGTGTCTCTGTTGAAAATGCGTAGGGAACGAGGATCGTACGGCTTTGGATTGTTCCTTGCTCATCGCCTTCGCGAATCGTGTATTGCCCCGGGCTTTCCGTGGCTTTGAAAAACAGAAGAAGTCCAGCCAGCCATAGGATTTGGTTCGGTTTCAGCATGGCCGACAGCTTAGATCTTCCACCGCATGGGGACAAGCGATGAGTGCGGATTAAGTGCGCGGGGGTTTTATTTTTTAAGGATAAACACAAAGCAAGGCCGAAGCCCGAGGGCTTCAGCCTTGCCGAAAACGATTTTAGGCGGTTAATGCCTATTTCTTTTTATGGCGATCCGCGCGACGGCGTTTGCGACGCTTGTGGTTCGACATTTTTTTCTTCCGCCATTTTTTGATGGTACCCATGTTTTCTCCTGATTATTTCCAAAAGGGCCAGTACAATAGTTAAGCCACTACTTTATTCAAGCTAATTTCGATGATTCCTTCAGCACCGTTTTCCTTGAGCTGCGGGATGATTTCGCGAACGACTGATTCGTCGACCACGGTCTCGATGGCATACCAGCCTTCATCGGTCAGTTTGTTGACGGTGGGGGCGTGCAGGGCCGGCAGGAGGGATTTGACCTTTTCGAGGTTTTTCTCTCCAACGTTGAGTTTGATCAGCACCTTGTCTTCCGCGTCGAGTGCCGCCTTCAGCAGAAGGGCAATCTTTTCGAGCTTGCTACGCTTCCATTCGTCCGCCCATGCATCCTTGGCGCAGAAGAACTTGGTGTAGGACTCCATTAGGGTCTCGACGATGCGCAGGTTGTTTGCGCGGAGCGAGCTGCCGGTTTCGGTGATGTCTACGATTGCATCGACAAAATCGGGAACCTTTACCTCGGTGGCGCCCCATGAGAACTCGACCTCTGCCTTCACGCCGTTGCGCTCCAGCCAGTGCTCCACAATGCCGACACCCTCGGTAGCGATCTTCTTGCCTTCGAGATCCTTGACGGACTGGATATCCGAGTCGTTTGGAACGGCCAGAACCCAGCGCACCGGGCGTTTGCTCTGCTTGGAATAGACCAGGCTGCACAGATCGACAACGTCGGAGCCGTTGGCTTCGATCCAGTCGAGGCCGGTAATGCCCGCATCGAGCATGCCATGCTCAACATAGCGGCTCATTTCCTGCGAGCGCAGGATGCGAATCTCGATTTCATCGTCGTCGATTGACGGGAAATACGAGCGCGAGCCACCCTTGATGGCGAATCCCGCTTTTTTGAACAGCGCGTATGTTGATTCCTGCAAACTGCCTTTCGGCAGGCCAATTACGAGTTTTTTCATAAATCCTTTTCCTCTATTTGGTTTGGAAAACGCGGAATATAGAGGATGGAGCGCGGGTCTCCAATACCGGATTCAAAAAAAACTCCGCATCTCCGGCATCCAGTTGGTCGGCCAATCGGGATGTTTTTGGCAGATCTCAGTCGAGATGCTGTTTGGCGTGGCCATCGTAGAGATTGATGGCGCGGCGAACGTAGGCGCGCTTTTCGGAGTAGGGGCCGGGGAAGAAGCTGCGCTTGAAGCCGGCGAGGACGAGATCGCGGAACTGACTGTCGGTTAATGTGAGATGCCGGGCGCAGAGCAGAAGCTCGTTGGTGACGCTGGTGTGGGAGATCAGTCGGTTGTCGGTGCTGACGCTGACGGAGAGGCCGTTGTTGATCATGAGTTGGATCGGGTGGTCTTTCAGTGTTTCGAACTCGGGGATGGTTTGAAGGTTGGAGGTGGGGCAGACCTCGATGGTGATGCGCTGGTTGGCGATGTATTCGCTAAGTTGTGCAATGTATCCGGCCTTGTCCTTGATGGACTTGAGTTTGATGGCCTCTTCGGAAAAGAGGAAGGTGCCGTGGCCGATGCGGTTGGCGTAGCATTCGGTAATGGCTTGGAATATGGATTCGGGGCCGTAGGCTTCGCCGGCATGGACGGTTTTGCGCAGGAAGTTGCTGTGGGCACGCTGGAAGGCGGCCTTGTGGTGGACGGCGGGATAGCCGGCCTCTTCGCCGGCGAGGTCGAATCCGACGATGGGCAGGCCTTCATCGCGAAGCTTGACGGCTTCCTTGACCAGTGCAAGAGAGGCGCGGGCGTAGGAGTAGCGCAACGTGGAGCTGCGGCCGCGGTTGAGCAAGCGCTCGTAGTAGGGCGACATTTGGCGGTTGAAGCGCCGCAGGGCGCAGAGAATAATGCCGTATTCAAACGGCATGTCGGGTTCGCCAGTGTTCATGTTGAGCTGTTTTTTTGCTTTTTCCAGCCCTTTGAAAACGGCCCGGACAACATTCCCGATTTCGGTGGCGTGGGTGACGTGCAACTGCGGGGCAAAGCGCACTTCGATATAGCGGACGCCTTCGGCATAGGAGTCCTCGGCCAGCTCGAAGGCGGCGCGTTCGAGGTTTTCCATGTTCTGGAGAACTCCGACCGTATAGGCGAATCCGGCCAGATATTCGCCGAGGTTGACGTAGCGCTCCTTGAATACCAGTTCATTCAGACCGGTTTCCTCATAGGAGGGCAGGTCGATCTGTTGCGCTTTGGCCATTTCGATAAGGGAGGGGAGGCGCAAGGATCCGTCGAGATGCAGGTGCAGGTCGGTCTTGGGTATTTTTCGGATGAATTGTTCGGTGATCTTTGACATGATACGTGCACTTTAACCACCTGCAGGAGTTCGAACAAAAGAAAAACAGCATGTTGATTGTTGAATCCCAAAATCTGGATGTCTACCGGAACCTTGCGATCGAGGAATATTTGCTGGAGCAGGTCGTCGATTGCGGGCCGGTTCTGTTTCTTTGGCGGAGCGATTGTGCGGTGGTAATGGGCAAGAACCAGAACCCGTGGCGCGAGTGTCGGCTGGATTTAATGCGCGACGAGGGCGTGCCGCTGGCGCGGCGGGTTTCGGGAGGGGGAACGGTCTATCACGATGCCGGAAACCTGAACTATTGCGTGATTGTCGATCGGACGGAATACCGGGAAGAGCAGGCCTATGAGATGGTGTTCCATGCATTGAAGGGTTTTGGGATTCATGCGGAAAAGACGGGAAAGAGCAATCTGAGCGTGGACGGCCGCAAGTTTTCGGGCAACGCATTCTGCTTTCGCAAGGGCAGGGCGCTGCACCATGGAACCTTGTTGCTTAATACCGATCTGGAACGGCTGGACCGCTATCTCGGTTCCATGCTCGGCGGAATCGAAACCCGCGCCATTTCCTCCATTCCAGCGGAGGTGATGAATCTTGGCCTGGGAGTGGCGGAGCTTTCGGCGGCGATGGAGGAGAGTTTTTGCGCTCTGTATAACGAGGGCCGGTTGTCCCGCTGGAGTGAAGGCGATCTTAATGAAGCGGTATTGCATCCGTTGGTTGAGAGGCAGGTTTCCGACGGGTGGAAATATGGAGCAACCCCAAGGTTTTCGCTGGAGCGGAACGGGCTGCGGCTTGAGGTGGCCAAGGGGAAAGTTATTCATGCCGAGGGCAATGATGCGGCCGGTTTAGTGGATATGTCATTTTCCGATATTGTGTTTTCGTTGTTTTGCTAGATTGACTGCTGAACCCTTGATGTCTAAGGTGCATAGATATTATTCAACCGATTAGGAGATGTGGGTTATGAAAGTGTTGACAAAGGTCTTTCTTGTTTCTGTTGTTCTTGCTCTGTTTGCTGGCTGCACCAGCAGTGGGCCGTATGTCCCCGAGGTTCCGCCCAAGGTTCAGGCTCAACTCCTTGATTACTTTAAACTGCCGGGCAACAAGGTGTTCATTCTGGCCGTTGCCGCCAATGGAGACTATGCCTTTGGCTATGACTATGGCAGAGCGACCTTGAAGGAAGCCGGCAAGGCTGCCATTAAAATGTGCGATGAAAACCGTGAATCCGCAGATGTTTTCGCCAAACCTTACATCTATGCCGTCAACGACAAGGTCGTTTACGAAGAGATGATTAAGAAAGCCCATGAAGAAGGCGTGGAGGATGAGCGCGAGGTACAGAAAAAAGAGTTGCTGAAGACGGAAGAAGCTCCTTCAGAGGAAGCGCCTGTTGAAGAAGC